>NZ_JBBNLT010000002.1:0-230189 GCF_040092345.1 Collinsella sp. CLA-ER-H7 | reverse complement strand
GTCGGGGCTTTAGCCGGGGTGCCATGCGGCACCCCGGGGTATCCGGTATTACCCGTCCTTTCGGGCGGCTATCCCGGGGGAGGGGGCAGGTTCTCCACGTGTTACTCAGCCGTTCGCCACTCGCTTCTATCCGAAGATAGGTGCCGTTCGACTTGCATGTGTTAGGCGCGCCGCCAGCGTTCATCCTGAGCCAGGATCGAACTCTCCGTCCAAAATGCATGGGCTTCGAGCCCGTCCGGTCCTCTCAGTCATTCGCTGATCGGTTCCGTTCGATTCATATGGTTTTAGTATAGGAAAAGGAATTTCTCGGGGCCGCCTCTCGGCGGCCTTGCGAAAAACAAATCCAAGTTAGACCATTTCAAATGGTTCGATGTCTGCCCGGATGCGACACATCTGGTGTGTCCATCCTCGCAGTATCCGGTTCTCAAGGTGCACGCTTAGCGGCTCATCCGGTCCGACCGGGCCGCGCGGCAAGGAGATATATTGCCAGACCGCGAAGCTCTGTGGGACGTCAATTCCACTCTTCACAAGTCCTACACAACATATTGCTTTCTATAGGTAATAGAAAGACTGGTGCGGATCTTCCGCACGTATCAGATGATGACCCTTTGGTTCAGGAATATATAGAGATCGGTCACCTGTAAGTGTTTATCTACCCGCGCTTTTAGCAATGTAAACCGCGCTTCAGATAAAAAGAGGGAGCGCCGCCACAACGCGACACTCCCCTAGCGATTCAAGAGAATCTATTAGGCCTCGAGAGCCTTCTTGGCGATGGTAGCCAGCTCGTTGAAGGACTCGATGTCCTCGTAAGCCATCTGAGCCAGGACCTTGCGGTCGAGCTCGATGCCGGCAACCTTCAGGCCGTGCATGAACTGAGAGTAAGAGATGTCGTTCAGGCGAGCAGCAGCGTTGATACGAGTGATCCAAAGAGAACGGATCTCGCGCTTCTTGTTGCGGCGATCACGATACTGATACTGCAGGGAGTGCTGGACCTGCTCTTTAGCATGCTTGTAAGTACGCGAAGCGGCACCGTAGTAACCCTTCGCACGGTGCATAACGGTACGGCGCTTCTTCTTGGCGGCAACAGCGCGCTTAATACGTGCCATGTTCTATCAACTCCTAGACGGTAAAACGAAAAACGGGAACGCGAACTTAGGCGAGACGCGACTTGATGACCTTGCGGTCGGCAGCGGCAATCTCGGTCTCCTGACGGAAGCCACGCTTACGCTTGGTGGACTTCTTGCTCAGGATGTGGCTCTTGAAAGCCTTGGCGCGCATAAGCTTGCCGGTACCAGTCTTGCGGAAACGCTTCTTGGTGCCGCTGTGGGACTTCATCTTAGGCATGAAATACTCCTTAATCGGTTACAGAACACTAGTTACTTGGTATCGCTTGCCGCTTTATCCTCATCGAAGGCGCCCTTAATCGGGGCGAGCAGCATAAGCATGTTACGGCCTTCCATCTTAGGCTTGGACTCGACCGTAGCGTAAGGCTTGAGATCCTCGGCGAGACGCTCGAGAACGTTAAGGCCCTGCTCCGGGTGAGCCATCTCACGGCCGCGGAACATGATGGTGATCTTAACGCGTGCGCCCTTCTTGAGGAAACGCAGAACGTGGCCCTTCTTGGTCTCGTAGTCGCCAACGTCGATCTTGGGTCGGAACTTCATTTCCTTGACCTCGACCTTGGACTGGTTCTTACGAGCAGCCTTGGCCTTCATGGCCTGCTGGTACTTGAACTTACCGTAGTCCATGACCTTGCAGACCGGCGGCTCCGCGTTGGGAGCGATCTCGACCAGGTCGAGACCCTGATCGTCGGCGACACGCTGGGCATCGCGGATGGCGAACAGGCCGAGCTGAGAGCCATCGACGCCAATCAAACGGCACGAAGATGCAGTAATCTCGTCGTTGATGCGGGTGTCATCAGACTTAGCTATTTTCCCTACCTCCATTCATAAAAAAATAACCCGGCGCTTCTCAGCAACCAGGTCGTACACATAGAAATCCTCGATTTGAGGAAGGGAATCTAAGTTGTATGACCAGTCAGCTGCTCATTGGCGCCAAAAGGTGGGAACCCTCGGGTTCCTCTTTACGGCATTGCGGGAACAACGCCTTGCGAATAATAACACGTACAGCGCGTTATCACATTACGTACACGAAAAAGGGGCCTTGACCCCCTTGAACGCTCGCTTGCATGTATGGTGCCCGAGGCGAGACTCGAAGGGCCTTCGCTTCGCGAAGCCCCGGGCTTCGGGCGCGAGGCGCCCTCGCCACGCTCCGCTACAAACAGGCCGCAGGCCTGTTTGCTTAACGCTTCGCGCGCTCACGCGAGTTCGGCACGAAAAAGGGGGCCGCAACCCCCTTGAACGCTCACTTGCATGTATGGTGCCCGAGGCGAGACTCGAACTCGCACGTTGTTGCCAACGGTGGATTTTGAGTCCACTGCGTCTGCCAATTCCGCCACTCGGGCACGTAATGCGTGAGTTAGTTTATCACAGCTTTCTACCGATTAGTCCGAAAATGGAACTTCGAGCATTTCGATGAGTTCGACCGTGCGTAGCATCTCGCGCTGACGGCATCCGCGACCGTCGACCGAAGCCTCACCCATCTGGTTATCGTAAGGGTCCTCGCGCATGCCGTCGAAAGAGGGCTCAAACTCTGCCTGGAATCGATTGTTGGCCACCATACGCCATGGGTCGAGATTGCCAAAGTAGTGACGGCGGCGCCACTCCTCCCCCATCCTGCGAGCAGAAGATCCAAATGACACGTCGGCGTTGAGCCAACCGGTCTGCGGCGTATAGAACTCTGCCCAGTCGTGCGACCCCACCGAATCGGGCGCAACGTAGAGGCCGCTCTGCCAACGGGCAGGCACGCCCGCGATACGGCACATGGTGATAAACGTGAGCGCCATAACGCCGCAATCGCCGCGGAGCGAATGCGCGCAGTCATCGGCAATAGATCCCAAAAGCAAGTACGGCGGCTGATAGCGATAGTCGATATACTGCGTCAGGTAATCATAGATAGCACGGGCGCGATCGAGCGGATCCTCGAGTCCGCCAACAACGCTGGCCGTCAGCTGCTGCAGATACGGCGTAAATGCAATGTGCGGACGGTCCTCGGAAATATCCTCGGGCAGAGGCGCGTCCATACGCGGATGAACCGGAAGTGTGCCACCGTAGACATCACAATAAGCAGCATCGATGTGATAACGATAAGTCACCGAGAATGAGCGCTCACTCGAAGAAGACCACGAGGCGGTACGCGCCGAAGCGTTCGCGGGAGCAACAGCACCCTCCGGCGTCATGTCGAGAATCTCGACCTGAGACTGTTGGCGGCAGGTGGCGGCTACGGGAAGCCAAGCGCGAACGGTCTCCCCCTCTAGAGCGCCGGGGACAGACAAGGACGCCTTAAGCGTAATAACGCGAGTCAATCCGTTTTGTGACTCCATCTCCTTGAGCATCTCGTTGCGCAGTGCAATTCCGTCCGTAGGATCGGGACGCATGCCGGGAACCTCTTTGGGATATACGCGAAGCGAATCGAGGAAGTTGTCGAGAACGAACAGCTCGCCATCGATAAAGCGCCAGTCAATACGATTACGGTCAATCAGATCGTCAAACTGCTCCTCGGTAAACTCAGGCCACTCCTCGCGAATCATCGCAATAGCCCGATCGCGCGACACCGAAAAATGAAGCGGCGTCTCAAGCATGCGATACCGCTCGGCACGAACGCAGGCAGCAAGCGAGGGATCGGGATTCTGCCCCAAAAGACGATCACAAGCCGCAACAGCCTGCGTCAAATATCCGGCATCCTTGAGACGAAGAATCTCGGGCGGCAGTCCAATATCGAGATGACGGAAATCATCACAGCAAACATCAACAGAGCAACCAACAGGACCCTCGTCAATGACCTTCCCATCCGAAGGCAGCACATTAATAACAGCCATACCAAACTCCAAGTCATTAGAACTCTTGAAGCCCATTGTAGCGAGATAAAAAAGAAAGCCCCAATAAAGGAACCCTCAACACCGATAAACGGTACCTCTAAAAATGAATTCAGCCCAGTAACCCTGTAGCGAGTTAACGAAGGAGGCCCCGTTCACCCGAAGCTTTTCCCATTGCGCGACTTCTGGCGAAGCCAGTAGCCATCTTAATTCAGACTCGTAACCCTGCGGCGTTAAACGAAGGAAGCCCCGTCCCCCGGAACTGTTTCCTTGGCGCGACTTCTGGCGAAGTCAGGTGAGCGTAAAGGAAACAGTGTAGGGGGACGGGGCTTCCGACGGGAAGTTTAGCGACGCTTACGCCTTGTTGACGGAGCCAAACTCCTCCATGAGCTCCTTGGTGCGGGCAACGATGTTGTCGCGACCAGGCTTGAGGAGCTTGCGGGGGTCAAAGCCCTTGCCCTGCTGATCCTTACCGGCCTCGATGTACTCGCGAACACCCTTGGCGAAGACGAGCTGCAGATCGGTGTTGACGTTGATCTTGGAGATACCCAGGGAGATGGCCTTCTTGATCTGATCCTCGGGGATGCCGGTGCCGCCGTGCAGGACGAGGGGCAGGTCGCCGGTCTGAGCCTTGATCTCGCCCAGGCGCTCGAAGGAAAGGCCAGCCCAGTCGGCAGGGTACACGCCGTGGATGTTGCCGATACCGCAGGCGAGGAAGTCGACGCCCAGGTCAGCAATCTGCTTGCACTCAGCAGGATCAGCGAGCTCGCCGCTGGAGGTCACGCCGTCCTCGGTGCCGCCGATGCCGCCGACCTCGGCCTCGATGGACATGCCCTTGGAGTGGGCAAGCTCAACGAGCTCCTTGGTGCGGTCGAGGTTAAGCTGGAAGGTCTCCTCGTGAGAGCCGTCATACATGATGGACGTAAAGCCGGCCTCGATGCACTTGAAGCAGTCCTCGTAAGAACCGTGATCGAGGTGAAGGGCGACGGGAACGGTAACGCCCGTGGCCTCGACGGCAGCCTTGACCATGTCGGCGCAGACCTTGAAACCGCCCATCCACTTAGCGGCACCAGCGGTGCACTGAAGGATCAGCGGAGACTTGGCCTCCTCGGCGGCCTGGAGAATAGCCAGGGTCCACTCGAGGTTGTTGGTGTTGAAGGCACCGAGACCGTACTTGCCGGCCTCGGCCTTCTTGAGCATGTCTGCTGCGTTGACGAGCATAAAAGAAACCTCCTGTAAGGTTGCTCCGATAACGCCTGAGATTTTACCACGACATACCCGAGCATAAACGTTCGTTTGCTCACGAATACCATCCGATTGGACAAATTTTGACCGTTTGCCCCACAGAATCGACCCACTGGGGAAAATAGCTTGACGATTGAGTGGTCTTCGTGGTTCGAAAGACGGCTTCGAGCCTACATCTGCATAAACGGGTTCTGCATAAGTTCGCGCGCCATCGTGGTCGAACCGCCATGGCCCGTCAAGCAAACGGTATCGGGCGGAAGCGTCTTGGCAAGTTTGGAAAGCGAGCGCATAATCGCCGCCTCGTCACCGCCGGAAAGATCGGTACGACCGTGGCTGCCCGGGAAAAGCGTGTCGCCCACAAAGGCGATGTTCCCCTGCTCGGTCGCGGCGAACAGGACAATGCCGCCCGGCGTATGCCCCGGCGTCTCGATCACCTGCAGGCAGACGTCGCCCACCTCGATTGTATCGCCCTCGGCAAGCAAGCGCGTCGGCTCACCCGGATCGGGCGTCTCGATGTCCCACATGGCGCGCTGCTCCTCGATATTTGCGCGAGGTACCGTCACGTCCTTAGCGCACAACTCATATAGTGCGCTGTCGCCAACGACAGCTCGAACCCCGGCAACCCCGCCAACATGGTCGGCATGACCGTGCGTGCAGACAGAGCCGAGTACGCGCACCTCGGGATGCGCGGTGTGGATATGCTCCACAAGACGCTCGCCCTCCCACGCCGGATCGACGATTAAGCACTCGTCATTCGAAATCACGGCGTAGCTGTTGGTCTGAATCGGGCCGTTGACGAGCGCCTCAATCGAAGCCGCGCCTCGGGGTGTCAGGTCCAAAGTCATATCGCCCATGCGCATACCCTCCTTCTAAAATACGTTCGAGGCACCAAACGATGCCTCGAACGTAACCAATATCTATGATGCTGAGAGGCTCTCGCACCTACACACGGCGCTTGAGTTGCGCTCCGCCCTCGCCGGGCATAAGACGGCGAGCGTCGTAGACCGAATCGACACTGCTGATGGAAGCCAGCAGCGGATCCAGGCCGCTCGCATCCGAAATTTCGACCATAAAGCGCAGGGTTGCAATACCCTCGCGGTTGGTCGACGTGGCGGCGGAAAGGATATTGCCGCCCGCATCGCCAATGGCAATGGTGACATCCTTGAGCAGGCCCATGCGGTCCAGGCACTCGACCACGATCTCGACCTGGAAGAGGGTATCGGCAGCGCCGTCCCACTCCACATCAATCATGCGCTCGGGATGTTCCATAAGACCCTTGACGTTAGGGCAGTTGGCGCGATGCACCGAAACGCCACGACCACGCGTGATGAAGCCGACGATGTCGTCGCCCGTCACGGGGTTGCAGCAATGAGCCAGACGGACCAGCAGGCCGCTGTTGCTCTCGCCCTTGACGATAATGCCGTTACTGGCGCTCTTGCCGCGCTTTTGCGGCTTGCGGTTGGAGCCGCGAGCGGGCTGCTTCACGACCTCGGCGATAGCCTCGGCCTTGGTGAGCTGTTCCTCGGGCTTGGGGTCCAAGATTTGCTCGACCTTATTGCCCACAGCGCGCGGGGCAACCTTGCCGGCGCCGACGGCGGCAAACAGGTCCTCGAGCTGCTTGAAGTTAAACTGCTCCGCCACGGCGTTGAGCGCACGCGTCGAACGCGGCGTAGAAATGCCATAGCCACGCTTACGCAGGTCCTTGCCCAGCATATCGCGACCAGCAGCAGCGTCGTCGTCCTTGGTCGCAGCGGCAAAATAGCGGCGGATCTTTGACTTGGCGGAAGGTGTCTTAACGATCTTGAGCCAATCACGCGACGGCTTGGAACTCTTGTTGGTCAGGATCTCGACACGGTCACCCGTCTTAATCTCGTGCGTGAGCGGAGCCACCGCACCGTTGATTTTGGCGCCGACGCAATGGTTTCCCACCTCGGTGTGAACGGCATAGGCAAAGTCGAGCGGCGTGGATCCGGCACGAAGCGCCATGACCTCGCCTTTGGGCGTGAAGACAAAGATCTCCTGATCGAACAGATCGACCTTCAGCGAGTGCAGGTATTCCTTGGCATCGGTGATCTCGTCGGAAGCCGCCCAATCGAGCGAATGCTTGAGCCAGTTGATCTGGTCGTCCAAACGTTGAGCGTCATTGGTCTTGGAAGCAGACGATCCGCCCGACTTCTTGTATAGCCAGTGGGCGGCAATGCCGTACTCGGCCTGCTCATGCATCTCGTAGGTTCGAATCTGAATCTCGAGCGGACGAGCCGTGGGGCCGATGACCGTCGTGTGGAGCGACTGGTAGTTATTGACCTTGGGCATGGCGATATAGTCTTTAAAGCGACCGGGCATGGGGTGCCACAGCGTATGCACCGCGCCGAGCGTGGAGTAGCAATCGCGCACCGAATGCGTGATGACACGCAGTGCCACCAGGTCGTAGATCTCGGAGAATTCCTTGCCCTTGCGCTTCATCTTTTGGTAGATGGACCAATAGTGCTTGGAACGGCCGTTAATCTGGAAGTCCTCCAGGCCAATGCGGTTGAGTTCGTCGGTGAGTGTCTTGATGGTCTCGGCCAGATAGCGCTCACGGACCTCGCGCGACTCCGCCACCATGCGCGCGATGCGCTGGTAGGCGTCGGGTTCAAGGTAGAAGAAGGACAGGTCCTCGAGCTCCCATTTAATGGAGCTCATGCCCAGACGGTCGGCCAGGGGCGCATACACGTCCATGGTCTCGCGAGCCTTAAACAGGCGACGATCCTCGCGCAGGGCTGCCAGCGTTCGCATGTTGTGCAGACGGTCGGCAAGTTTAACGATGATGACGCGAATGTCCTTGGACATGGCAAGGAACATCTTGCGCAGCGTGAGCGCCTGCTTCTCGTCCATGCTGTCGACTTCGATGTTGGTGAGCTTGGTCACGCCATCGACGAGCTCGGCCACCGTATCGCCAAACAGGCCGGAAACATCGGCGAGCGAGGTCTCGGTATCCTCGACGGTATCGTGCAGCAGCGCGGCGCACACCACATCGCAGTCCATCTTGAGATCGGCCAAAATGATGGCAACCTCGACGGGATGGTTAATGTACATCTCGCCCGAGCGGCGCTTTTGGTTGCAGTGCTTCTCGGCGGCAAAGCAGTAGGCTTGCTCCACCTTAGAAAAGTCGTCCTCATTCATATATTTGAGGCACAGGCGCTCCAGCTTGTCGTAGCTGTCCGCCATAATCTCGGGCGGCAGCTCATCGGCATGCTTATAGTGCTCCATCTCCGAAAACGGCTGGAGGGTGGAATCATGGGCGGTACGGGCTGCGGCATCCATCGAGGTCCCCTTCCCCTAGGCCCGCGGTACGATCGGGCGGTTAACTTTGGCTAGCATATCAGAAGCGCACGAATCGAGCGCCCAGCTCCGGAAAGCCGAAAACTCCATGCGCGAGCGCAAGCCCTCCAAATAGCGAATTGACCTACTCAATTGCACGCGGCCGGGGTTTTCGGCCATCGCGATGCGACGGGTGTCGTCAAACCCCGAAACGCGACAAAAACCAAGCTCTTCGAAGATTCCCAGGCCGCTTTCCACCGAACGCTCGTCGACCGGCGTGCGAGCATCGATGGCAAGGCACATCTGCGCGATGTCGATATCGCTCGCGCTAAAGGAATCGTCCCCGGTTTTGCCGCGGTTGGAGCGCCACATGGTCTGCAGTGCGCGATAGAGCGTGACGAGCTCGTCGCGCTCGGGCGCATAGCAGTCGAGCAGGCGCTCGTTAATGCGGGCGTCGCGCGACGAATAGAGCAGATGGATCACGGCGGGCTGGCCATCGCGACCGGCGCGGCCGCTCATCTGGTTAAACTCAATGCCGCCAAACGGCATGTGATAGAGCACGACATGGCGGATATCGGGCAGGTTGACGCCCTCGCCAAAGGCAGATGTCGAGACGATGCAGCTGAGGCTGCCGTCTCGGAAAGCTTCCTCCACGCGACGGCGATCGGAACGCGCAAGTCCCGCGTTATAGAACGCGATATGGGTTGCGCAATCGGGCACACGCTTGCGCAACGTCTTGGCGAGCGCCACGGACTGGTCGCGCGAATTGACGTAGATGACGGTCTTTTCCCCCGTCGCCACAATCGACACCAAACGGTTCTCGCGACTTGCAAGATCACGGTCGTCCTCGAGCTGCAGGTTCTCGCGCACCGTCTCGTCGACCACCGTGCGAGTGATCGGCAGCATGCGGGCAAGCTCGGCCACGACCGGAGCCGTCGCGGTGGCCGTCGCAGCCATAACGACCGGGTCGCCCAGGGCTTTGAGGATATCGGGCATGTCGAGATAGGCGCTGCGGTCGCCGCCCTTGGCAAGACCGGCATGATGCGCCTCATCGATAACGACAAAGCCGATGCGGCCCGAACGCGCGAAGCGGTCACGGTGGATAGATAGGAACTCGGGCGTCGTGAGCACGATACCGGTGCGGCCCGAAGCTAGGCCGGCGAACACGTCATCGCGTGCGGCCTCCACGGTCTCGCCGGTCAGCACGCCAACGCCAATGCCAAGCGATGCCATCGTCGACGAGAGGTGATAGGCCTGGTCGGCAACAAGCGCACGCAGCGGATAGACAAAGATGCTCGCACGTCCGCGAAGCACCGCCTCACGCGCGGCATGCACATGGAAGATGAGCGACTTGCCGCGGCCCGTTCCCATAACCGCCAAGACACTCTGGTGATCGGCCAAGGCGTCGAGCGCCTCAACCTGCGCGCGGTGCGGCTGGTTCGATCCGATAAAGCTATGGATAAGCGAGCGCGTGAGCTCGGTATAGGAAAGCTGGGCGAGCGTCTCGCGCTTGCGCGACTCCAAGCGCAGGCCGGAATCCGCCGGCTGCACGCCACGACGAAGCTCGCATGCCGGATCGTCGACGCTGGGCAGCGTGGTATCGCGGACCAGAACATCCTTGACCATGAGCTTGGGCTTCACACGACCCTGCCAATGCTCGGCAACGGCCTCGAACACCAAGTCGACAGCGCTATCGCAGTTGATGAGCTTATCGATTTGCGGCACGCGGAACATAATGGCCGGCACACTCGCGGCGCCATCGGTCGCCACAAAGCGCATGTGCTCGCCGGTCTTACCCACCACGGCGCGATCACACATCGTCACGCCCTCGGCAGCCAGCAGCGGCACCTTATTACCCTGGCCAAACGGCTCAAGGCGGGAAATCTGCTCGATGGTCTCGATATTCAATTCGGAAAGGTCGACCGTGGCGGCAACCTCGTCGGTGTCCTCAAAGTCCTCGGCGGGAAGCTCGGACAACACGGCGGAAAGGCGACGGCGGAACTCGTCGAGCTTGGATGCCTCGATAGTCACACCCACCGCACCGGCATGTCCGCCGCGACGAATCATCAGGTCGGAACAGCGCTCGATGGCGTCAAACAGGTTAACTTTGCCCACCGAGCGACCAGAGCCGCGCGCGATACCGTCCTCGATCGAGAACAGCAGCGCCGGCACGTGGTAGCGGTTGGTCAGACGGCTTGCCACGATGCCCTTGACGCCCTCGTGCCAGCCTTCGCCGCCCACGACGATCGCGCGTCCGCCGTCATAGGTCTCCTCGACCTTTGCCATGGCATCGCGCGTGAGCTCCGCCTCGATCTCACGGCGCTGGCGATTGATTTCCTCGAGCTCAGCCGCCAGTGCGCTTGCTTCGATGGGATCGCGGGCAAGCAGCAGGTCGAGCGCCAGCTTGGGATCGGCCATGCGACCGGCAGCGTTTAAGCGGGGAATGAGCGAGAATGACAGGCCATCCGCCGTAATGCTCGAAAGGTCCGCCTTGGCGAGCGCGGCAAGCGCGATATAGCCGGGGCGAGCGGTTACGCGCATCTGCTGGATGCCCTCGGCAACCAGCGCGCGGTTCTCGGGCGTGAGCGGCATCATGTCGGACACGGTGCCCAGCGCCGCGACCTCGATTAGCGAACGCCAATACGACGGCTTGCCCAGGCGCTCACCCAGGACTTGCACCAGCTTGAGCGCCACACCAGCACCGGCAAGCTCACGCGAGGGGCCCTCGTCCTCGAGCTTGGGGTCAGTCAGGGGCACACCCTGCGGCACCTGGTCGGAGGGCTCGTGATGGTCCGTGACCACCAAATCGATCCCCAGGCTCTCCAGATAGGAAACCTCTTCCTTGGCGGCAATGCCGTTATCGACGGTTACGATCAGCTGGGGGCGAGCGAGCTCGTTAACGCGGTCGAGCGCCGCGCGCGAAAGACCGTAGCCCTCATCAAAGCGATGCGGAATAAACGGCGTGACATCGGCGCCAAACGTGCGCAGCGCCTCGGTCAACAGGCAGGTCGACGTAATACCGTCAACGTCAAAATCGCCAAAGACTGCAATGTGCTCGTGGTTGCGAATAGCACGCTCGACGCGGTCGGCAACGACCGACATGCCCGGGATAATGAGTGGGTCGGCCCAGTCGCGATCGAGCGAAGGCGTCAAAAACAATTGGCCCTCTTTGATGGAGCCAATGCCGTGCGCGACCATAATGCGCGCCACCAGCCCGGGAATGCCCAGACCAGCCGAAAGCTCCTTTTCGAGCTCGGAGTTTTGCTGAGCGACCGCCCAGCGATGCGTCGTCTTAAGCGATGACATAGGCACCCACCCCCGATAGGGGCAGGTCGCCGCGATACCTCTCACGGTTCATAGCGATGAGTCCTCTGTGTATGCCCGCTTCGGCAGGCAGATCTGTTGAACGGATTTATTATACCGTGCGGCGCGGACGCAAATCGCCGCAGCACGCCGCGGTTTCGGTAAACGATGCCGGTAATAGCCTCGAAATAATCGAGCGTTTCTGACGCACGGACACATGTGAGCGTCTAGCATATCCAGTCAAAACGGATTCACAAGCAAAGGGAGTCACAAGAGCATATGAGGCAATGGGCTGGACTGGGCAAGTTTCTCGCGGGGCATATGCAGGTCATCGTTCCGATTTGCGTGGCGCTCGGCGTGCTCTTTCCTCAACAGATCGGCGTTCTCAAGCCCATCGTTCCCACCTTGTTTGCCTTTATGACGTTCCAAGGTGCGCTCAGCAACACCTTTCACCAGGTAGCCGAGGTGTTCCACCGTCCGCTGCACCTGATTCTGGCGTTGTTGGTCTCGGCGGCGCTTATTCCCATCGCGGCCTACGCCATGGGATCGTTGTTCTTTGGTTCCAACCCCAACCTTGTCTGCGGCATCGTGCTCGAATACAGTGTGCCCGTGGCAGTCACCGCTTTTATGTGGATCAGCATGTTCGGCGGCAACGGCCCGCTCGCGCTCACCATCATCCTGACGTCCTCGGTCATCTCCCCTGTGACGATTCCGCTTACGCTCAAGCTCCTGCTGGGCGCCACCGTCTCGATCGACATGCCGAGCATGATGCAGAACATGGCCTTTATGATCGCCATCCCCGCCGTGCTCGGCATCGTGATCAACGAGCTCACGCGCGGATGGGGGCACGAAAAACTCTCCCCCGCGCTCTCGCCCGCCTGCAAGTTCATGATGATGGGCGTTATCGCCTCCAACTCCACCGCCATGAGCGAGTACGTGCTGCACATGAACGCGGTGCGCCTGGAAGTTGCCCTCTTTATTTTGGTCTTCGCCATCAGCGGCTTTGTCGTCGGCATTCTGGTCGCCCGCGCGCTGCATCTGCCATATAGCGAAACGACCACCATGTGCTTTACCTGCGGCATGCGCAATATCTCTTCGGGCGCCGTCATCGCCACGCAATACTTTCCGGGCGAAGTTGTGTTTCCCGTCATGTGTGGAACGTTGTTTCAGCAGGTGCTCGCCTCGCTTATCGGGCACTTCTTCGAGCGTCTGACCGGCGAGGAGCGCGCCGCCCAGCGCAAGCGCGTCGAGGCCGGCCGCGATGCAATGGCGCGCTAAACCGTCCGCAGTGTGCGGGCGCTCACTTTACGATGTGAGCGCCTCCAGATGTGCGCGGAGTCGCTCCGCATCAACATCGAGCGTGGTCTCAGCATTGACCTGAGCCAGCCGATACCCGACAAAGTAGGGTGAAACCACCCAACGTGGAAGCGCCTTGGCAATGGTCCGGCCGCTCATGTGATAGAAGAACAGGTTGTACGACTCTGCGCGACCACCATGGTGCTCGTTCAGGATATAGCGCAGAGCTACCTGAATCGCATCGGCGAAGAGGTCCGTCTCGGCTTGGTCTCTCGTGTCATCGCTGCCGGCGATTCCCTGCGGGGCTGAAACGTTGACCTCAAAGAACCCCATGATCGGTTCGGTTGAGATGTCGACCGAGATTCTCCCCTGTTGCCAGACACTGATGCCTTCAAAGTTGGCTGAGGTCAGCGCCGCATAGCCGTCCTCCTGTTCCAGGCCCACAATCTGCATGTGTGGATGGACGAGGCTGCCGCCCGAAAGCGGGCCTTTGTTCTTGTACATGAGCACACTGCGGTACTGTTGGGAATCGATCATCTGCTGCCAACAGCCCAGGGCAAACCGCATCACATGATGCAGCTCATCCGGTTCATAGGTCACCAGGTCGGCGTCGTGATTGGCAGACTCGATCAATACGGTCTGACGTGTGGCCCGCAAGGCCTTGAACTTATTCTCGAGCCAGATGCAGTCACCATCGCGCTGGATGATATTGGCAAGTCCCTCCGTGTCGCAAAAGGGGCACGCGGTGCCAGGGCGACGATTATCGTCGGGCTTACCGCTCGCCTGCTGAACGTCAAATACCAGCGCCACGGGTTATACCTCCAGCGGCACGATCTTGGTGCCATGGAGCTCGGAGACGCCTAGCGCCGCCGCGACCGCATCGCGATTTGCCGTAGTGATGCCGCCGCCGGGAAGGATGGTCAAACGATCACCCGCATACTCGATTAAACGAGCCAGGTAATCGAAATTATCCTCGATCGACGTACCGGCAGCGCCGCCATGCGTGAGGATGCGCGTAACGCCGCAGTCGGCAAGTGTATCAATCGCATCGAGCTGAGCCTCGGGCGAGAGCTGGTCAAACGCCATGTGGAAGGTGATGTCGATGGGCTCACGCTTGCATTCCTCAGTCGCGCAGCCCGCGGCCATCACGAGGGCGCCCAACGTAAGCTCGTCGAGCGCCCATCCGCCAGCGCAGGGCTTGCAGCAGCCAAAGACCAAGCCGTCAACGCCGGCGCTTACGGCAAGGCCCAGGTCCATCTCCATCATACGCAGCTCGTCCTGGTTGTAGTGAAAGTCGCCGCCACGCGGGCGAATCATGCACATCACCCGTGCATCGTGCTCGTGGGCATAGTTGGTCGTAACGCTGATAACGCCGGCCGAAGGCGTGGTACCACCAACGGCAAGGTTGTCGCACAGCTCGATACGCCTTGCACCGGCATCGATAGCCGCCGGCACCCGCTCAAAGTTCTCGGCACAAAACTCGTACACCATAGATAGACCCCCAAAGACAGCAGATGTTTTCCGACGGGCATTGTCACACATCCCCATGAAGTTGCGGTGGAATAGGGACTGTTTTGGCCTCTGAGACTCCCATTTAGTCCCTATTCCACCGCAACTTAAAAAGGGGGCGCTGACCGGGTTGGTCAGCGCCCCCTTTGTTGAATGGATTAACCACCCAGGTAGGCTTTACGCACGTTATCGTCGTGCAGTAGCTCTTGGCCGGTGCCGGTCATGGTGATCTTGCCGGTCTCGAGCACGTAACCGCGCGTAGCAATCGAAAGCGCCATCTGCGCGTTTTGCTCGACCAGAAGCACCGTGGTGCCAGCCTTGTGCAGGTCCTCGACAATCTGGAAGATCTGCTCAATCAGAATCGGCGCCAGGCCCATGGAAGGCTCGTCGAGCATGAGCAGCTTGGGGTTGCTCATAAGGGCGCGGCCCATAACGAGCATCTGCTGCTCGCCGCCCGAAAGGGTGCCGGCGACCTGGCGACGGCGCTCCTTAAGGCGCGGGAACTGCTCGTAGACGCGCTCCAGGCCCGAAGCAACCGTGGACTTGGGCTGTGTATAGGCGCCCATCTCCAGGTTCTCCTCGACCGTCATCTGCAAAAAGGCGCGACGGCCCTCGGGGACCTGAGCCAGGCCCTTACCCACCAGCTTGTCGGCAGGCGTATGGGTAATGTCCTCGCCCATAAACTTGATGGAGCCGGTCTTGGAGCGCAGCAGGCCCGAGACGGTCTTGAGCGTTGTGGACTTGCCGGCACCGTTGGCACCAATCAAGGCCACGATCTCGCCCTCGTTAACGTTAAAGGAGATGTCCTTGATGGCGTGGATGGCGCCGTACCAGACGTTGATGTTGTAGACGGAAAGCATCGGCTCTGCCATTTAGTTCTCCCCCTTATCCTGCTTGCCCAGATATGCCTCGATAACGGCGTCGTTGTTCTGGATTTCCTCGGCCGTGCCCTTGGCGATGACCTTACCAAAGTTGAGCACGCAGATACCCTCGCAAATATTCATGACGAGCGACATGTCGTGCTCGATAAGCATGATGGCAATGCCGAAGGTGTCGCGAATCTTAACGATGTTCTCCATGAGTTCCGCGGTCTCGGACGGGTTCATGCCGGCGGCAGGCTCGTCGAGCAGCAGCAGCTTGGGGTTGGTGGCAAGCGCGCGGACGATCTCCAGACGACGCTGGGCGCCGTAAGGCAGCGAGCCAGCCTGCTCGTTTGCCAGATGCTTCATATCAAAGATGGACAGCAGCTCCATGGCGCGCTCGTGAGCAGCCTTCTCGTGCTTCCAATACGTCGGCAGGCGCAGCACGCCCTCAAAACCGGAATAGCGCTCCTGGTTGTGCAGACCGACCTTGACGTTGTCCTCCACCGTCATGGTGTTGAACAGGCGAATGTTCTGGAATGTACGGGCAATACCCATGCGGTTGACCTGATAGACCGACTTGCCCGAGGTATCCTCTCCGTCGAGCAGGATGGTGCCGTGCGTGGGCTGATACACCTTGGTGAGCAGGTTGAAGACCGTGGTCTTACCGGCACCGTTGGGGCCGATCAGACCGGCGATCTCGGTCTTGCCGATAGTCAGGCTAAAGTCGTCGACTGCCTTAAGGCCACCGAACTCAATGCCCAGGTGGATGCACTCGAGTGCAGGGCGCTCGCCCAGGTCACGATCGGGAACGATGGCGCCAGAAGGATACGGGACCATCTTGCCCTTCTTGAACTCAAATTTACTGGGCATCGGCTGCCACCTCCTTCTTGGAAGCAAAGCGATCCTTAATGCGTGCGAAGAACGCCTTGAGCTGCGGGTTGTTGGTAAAGATCATGACCAGGATCAGCACGATAGCGTAAATGAGCATGCGGTAGTCCGAGAACTGACGGAGCAGCTCGGGAAGCACCGTGAGCAGCGCCGCCGCGATGACGGAGCCGCGCATATTGCCCAGACCGCCCAGGACCACGAACACCAGGATGAGAATGGACGTGTTGAAGTCGAACTTGGTGGCGGAGAGCTGCGAGAAGTTACCGCCGAAGAGGGCTCCGGCAGCACCGGCGAGGGCAGCAGAAACCACGAAGGCGATCATGCGGTACTCAGTGACGGAGATGCCTACGGACTCGGCTGCAATCTTGTTATCGCGCACGGCCATAATGGCACGGCCGGTACGGCTGCGAACCAGGTTGAGCACGATCACGAGCGCGACCATGACCAGGATGGCACCGGCGAGGAAGGTCGAGTACGTCGACACGCCCGAGGCGCCCTGGGCGCCCTTGATGATGGCGGTGCCGTCCTCGAGCAGGTGCAGGTCGTCGATCGTAGAGTTGCCCGTGATGTTAAAGATCACGTGCAGGCCGCGCGAGTCGACGCCCACGATAAGGCAAGTGACGATCTCTTTGATGATCTCGCCAAAAGCCAGGGTCACGATGGCCAGATAGTCGCCGCTCAGGCGCAGGACCGGGATACCGATCAAGAAGCCCAGGATGGCGGCAGCGATGGCGCCGACCACAATGCTGATGATCAGGCGCATCGGGTCGGACGGAACGGCGCTCTCCAGCGCGACAGCGGTAACGATGCCCGTATAGGCGCCGACGCTCATAAAGCCCGCGTGGCCCAGCGACAAGTCGCCCGCGATGCCGACGACAAGGTTGAGGGAAATGGCCATGACAATATAGGCCGTGATGGGAACCAGCTGACCGGCGATCATGCGCGGAATCATGTGGTTAGACTGCATAAAGAACACGATGGCGAACGCCACAAGGCACATGGCGTACGTGACAAAGTCGTGACGCGTCTGCTTGTCTTTAAGAAACTTCATAGCGCTCACCTACACCTTCTCGGGGACGTACTTGCCCAAGAGGCCGGCAGGCTTGACGAGCAGGACGATGATCAAAACACCAAAGACGATGGAGTTGGCAAGGCTCGTGGAAATGTAGGCCTGCGCCATCGCTTCGATGATGCCGATGAGAATGCCGCCGACAAAGGCGCCGGGGATGGAGCCGATGCCACCGAAGACGGCGGCGTCGAAGGCCTTGATGCCAGGCATGGCGCCTGTCGTAGGCTGCAGCACCGGCGAGTAGGAGCACAGCAGCACGCCGGCGATGGCGGCAAGGGCAGAGCCGATGGCGAACGTCATCGAGATGGTACGGTTGACGTTGATGCCCATGAGCTGAGCGGCGGCCTTGTCCTCGGACACGGCGCGCATGGCTTTGCCCATCTTGGTCTTGCCTGTAAAGAACATCAGGCCGGCCATGATAACCAGGCAGGCGACGATGGTGACGAGCGAGACGGCGCTCACGTTGAACCTTGCCAAGAACTCCGGCACCGGGAAGGCGACGAGCGAAGTAAAGTTCTTGGGCGTGGCGCCCCACAGAAGCTGTGCGGCATTCTGCAGGAAGTAGGACACGCCGATAGCCGTGATCAGAACGGCCAGCGGACCCGCCTGACGCAGCGGCTTATAGGCCAGACCCTCGATGAGAACACCGAGAACCGTGCAGGCCACACAAGAGAGAACTACAGATGCCCAGCCCGGGAGGCCGAGATACGACGTGGCGCAGAACGAGACATAGGCACCGACCATGATGACGTCGCCGTGAGCGAAGTTGAGCATCTTGGCGATACCGTAGACCATGGTGTAGCCCAACGCGATGATGGCGTAGACGCTGCCCATGGACAGGCCGTTGACCAGGTATTGGATAAAGACCGTCATGTTCCACATCCCCCTTTCGAATAGGTTTCCAGTTAATGTATGAAACAGGGACGTTACACTGTCCCTAGATACCAAGCAAGCAGGGAAGGCCAAAACCTCCCCTGCTTGGGATCAAAACCGCTCTATGTGAGGCGGCTTATTAGGCCTGTACGTACTTGCCATCGGTGATGACGTACGCCGTGGGCTCCTTCTGAACCTGGCCCTTATCGTTCCAGGTGAGCTTGCCGGTCAGACCGTCAACGGTAATCTTGAGCATAGCCTTGGACAGCTTCTCGGCGACCTCGGTCGGATCGGCGTCGACACCAAGACCGGCCTCCTTGACGGCCTCGGCCACCGCGTGCACGCCGTCGTAGGCGTCGGCGGCAAACTGGTCGGGGGTATCGCCGTACTTATCCTTGTAAGCGTTAACGAAGTCGGCGTTCTTCTCGTCGTCGGCGGAGAACGGGGTCATGAGCAGCAGACCCTCGGCAAGAGAGGTATCGAAGCCCTCAACGCCCAGGATGCCGTCCATGCCGTCGCAGCCCATCATCTTGACGTCGTAGCCCATGTCCTTGGCGTTCTTGAGCAGGACGGACGCCGGCGTGTAGTAGATCGGCGCAAAGATCATGGTGGCGCCGGCCTGCTTGGCCTTAGTCAGCTGGTTGGTAAAGCTCGTGGCGGAGTCGTCCTTAAAGGTCTCCTCGTCAACAATCTCGAGCTTGGACTCAGCGGCCTGGGCCTTAAAGGAATCTGCGATGCCCGAAGAATAGGCGTCGCCGGAGTTATAGAACAGCACGAACTTCTCGTCCGGATACTTCTGGGCCAGGAACTTGGCAGCGTTGACACCCTGGTTGGGGTCGGTGAAGCAAACCTGGAAGACGCAATCCTTGCCGTCGGTGACGTCCTCGGAGGACGCGGACGGGGTGATCATGAACGTCTTGGGGTCGTTACCACACTCTGCGGCAACGGCAACCGACGCACCCGTGGTGGTCGGACCGACGAGGGCCTGCATGCCCCAGTCGAGCAGGGTGTTGAAGGCGTTGACGGCCTTCTCGCCATCGGCCTGGTCATCCTCGGCCTTGCTGGCAAGCGGCAGATCCTTGGTCGAGAAATCCTTGCAGCCAAGCTCGACACCCTGGGTAACGGACTTGCCGTAGGACGCGTTGGCACCGGTCAGCGGGCCGATGGTGCCGATCTTAAACGAAGCGTCGCTCGAAGCGGAACCGCTGTCGCCGCCGTTGGAGGAGCAACCAGCTAGAATGGACATCGCCCCCAGACCTGCTGCGCTCGCGATAACGCTCCTGCGATTCATAACAGGGTTCAATGACTTACCGGTGAGGCTCGACATGCGGCTCTCCTCTCATTTATCGTCGGGTTTCAGTTGCCCGACAGGCCATCCTTCGCCGTGTTCGGCGTTCGCAAAATAGTAGACGCTTTAGTTGAGAAAAGTGGCGATTATTTCAACTTTTCTTTTGTTTTGTTCATTTATCCATAGTTCTGCGTATTTCTATTACTTTATACAGTAATGCCACTTTATTGTGTGAAAGTAATGTTTCCGTTCTGTTACAGGCGTCCCTGCCCTGAATAAAACGGCCTCACCGGTCGCGCTTTATGCGCACTTAGGCGGCGATGTACTTGCCGTCCTGGATCACATAGGCTGTGGCGGGCTTTTCGACCTGGCCCTCGTCATTCCACGTCAGCTCGCCTGTCAGGCCCTCGATCTTGATCTTGCGCATGGCCTTGGCAAGGTCGCCGGCAATGTCGGCACCGTCGGCCGAAATGTCAATCCCCGCCCTATCGATAGCCTCGGCGATGGCGTGGACGCAATCGTAAGCGTCGGCGGCAAACTGGTTGGGCGTCTCGTCGTAGGCATCCTTATAGGCCTTGACGAAGTCGGCATTCTTCTCATCGTCAGCCGAAAACGGGGTCATGAGCAGTACGCCCTCGGCAAGAGAGGTATCGAAGCCCTCCACAGAGAGCAGGCCGTCCATGCCGTCGGTACCCATGAGCGTCATGTCGTAGCCCATGTCCTTGGCGTTCTTGAGCAAAACGGACGCCGGCGTGTAGTAGATCGGGGCAAAGATAAGCGTGGCGCCGGCCTCCTTGGCCTTGGTGAGCTGGTTGGTAAAGCTCGTGGAGGAATCGTCCTTAAAGGTCTCGGTATCGACGATGTCGAGCTTGGACGCCTTGGCCTGCTCGGCAAAAGCGTCGGCAACGCCCGAGCTATACGTATCGCCGGAGTTGTAGAACAGGGCGATCTTGGCATCCGCGTACTTCTCGGCCAAGAACTTCGCGGCGCTGGCGCCCATGGTGGGATCGGTGAAGCAAACCTGAAAGACCGTGGTCTTATCCTTGGTGACGTCGAGCGACGAGGCCGAAGGCGTGACCATGAGCATATCGTCAGCGATCTCGCCCGAGACGGCGACGGCGGCACCAGTCGTGACGGGGCCGACGAGTGCCTGCATGCCCCAGTCGCACAGGGTATTGAAGGCGTTGATGGCCTTCTCACCGTCGGCGACATCGTCCTCGGACTTAAGCGAGAGCTTGAGATCCTTGGTCGAGAAATCCTTGGCGGCGAGCTTGGCACCCTTCTCGGCCGAAACACCATAGGTTGCCGCGGCGCCGGTCAGAGGGCCGATGACACCGATCTTGAAGGTCTTGCCGTCATCGGCGGAGCCGCCATCCGAGCCACCCGACGAGCAACCAGCGAGTGCGGCGGCGGTGCCGAGCGCCGCGGCGCCGGCGAGAAAGTTCCTACGGCTGAGCGCGCTGTTGATGTTGAACATGGTGTCCCCCTTTTTTTCGCTGGCCGCGGTGCGGCCGTCTTGCGGTACGGGGCAAACCTTATGGCGCAAACGTTGACAGTTTGTTACGGAGTTTCGTTTGTAGCGAGCGTGTTTCCAATGTTTCCGCAGCGTTTCGGGGGTGCCGTTTTGTGCGACTCCTGTTGCCTGGCGAGCACGCGCCCTCGGTTCACGCTAGAATGCACTCAACCTTTAAGCGGTTAATCCATCCATAAGATGCACGAAGGAGCTATCTATGAGCGAACCCCTGCGCACCGTGAACGTCGGCCTCATCGGTCTGGGAACCGTCGGCGGCGGCGTGGCCCGTCTGATCAAGAGCCACCACGATGAGTACCTGGCAGCCTACGGCATCGACCTTAAGCTGACCCGCGCCTGCGCGCTTGCTTGGGAGCAGGCCGAGGCAGCCGGTATTGAGCGTGAGGCCTTTACGAGCGACTGGCACGACGTCGTCACCGACCCCGCCGTCGACATCGTCGTCGAGCTGATCGGCGGCGAGCACCCCGCGACCGAGATCTTTACCACCGCCTTCGAGAACGGCAAGCACGTCGTCTCTGCCAACAAGGCCCTGCTGGGCCGTCATGTCGAGACGCTCGCCGAGAAGGCGCGCGCATGCGGCGTGCAGATTAAGTGCGAGGCCAGCTGCGGCGGCGGCATCCCCATCGTGAGCACGCTCGAGCACGACTTGGTGGGCAACAAGATCCTGACCATCGCCGGCATTCTCAACGGCACCACCAACTACATCCTGTCGCGCATGGACGCCGAGGGCGCCGATTACGCCGACGTGCTCGCCGACGCCCAGGCCAAGGGCTACGCCGAGGCCGACCCGTCCGCCGACGTCGACGGCTTCGACGCCGCCAGCAAGACGGCCATCCTCGCCTCCATCGGCTTTGGCACCCGCGTGACCACCGATGATGTGTACCAGCAGGGTATTCGCACCATCGGCGCCGAGGACATCGCCCAGGCCCGCGAGCTCGGCTACACCATTAAGCTGCTCGGCATCGCCCGCAACACCGACGCCGGCGTCGACGTTCGCGTGCACCCCACGCTGATCCCCACCGATCACATGCTTGCCAAGGTCAACGGCGCCATGAACGCTGTCTACGTGGTAGGCGACGCCGTGGGCGAGACCATGTTCTACGGTGCCGGCGCAGGCTCCTTCCCCACCGCGAGCGCCGTCGTGGGCGATATCCTGTCGCTCTCCGAGCAGATCAGCCGCGGCGTGGCTCCGCTGCCCGAGATTGAGCCCTATGGTCACAACCTCGCCTTTAAGCCCATGGACGAGCTCCAGACTAAGTACTATGTGCGCCTGAAGGTCGCCGACCGCGTGGGCGCCCTGTCCGAGACGGTCGATATCTTTGCCAAGCACAACATCTCGATCTCGCTCATCAACCAGGTCGAGGACGGCAAGTCGGGCGCTAGCGATACCTGCTCGGTCATCTTCCTGACGCACCGCGCGCTCGAGAAGGACGTCCAGGCTGCCGCCGCCGAGCTTGCCAGCGTCGACTGCGTGGCCGAGGTCGCCAACGTCCTGCGCATCGAGGACGTCGAGGCCTGGACCGAAGGCGTCATGGCCAACTAGTCCACTACTTCGAACCTCAACGGAGCTCAACGCAAAAGACGCGCTGCCTGCATCAACCGCAGGCAGCGCGCCTTCTATTATTTGGACGGAACCCGTATCCCGGCATTCCTTACTACTTACCGTCGTCGTCCTGTGCTTCATCGCGCGCGTAGAGCTCCAGCATGCGGCGGCGGTATTCGTGCACGGCGAGCTTGGCGCGCTCCAGGCGGCGGCGCTCACGCGGAGTCAGCTTGGACGGGTCGACCTCGTCTCCATAGGTCTTATCGGCAAGCAGGTGCGCCGCGTCCACGATGCGGGCATCGATGTGGCCGCTCGCTGCCTCGGCGGAAAGACGCTCGGCAATCGCATCGAGCGTAGGCAGGCCCTCGAATACACGACCATGTCCATGCGAGGTCAGCAGCTCGTGCTCGCGTGCGAGCAGACTCGCCAAATCGTGATGGGCGCGCAGAATGTCGAGCGCATCGGATGGATGCTCGGCAACTTCTGCCACGGCGGCGACCGGTGCGGCGTCGACCACGCGGTAGAAGAGCTGCGCGAGCAATGGCATCAAGAACACCGTGATGGCACCGGCGGCAACCATGACCGACGCAATATCTTGCGACAGCGCGCCCGCGTTGACGGCAACGCTTGTCACGGCAACGATGATCGGCAGCGCCGTGGTGCAGTACAGGGCCACCGTAATGCGACCATACGCCGACACATCGCGCGTCACGGGACAAATGCTCATAGAGATGAGAATGGGCACGGCACGAATAATCAGCAGTGCCACGATAAAGCCCACGAGCAAGCCCGGGCGCGACGCCACGGCCGTCAGATCGATCTTCGCGCCCGATACGGTAAAGAACACCGGAATCAAAAAGCCGTAGGCCAGGCCATCGAGCTTGGTCTCCAGCGTATGGTTGCCCTCGGGGATGATATAACGCAGGACAAAGCCGGCGGCAAAAGCGCCCAACACGATATCGAGGCTAAAAATGGCGGAAAACGCCACGAGCGTGACCAAAATAAGCACCGTCAGGCGCACGAACGTCTGCGATGTGGTATCGGCGCGCTCCTGAATAAAGGCGAAAAAACGGCTGCCGATGCGTTTGGAGCGGCCGGGGACCACGGCAAGCAGCACGCACACGGCGGCAAATAGGCCCAAGATCAGCAGCGTCTCGATGCCCGTACGGGCAGACAGCAGTACCGACATGGCGAGCACGGGGCCGAGCTCGCCCCACGTACCATAGGCGAGAATCGAATCACCGACACGCGTTCCGGCAAGCGACCGCTCGCGCAAGATGGGCATGAGCGCTCCAAGCGCCGTCGAGGTCAAGGCAAGCGTCACGGCGATACCGTCGAAATGGCTGACCGAGAACCACGGCGTAAAGCGCACGGCAAGCCAGGCGATACCAAACGTGACGGCCCACGTCGCCAAGCCGTAGCGCCCCTCCACACCCGTAATGTTCTTAGGGTCGATCTCAAAGCCGGCGAGCAGGAACAAAAAGGCCAGACCGAGCTCCGACACGAGCGAGACCTCGGCATCTACATGGATAACGCCGAGCATATGAGGTCCCAGCACCGCGCCGAACACGAGCAAAAAGACCGTTTCGGGAACGGGTTTTCCGGGAATCGCTGAGGCGATGAAGGGGCTTGCGAAGGCCACGAGCGCGATGATGGCGAGTGAAACGAATGCCATGTGATGCCTTTCTCTTGTTTGCGCTTCACTGTAGCACCCTCGCCGTCCTCAACGCGCCGCGAGCTGTCGTATCATAGTGAGGTTTACAAACATGTGGCTCAAGGCGACTGCAGGGCAGTCCCCGCAAACCGACCGCTGCCGCATACCGTACCGTACGCCCAACCGATCAGGAAGGCAGGAACCAATGGTCTCTCGTATCTACGTGGAGAAGAAACCCGGGTTCGACATCGAGGCTCAGCAGCTCAAGGGCGAGCTGACCGAGATTCTCGGCATCAAGGGCATCGAGGCCCTGAGGATCATCAACCGCTACGACGTCGAGGGCATCGACGAGGAGCTTTTCCGCTCCTGCGTGCCGACCGTCTTTAGCGAGCCCCAGGTCGATGTGACCTACGACGAGCTCCCCGCAAGCGATGGCGCCGTCTTTGCCGTCGAGTTCCTGCCTGGCCAGTTTGACCAGCGCGCCGACTCCGCCAGCGAGTGCGTGCAGCTCATCAGCCAGGGTGAGCGCCCCGCCGTGCGCTCCGCCAAGGTCTATATGATCTCGGGCGCTCTGGACGAGGCCGCCATCGAGGCCATCAAGCACTACGTGGTGAATCCCGTCGAGGCCCGCATCGCCTCGCTCGACCTGCCCGAGACGCTGTACATGGAGACTCCCGAGCCCCAGCCCGTCGAGGTGCTCGACGGTTTCCGCGAGCTCGACGAGGCCGGCCTTGCCGCCTTTATCACCGAGCGCGGCCTTGCCATGGACGAGGCAGACATCGCCTTCTGCCAGCAGTACTTCCGCGATGAGGATCGCGACCCCACCATCACCGAGATCCGCGTGATCGACACCTATTGGTCCGACCACTGCCGTCACACCACCTTCGGCACCGTCCTGGACGACGTGACGATCGACGACGCCGTGGTGCAGCAGGCCTTCGACCGCTACATGGAGATGCGCCATGAGCTCGGTCGCGACGCCAAGCCCGTCTGCCTCATGGACATGGGCACCATCGGCGCCAAGTACCTCAAGAAGACCGGCGTCATGACCGATGTCGATGAGTCCGAGGAGATCAACGCCTGCACCGTCAAGGTAAAGGTCGATGTCGACGGCGAGGACCAGGACTGGCTGTTCCTCTTTAAGAACGAGACCCATAACCACCCGACCGAGATCGAGCCCTTCGGCGGTGCCGCCACCTGCGTGGGCGGCGCCATCCGCGACCCGCTCTCGGGCCGCAGCTATGTGTACCAGGCCATGCGCGTCACCGGCGCCGGCGACCCCACCGTCCCCGTGTCCGAGACGCTCGAGGGCAAGCTGCCGCAGCGCAAGCTCGTAACCACCGCTGCCGCCGGCTACTCCAGCTACGGCAACCAGATCGGCCTTGCCACCGGCCAGGTCAACGAACTCTATCACCCCGGCTACGTGGCCAAGCGCATGGAGGTCGGCGCCGTCGTGGGCGCTACCCCGGCAAACCACGTGCGCCGCGAGTGCCCCGCCCCCACCGACAAGATCATCCTGCTGGGCGGCCGCACCGGCCGTGACGGCATCGGCGGTGCCACTGGCTCCTCCAAGACCCAGAACACCGAGTCCATCGAGACCTCGGGTGCCGAGGTCCAGAAGGGCAACGCCCCGGTCGAGCGCAAACTGCAGCGCCTGTTCCGCCGCGGCGATGCCTGCCGTCTGATCAAGCGCTGCAACGACTTTGGCGCCGGCGGCGTCTCGGTCGCCGTAGGCGAGCTTGCCGACGGCCTGTACGTGGACCTGGACACCGTGACCAAGAAGTACGACGGCCTGGACGGCACCGAGCTCGCTATCTCCGAGTCCCAGGAGCGCATGGCTTGCGCCGTCGCCGACGGTGACGTCGAGGAGTTCATGGGCTACGCCGCCGAGGAAAACCTGGAGGCGACCGTTATCGCCGAGGTTACCGCCGAGCCGCGCATGCGCATGGCATGGAACGGCGTCGCCATCGTCGATCTGTCCCGCGAGTTCCTCAACTCCAACGGCGCACCCAAGCACCAGGTCGCCCACGTGTGCGCCCGTAGCGTGTGGCAGCCCAGCTGGGCCGGCACCACGCTTGCCGAGCGCATGACCTCGCTCGTCACCGACCTCAACGTCGCTTCCAACAAGGGCCTTTCCGAGCGCTTCGACTCCACCATCGGTGCCGCAACCGTGCTCATGCCCTTTGGCGGCAAGACGCAGCTCACCCCGAGCTCGGCCATGGTCGCCAAGTTCCCCGTGGACGGCGAGACCACCACGGCGAGTGCCATGGCATGGGGCTTCAACCCCTATCTGATGGAGGCCGACCAGTTTGCGGGCGCCTACCTGTCCGTGGTCGAGTCCATCGCCAAGCTCGTGGCTGCCGGCTTTGAGCACAAGCGCGCCTATCTCTCCTTCCAGGAGTACTTCGAGCGTCTGCGCACCGAGGCCGAGCGCTGGGGCAAGCCCACGGCAGCCGTCCTGGGCGCCCTCATGGCCCAAGTCGACCTGGGTGCCGGCGCCATCGGCGGCAAGGACTCCATGAGCGGTTCGTTTGAGGACGAGACCGGCGAGCTCAACGTTCCGCCGACCCTGATCAGCTTCGCCGTCGCCGTGGGCAAGGCCGCCCGCGCCGTCTCGCCCGAGTTCAAGGGCCTCACGCACCGCGTCGTCCGCATCGCCCCCGCCACCTATGGCGAGGACTACCGTCCCGACGCCCAGCAGTTGCTCGCCGCGTTTGACGCCGTCGAGGCGCTCACTGCTACCGGCAACGCCCTGGCCATATCCACGCCCGGCTACGGCTGCGGCGCCGAGAGCCTCTTCAAGATGTGCGTCGGTAACCAGATCGGTATCGAGCTTGCCGAGGATGTAGACGTGGAGAGCCTCTTCACCCCGCTCTACGGCAGCTTTATCGTCGAGCTCGCCGAGGACGCCGAGCTGCCCGAGGTCGCCGACGGCGTTGTCGTCGAGCCCCTGGGCACCACCGTCGAGGGCTATGTCATCGACACCGGATCCGAGATCATCGAGCTCGCCGAGCTCCAGGAGGCCTGGGAGAGCGGCATCGAGGGCGTCTTCGCCTACCGCAGCACCGGCGAGACCCCCGAGGTCGAGACCATCGACTTCCGCGCCAAGGATATCCACGTGTACGGCGGCGCCAAGATCGCCCGCCCGCGCGTGATCATCCCCGTGTTCCCCGGCAACAACTGCGAGTACGACAGCGCCCGCGCCTTCCGTGCCGCCGGTGCCGAGGCCGACACCTTCGTGATCAACAATCTCACGCCCGAGGCCGTCGCCGAGAGCACCCACGAGCTTGCCCGCCGCATCCGTGCAAGCCAGATCGTTATGATCCCCGGCGGCTTCTCGGGCGGCGACGAGCCCGACGGCTCTGCCAAGTTCATCACGGCGTTCTTCCGCGCTCCCGAGGTCACCGAGGCAGTCCGCGACCTGCTCAAGGCTCGCGATGGCCTGATGCTGGGCATCTGCAACGGCTTCCAGGCCCTGATCAAGCTCGGCCTGGTGCCCTACGGCGACATCGTCGACGCCACGCCCGATGCGCCCACGTTGACGTTCAACACCATCGGTCGCCACCAGAGCCGTCTGGTGCGCACCCGCATCTCGTCCAACTTGTCCCCGTGGCTGTCGCAGTGCAGCCTGGACGACCCCTACACCGTCGCCATCAGCCACGGCGAGGGCCGCTTTGTCGCCAATGACGAAGTGCTCGCCCAGCTGATTGCCAACGGCCAGGTCGCCACGCAGTACGTGGGCGAGAACGGCAAGCCCAGCATGGACCTTTCCGTCAACCCCAACGGCTCCGCACTCGCCATCGAGGGCATCACGAGCCCCGACGGCCGTGTCCTGGGCAAGATGGGCCATGCCGAGCGTCGCGGCGACAACCTGTACCGCAACGTGCCCGAGCATGTCCCCGGCGACAAATTCATGCCGATCTTTGAGAGCGGCGTAGCCTACTTCGCTTAATACGTTTCCATCGGGTACAATCCCCTCGGGTAACAACACCCGCCACCGGCACCCCCGGTGGCGGGTTCTTTTTTGCTTTGCGCGTATAGGAGAAGGACATCATGGAAAGCCGCAAGCCGTATCTCGCCACCCTGCCCGGACTCATCCTGGGCTGTCTCGTTTGCTGCGCGCTCTGGGGCTCCGCCTTCCCCTGCATCAAGATCGGCTACGGCCTCTTTGGTATTCCCGCGCACGACAGCGCCTCGCAGCTGCTCTTCGCGGGCCTGCGCTTCACCCTTGCCGGCATGCTGGTCATTGTTGGCATGAGCGTGGCCCAGCGCCGACCGCTCGTTCCGCAAGCGCGCGATATCAAGCCCATCTGCATCTTGTCGCTCTTCCAGACTATCGGGCAGTACTTCTTTTTCTACCTGGGCCTCTCGCGCGCCAGCGCCATGTCGAGCTCCATCATCGAGGCCAGCGCCAACTTCCTCGCAATCCTCTTTGCCGCCCTGGCATTTCACACCGAGAAGCTCAATGCGGCCAAAGTGCTCGGCTGCGCACTGGGCTTTGCCGGCGTCGCGCTCGTCAACCTTTCGGGCGCGGACGGCACCTTTGGCTTTACGCTCGATGGCGAGGGCTTTATCCTAGCCTCCACCGTCGCGGGTGCCCTTTCGACCTGCCTGATTGGCGTCTTCTCGCGCGAGCACGACGGCGTCTTGCTTGCCGGGTGGCAGTTCTTGGTCGGCGGCCTTGTCCTCACCGCCATCGGCTTTTTGATGGGTGGCGCGCTCTCCCCCACGGCGATTGCCCCCGCCATCGCGCTCATCATCTACATGGCGCTTATCTCCGCGGTCGCCTACTCGCTGTGGTCGCGCCTGCTTGCCGTCAACCCCGTCAGCCGCGTCTCGGTCTTTGGGTTTATGAACCCCGTCTTTGGTGTGCTGCTGAGCGCGCTGCTGCTCGGCGAAGGCGCGGGCACGAGCCCCATTACCGTCATCGTTGCCCTGCTGTTGGTTTGCGGCGGCATCATCATCGTAAACAAGCCCAAAAAGGCCTAGCGAACTGCCTCGTTCCAAGAAAAAGACGAGGCGTATCTTCGACAGCCGCTACTAATCCCGCCAACGCAATAGGGGCGCACGACCAAACACGGTCGTATGCCCCTTTTCTAGCGTATTTGTACGCCGGCTTTCTTTTTCTCGGCCTTGACGCGATAGAGCTCCGCATCGGCAGCGCGAAGTAAGTCTTGCCAGGTATCAACACTATCGCCGACCCGCGCGCAACCGATGGACATCCGCAATGCATACGGCACCTCGGCATGCGCGAGCTCGTCGTTGATTGTCGCGCACAGATGCATGATATCCTGTTCCGCCGCTGCCTTTTGGAGCACCACGAACTCATCGCCACCATAACGCGCGATAAAGCCACCAGACGCCGAGCAGACATCCTTGAGCGCCGTCGCAACAACCTGAAGAGCATGGTCGCCCTCCACATGTCCATAGCGATCGTTAATCTGCTTAAAGCCGTCAGCGTCCATCATAAGCAGATATACATCTTCGGCCTGATCCACATTTGAAAAGAGCGACAGCATATAGGTCTCAAAACGGTTGCGGTTGTTGAGTCCAGTCAACGGGTCAGTCGAGATCAGTTGCTCCTGGCAGATGATATAGAGCAGCAACATGCTAATCATTATGCCGACACAAAGGCCAGGCACCGAGTATACGATCTGAAAGGTACCGCCCACCAGGGCCGGAATGGCGAAAAATGCCAAGGTTCGATAGATAGCCTTCGTCTGCAGGCTCTCGACCCTGCGAGATTGCACAAACGCATGCAGGGACGTATGTATAACGTAACAGTAGCTGACAATGGGCTGGATCATATAGGCAAAGCCGCGACGATACACGCCCTGCGAATCGATATAGAACAAGGCGTGCGTCCAGTAACTGGTAAAAGCCAGCACGACCACCAGAGCCGTAGGCAACGTTACAAGCACCACCCTATAGCGCGAGGTCACAAGGTGAGAGCCCTGCATCGTCTCGGAATAGATAAACCAAATGAGACACGCGATGGCGAAGAGCGAAAACGAAACCGCGTTGGAAATCCAGTTGGCTGCAATGCCCAACGTGCCGTCCACACCATCCGAAAGCGTCCAAATCATATCGAATAATACGTACGCGGCAGAAGTGTAGCCAAGCATGCTAAACAATAGTTGCAGGGTGCTCGAGAACAAGGAGCGACGACTTCGCGCGGCAAGCCCGATAAGAACAATCATGCATAGCAGGAATATCTCAATCTTGAGTGCCTTAACCACTAGACGCCATCCCTTCAATATCCGAATGGTCAGAATCGCCCAATTCGAATCTGGGCAACAAACACCCCCTACTCCGCAGGGGTAAGGGGAATAATAGCAGAGCGCCCGGACGGCCACTGCAAGCAGTGACCATCCGGGCGCTCTAGCGGCGCGAATTGCACGCCAGCATCATTGATGGGCGCCAATTGCTACTCGTCATCGATGTCGGTCGCGACGGCCTCCTCGATGGCCTTGACACCGGCAGGCGACAGGTCTTCCTTGCCCTGGCAGAACTTCTTATCGACCCAGCCGGTCAGAATCGGGGCCATGATTGCCGTGATGATAACGGCGGTGGCGATCTGGGCGTACGCTGTGGGCGCAAGCTCGGCGTAGCGCGGCGCGACCTCGGCGAGGGCAACCGGCGTGGTCATAGCCGTGCCGGCGATGGTGGAACAAGCCACGGCAGCCTTGCCGTTACCACCGCACAGGCGCTCGAACGCAAAGGTGATGGGACCGACGACAAACAGCGTGACAAGGCCCAGCAAGATGCCGGAAATACCGCCGGTGATAAAGCTCGACAGGCTCATAGACGCACCGAGCTGAAATCCGATGACGGCAATCGCGGGATTGGCACCGGGAACCAGCAGGTTCTTGATAAACGGGAACAGGTTGCCCAGAACCATGCCGATAACGAGCGGCAAGATGGAGCCGATAATGGTGCCAATGGGAATGTTGGCGAGACCCGAGACACCGAGGATGATCATGGTGACGGCGGGGCCGGCCGTAAAGAACAGGATACCGACGGCGCCCCGCTCGGACTCATCGCCGAACTCGCCCATGATGCCCGTGTAGAGCGCCATGTTGCAAAACGTAATGCCGCTGATGATAGACACGGAGCTCAGACCCAGGAAGTTATCGTTAAAGAAATATGCCACGCCCAGGCCGAGAGCCGCTGCGACGACCAGCTTGGGAATCAGCACGACGATGCCGGTCTTGATGGCGCCCGGCGTGGACTTAAAGCTGATGCCGGCGCCCACAAACAGCAGAATCGCGGCGACGATGGTATTGGAGCCACCGCGGCAGGCAGCCGTAAAGAAGCCGCCGATCTCAAAAACCTGTGGGCAGAACGTGTTGAGCAAAAGACCGACGATCATCGGGTAAATCATGATGTCGCCCGGGATGCGCGGGACCCTGAATTTCTTTTGCTCGTTGGCGGTTGCTTCCTGTCCCATGAAACCCCCATTTCCGCTGACGGGGTACAAAAGCCCACGTCACGCTTTGCTACAGTAAAGTTTGACCATGGTACCAGAAGAAATAGACCAGCTCGGTGAAAAATTCGACAAGTTGGGATGGAACGAGATTCGGCGCCCGCGACGCCACCCCTATATAAGGCTCAAGACGATATAGAGTACGATGCCCGAGACGCAGCACCACAGCATCGATTTTGTCTTGACCGCCACGACCACGACGCCGGCGGCCGCAATCCAGGGAACCAAGGCAGGCCAGAGTCCCGCGCCGAACGCGCCGGGGCTCACCAAGTCGTTGGCGACCAGCGCGGCAAAGGCAGCGGGCGGGATATAGCCCAGGGCCTCGGTAATGCGGGGCGACAAGGTCCGCCCGCGCAAGGCGAACGCCGGCGCGATGCGAAAGAACGCGATAGCAGCCCACGACGACAGCCATAGAACCAAGAACTCGTTAACGGGCATCGCGGGCACCTCTTCTGTCAAATACAGCACCGCACGCCAGCGCAATGGTAATGCCGACCACGACGCTTGCCGGCACGGCAATATTCACGAGGCCCAAGAACTTGCATACGGCGACGGACACCGCGCCCGAAACCGCCGCGACAACGTTGCCGCGCGACAGCCGCTGCGAAAAGAGCAGGCAGATAAAGAGCGAGGTGCAGACAAAGGCTGCAATGGCGGTGGGAACATCGACAACGGCGCCGACGATGGCGCCCATCGTACACGAAACGCCCCATGTTGCGATGAGGATCACGTTGAGCACGAAGGACTCGAGCGGGCCCCAATCCTCCCCCTCAATCAGCTTGGCAAGCGAGATGCCATATGCCTCCTCGGTAAGTGTCGCGGCAACAGCCAGCGTCTGACGCTTCGAGGCATTCTTCAGATGCGGCGCGATCGATGCCGAGTAAAGCGCAAAACGCGAGGAGATGGCAGCAACGCTCGCGATAATCGAAGGTGCCGGTACGCCCGCCAGCCAAAGATTGCAAATCATAAACTGCCCGCTGCCCGTCACAAACGTGCTGCTCAGAGCAAAGACCATCCAGGGCTCCATTCCCGTCTGCCCCATGATCATTCCGCACGGCGCGCCTATTGCAACATAGGTAAGCATCACCGGCCAGACGGTTCTAACGATTTTGAGCACCATACGCTTCTCATCCTGACAAGGTCTCCGAGCCGCATGTAGCGATACGGCAGAATCATCATCCGACAGCAACCGAGTTCACCTACAATTGCCACCGGATCGAAAGACACAAATTTTTAGGAAGTCATTATGACAGCTATCGATCGAGACCGGGCGCGCGCGGCCTTCAAAAGCTACACCGATGCCTACGACGCCACCAACCCACGCATCGCGCTCAAAATCGAGCATACGTACCACGTGGCCGAGGCATGCGATGCCGTAGCGCGCGAGCAGGGCTGGTCGTCAGAAGATATTGACCTGGCATGGCTTTGCGGCCTGCTACACGATATGGGCCGCTTTGAGCAGCTGCGACGCTGGGACACCTTTAAGGACGCCGAGAGCATGAGCCATGCGGCGCTGGGCATCGAGGTCCTCTTTGGCGAAAATCCCGCCGATGCACCCGCTGTAACGAGCATCCGCGACTTTATCGATGACCCGGCAGAAGATGAACTCATCCGAGCGAGCATTGCCTATCACAGCGATTTCCGTCTACCCGCGCAGCTCGACGAGCGCACGCAGAGCTTCTGCAATATCGTGCGCGATGGCGACAAGATCGACATTATGCGTACCATCGCCGACAGCACCGTCGACACCATCCTCAAGGTGGACGAGAAGACGTTTCTCGGCAGCCGTTTCTCGTCGCCGACACTTGCCGCCTTTGACGAGCACCGCTGCGTCACGCGCGATGAACGCAACGAGCCCGCAGACTACCTGGTGGGACTCATCTGCTTTATGTTTGAGCTCGTCTATCCAGCGAGCCGCGCGCTGGCGCGCGAGCAGGGCAATATCTACCGCCTGCTCGACGCGCCTTTTGGCATCACGCGGCCCTTTACCGACCCCGCCACGCAGGCAACTTGGAGCCGCCTTAAGGACGAGATGCGCGACTGGCTGGCGCGTGCCTAGCGCTCAAGCTGGGCCAGCAGCTCTTCGACGACCTCGACGGCATCACCGACAACCTTGTACTGGGCAGCACCAAAAATGGGGGCATCCGGGTCCTCGTTGATGGCGATGATGCACTCCGCCCCACCGATGCCGGCAAGATGTTGGATGGCGCCCGAAACACCGATACTCACGAGAAGCCTGGGCGAAACCGATACGCCCGTCTGGCCAATCTGGTGGCGATACTCCAGCCAACCCGCCTCCACGACGGGACGCGTGCAACCAAGCTCGGCACCCAGGGCATCGGCGAGCCTTCGCATCAGCCGCAGGTTTTTCTTGGAACCAATGCCACGACCCACCACGACGAGGCGCTCGGCATCGGCAATCGAAGCCTGCTGCCCCCACTCCTCGGCGGGAATCGAGATCTCGACACGGGCCTTAACGTCTTCCGCAAGCATCACCTGGGCGATCGCGCCGGAACGGCCGTAGTCGAAGTCGGGCGCCTTAAAGATGCCGGGACGAACCGTTGCCATCTGCGGACGGTGGTTGGGGCAAATGATGGTGGCCATCAAGTTGCCGCCAAACGCCGGGCGCGTCTGCTGCAGTAGGCCCGACTCCGCATCCATCGAAAGCACGGTGCAGTCGGCCGTAAGACCCGTCTGCAAACGCACGGCAACGCCGGGTGCCAGTTCGCGACCAAAAGCGGTCGCACCATATAGGATGGCCTCGGGTTTGCGTTCGGCTACCAAATCGCAGATCAAGCGGGCGTAGACCTCCGCATCGTTTTGGCGCAGGCGCTCGTCGCGACAGGCCAGGACTTCGTCGGCGCCCGCGCAAACCAGATGCTCCAGGTCCCCAAGCGAGCCCTCGGGGCTCATGCCGACCAGTGCCACCAGACGGCAGCCGCGAGCATCGGCAAGCTCGCGCCCCTTGCCCATGAGCTCGTAGGCCACGGGAGCCACGGCATCGTGCTCGTCAGTCTGCACGAAGACCCAAATGTCTCGATATGCATCGAGGTCCACCGTACCAGCGGCCTCGTCACGCTCGATCGAGATAGCGTTGACGGGGCAGGCGTCGACGCACCCACCGCATAGGATGCAGCCGTCGGTTACGCGGGCGCATCGGCTGGGTCGCTCGCCTTCCACTACGATGCCGCCCGAGGCACAGGCGCGAACGCAGCGACCGCAGCCGATACAGGCTTCGCTATCGATAATCAGTCCGCTCATCTATGCCATCCTCTCGATAATCTTGGCAAGCTTTGCCGCCTGCTCGGACGCCGTCCCCTCAACGGTCTCGCACGTCTGGTCACGGTCGGGCACAAACGAGCGCACGACCTGTGTCGGCGACCCGGCAAGGCCGCAACGCGCGGGGTCGGCGTTCACGTCGGCGGCACTGACCACGCGCACGTCCGCCTCCTCTGCCGCGCGAATACCGGCAATACTCGGCATACGCAACTGGCCAATCTCCTTGGCAGTCGTCATCGCGCACGGCATCTCAAGGTACACCGTCTCCTCGCCGGCATCGCATCCGTGAACGAGCGCCAGCGAGCCACAGGTCGTAAAGCCCGCGCTCTGCACGCAACTCACGTCGGTCACGCAGGGAATCTCAAAGGCACCGGCAAGCTCGGGACCAATCTGGGCCGTATCGCCATCCACCGCCATCTTGCCGCAGATGAGCAGGTCGAAGTCCTCGTCGAGCGCCTCGATGCCGCATTTGAGAGCATAGGTGGTCGCCAGGGTATCGGCACCTGCAAAGGCGCGATCGGTCAGCAGCAGCGCGTCATCGGCGCCTCGAGCGATGCAGTCGCGCAGCAGCGATTCGGTCGCGGGGATGCCCATCGACACCACCGTCACGCGCACGTCCATGCCAAAGCCGATAAAGTCGTCCTTCAGCGCCAGCGCGCATTCTAGGGCACTTGCATCGAAGGGATTAATGACCGCCTGCTTGCCATCGCGCACGATGGTATTGGTCTTGGGGTCCATCTTGACCTCGGTGCTGCCCGGCACCGCCTTGACGCACACCACCATATGGAAATCGCTCATCTTCACGCGCCCCCTTTCTGGACGAGCTCATCCAAGAGCTTCTCCGAAAACAGGTTACCGCGACCCAGCTGCCCGTCGGGATCGAGCTGGAGCTTGAGCCGCGCCGACTCGACCATGGCCTCGTGACCGTACATCGTCTCCAAGAAGCCCGCCTTGATCTTGCCGACGCCATGCTCGGCAGAAACGGCACCGCCCATGGCCGTGACCTCGGAAGCCCACTGGGCAAACAACTCGCCACCGCGACGGTAATCCTGTGCATCGCGCGGCAGGATGTTCACATGCAGATGGTTGTTGCCGATATGTCCCCAGGCGGCAGACTCAAGCCCGCTTTCGGCCAGCGTACGGCGATAGAGGGCCACGACATCGGCCAGGCGCGCGTTGGGCACCGACATGTCCGAGCCCAGTTTGGTGATGGTGGGATCCGTACGGCGACGCTCGTCGATGAGCATGTTGACGCTCTCGGGCACCGCGTGGCGGAAGAACCGCTGGCACTCGCGATCGACCTCGGTGCGCGCGACCCATGTCGCATCGTCACTGCCGCCCGCAAGCTCCAGTACCCACCCCAAGTGATACAGCTCCTCAGTCGCCTGAACTTCGTCGTCGCAGTCGAGCTCCACGTAGACACAGACCTTGGCCTCTTTGTCGAGCGCAGGCAGCGAGGCGAACGCGGTCGACTGTTCACGCTGACGACGCAGGATATCCAGGGCGCCCGCATCGAAATATTCGATGGCAGCCGCATGGGACAGGACGGGACGCACAGAATCGGTGAAGGACACGGCCTTGTCTTCGCTGTCAAAGAAGCAGCTCACGCCCCAAACGACCGCAGGCGCCGCCTGCAGGACAATCTCGAGCTCGGTGATGACGCCGATTGTGCCACACGCACCGATAAACAGATCGATGGCATCCATATCGTCAGCAACGAAATAGCCCGAAGCATTTTTGGCCTTGGGCATGGTGTAGTCGGGAAGGTCGAGCTCGAGAGCACGGCCCGCTGCCGTCACAAGCGACAGGTGGCGGCCCTGGGCAAAAGCCTCGCCGCGCTGAAGCTCAAGCAAATCGCCATCAGCCAGCGCGACGTGGAGTCCCGTGATATGTGGGCGCATGGGGCCGTAGGCGTAGCTGCGGGCACCGGAGGCGTTACATGCCGCCATGCCGCCCAGACAGGCAGATGCCTCGGTGGGATCGGTGGGAAAAAACTGCTCGGGGGCCTCTTGAAACTCATCGTAGGCCTTAAGCGATGCCTGGTCCCAGCCAGCGGTCGGCAGCACTTTCTTGCTCAGCTGCTTGCGCAGCTCCGAGAGCACAACGCCCGGCTCCACGCGCAGCAAAAATTGGCCTTGTTCATCGCGGCGAAGGCCCAAGTAGCGATTCATACGGGAAGTATTGAGGATATGCCCGCCGTGGGGCACGGCACCGGCGGCAAGGCCGGTTCGGGCGCCCTGAACCGTTACCGGGACACGCTCGGCATGGAGCTTTTCCAAAATGGCACGGACCTCGTTTTCCGTTGTCGGAAACGAGATGCTCGATGCTTCGCCCGATGCGCGAGATTCATCGCGGCCATACTCTTCGAACTCGTCGGTGAAGGGTTTGATGGTTGCAGACACGCGAACTCCCCCTTTAGCTAACTACAGTGTTTGCAGGGAGATGTTACCGCATCGTTTCGTCGACGTGTTCGAGACCGTCTCCATAATTGGCGATTTTTACGTTCATGCAATTCGGCGAGCGGCTGGATTTCCTCGGCAGACGATGCTTTTGACACATATGGCCCTGCCGTCGCCGACCGCGCGATTGTCGCTCGAAAAAAGTTGGAGTATTTTTTGCCGCCTTTTACCTGCGGAGATGCCAATCCGTCAAGCATTTGGTCAGAAATTGGTCAAGTAGCGGCTGATACGGTCGGCGTCGACAGCCAAACCGATAGTAGTTTTGGCCCAGAAGCAGGGAGGTTCCCATGGCATATTACTGGCCCCAGTACGGCATCGCCATCGAAGTCGACGACGGTCCCCATCTCCTGCCTTTTGACGAAGAGGCATTCCCCGATACGACGGTCTACCACGTTACCACCGATGTGATCTGCGACCCCGAGTCGTTCTCGGCGCTCGCCCACCACATCGCGCATATCCACGACATCGAGCTCCCTCCCGACTTCGAAGAGCTCGTCTACTCGCGCCGCCTGATGCTTCACATGCTCTTTGGAGCGGATCCGTCCACCTTTGCGCGTGTCTATACCGCCAAGGATGCCGCATGAGCGTTAAGAAGCCACCCCACTTTGCAGGCCTGGGGCATCGCAAGAAGCTCATCGTTGCCTGCTTGGCCATCGTCTGCGCCCTTGTCGCCGTAGGACTATACGCTTGGCAGTCGCAGCCCGTACCCGAGGCGGGCGCTTCGGTTACGACGGCCGAGGGCAAAACGCGCCAGGAAATCCAAGATGAGCTCGACGCCATCGTCCGCGACAACATGATGGCGATTTCGGTCGCGCCGGTCGCTCAGTTGCAGGAGGACGGCAAGCTGCGCGTCAACGTGCAAAACGTCCAAGACAATAAATTTCCCCAGCGATTCCGCGTCATCCAAAACGACGAGACCATGTACGAATCCGGTGTGGTCGAGACCGGCAAGACAATCGAGACGTGCCCCGCCGGCGACATCAAAGAAGGCGAGGCGTACATCGAGATCCAGGCACTCGATACAAAGACCCTCGACAGCCACGGCAATCCGACACGTGTCAAGGTGCGGGTTGAGCAAGCCGAGAACTAGCCTTCCGGCCGACGCGACACCGCACGCAATTCACCAGCATTCGTCCAATCATCGCGGGGACGGCCCGCGGCGAATAGAAAGGAACGACCATGGACATCACCAGGAACATGAACGGAGCCAGAGCGCTCGTCGTGGGCGCAGGGCTCGCGCTCGCGCTCGCAATGGGCGCCGCCCCGACGCCAGCTATGGCAGCCGGACGCGTTGGAACCACGAAAGTAATGGTCAGGACCGAGATCGACAACGTTGAGTTCAAAGTTCCGACGGTTATCCCCTTCGTCGCCAAGGCCGACGGCACGCTTCAGGGCCCCTCTGAAGACGCGACCACCATCGACAATCATTCGGCCTACGGCATCCATGTCACCAACATGAAGATCGACGCCATGAACACCTGGACCATTGCTGCCGACGCCAAGGCCGGAACCGCACAGAACTCCATCGACTTTAAGGTCGGCCCCGACGGCGCACTCCAGAACGCCAGCGCCGCAATGCAAGGGACGGGCCTCGATCTTTCCAAGAACGCAGCCTTCGACATGGGCTACCAGGGCATTGCCGGCGGCACGGACAAAATTAAGCTCAAGACAAGCGGAAACGTCGCCCGCGTCACGCGCGACATCTTCCGCGTAACCGGCGAAGGCGATCAGGTTGCAACGATCACCTGGACGGTCGAGCCCGGTGCGCACACGGCATAAGGCCGTCGCCCTGGCCGCCGCCGTCAGCATCCTAGCGTTTGGGCCAGCCATGGCCTTTGCCCAGCAAGAACAGGCGCAGGCCGCCACGCAAGTGACGGTCGACCTCTCGGAGCTCGACCGCGGCGACCGCGAGGAACCGTTGGCGCAGACAGGCGACAGACGATGGCTCTTGGCAGCGGGCGCCACAGCAGCAGGCGCGGGAACCGCCGGCCTCGGTCTGCACATCAAACGCAGCCAGAAACAAAACATGGACAGGCCGCACTAAATTAGCTAAGGAGACCCCATGGCATCGAAGAACCTTTTGCCCGTCGTCGCACTCTGCGGCGCGCTCGCAACCGGAACGCCTGTCGCCGCTTGGGCGACTCCCGTCATGGCAGACTCCTTACCAGCAGCCCTAAGTTCCGCCCCAAATCCGTCGAGCGCCATTGCGTGCGAGCGTTTTTCGATCGCACAGGCCGTGATCTCAACCTCGGGATGCCTTCGTCGTAATACGGACGGCTCGATAGTCGTGGATATCAAGCGTTCGAACAAGGCAAACGGCTCCCAGGCGGGGTTCGCCGTCTGCACGTGGCGCTCGGTTGTGCTCGATGCGGATGGCGATCCATGCAATTTAGAGCTGCGCATCGACATCGCTTCGGTCGATGACTCGGCGAACGGAGCGAAGGTCGCCTTCGACGGTACGTTTTTTGAGAAAGGAGGCGGTATATGTCTGGGCTGCGCCGCCGCGAATGCAGACGATGTGCAGCCCACCCTCTCATTCACGGCATCGTTGCGGCTGACCAAAGCCGGTACCGATGCCACCGCGGCGGGAGAAGCGTCCCTGCTGTTCTACGCCGTCAGCGCCAAAGACACAGACGCTCATTTCGAGAAGCCAGCCGGATCACTCAGCCTTACACGAGGGATAGAGGCAGGCCCTATTGAAATCGATGCCCACGCGCAAAGTAGGCAACGCATTCTTGCCGACCCGGCGCTTCTCGAAATGGAGTGGAACGGATCCGGAGCCATCGGAATTCTCCCCTCCGCGCTTGACGCCAAGACGCTCCCCTCAAACGACGAACCCATCAACGCAACCATACAAGAAGAGAGCGCGGACAAAGAAGCAGGTGTGGGCGACACGCCGTCGCCGACAAACAGCGTCCCAGCTTCTTTCGAAGCGCCGAATGAGCCCGCTGCCGATCCAAACGATCCCGAGCTCGCGGACAGTCTGGGGCTTGCTGATCCTCAAGAGATCGATGAAGGTAACTGCTGCGTGCTTGCCGCGCTCGACCACACAGAGGTCATCGACGCTGCGAACATCGAAGTTGCCGCCGCCAATCAGCCCGTCCGCAAGTCGGCTATCATCGCATTTCCTGAATCCATCGAAGTCGTCTTTTTGCCATCGGGCGAGGTCGTGGCCCCAACACTGCTCACCTTGTTGGGCGCCAAGAATACTCGAAACGAAATTAAAAAGATCACGGTTGTCGCCCCTGCAACCACCGCCAAGCTGCGTCTATACGCCGTTCCCCCAGACGGAGGCAAGACCTTGGAATTCGATGGCGACACACTCCTGGCCTGGCGACGTCTGGACATTATGCAAGACGTCTCGTATCAGATCGAACTCGAAGGGTTTGATCGTGCCCGCGATGCCAATATCATCGCCGCGGCTATTGAATCCCCACAGCGGCTTATGACACTGCGCTTTGAATACTATCCCTATGTCCCGACAACCACCTGAGGCTTAAATGCCGCGCATCATTCCTAATACCACTTATATAACGTATTAGATGAGTCGCGATGTACCTCGCATTTCGTTCTGCTACGATTGCCACGTTGGCATCAATACAGGAGGGCTCATGCCGGGCTTGGGAACAATCATCAACGTTGTGCTTTTAGTTGCGGGCGGTCTTTTGGGATTAGCGGGCGGCCGCTTCATTACACCGCGCATCCAAGACACGCTCATGAAAGCATCGGGGCTGTGCGTCCTGTTTATCGGCCTTGGCGGCACCATGCAAAAGATGCTCCTTATCGATGGGAAGGCGCTAGCGACCACCGGCACCACCATGCTCATCGTCTCGTTCGCCCTCGGCTCGCTCATCGGCGAGGTCATCAACTTGGAGGCCGCCATTGAAAACCTTGGCGAATGGCTCAAGCGCAAAACCGGCAGCGAGGGCGATAACGAGTTCACCAACGCTTTTGTCTCGACTTCACTCACCGTGTGTATCGGCGCCATGGCCATTGTGGGATCGATCCAGGACGGTCTGCTCGGTGACTGGTCAACGCTTGCCCTGAAAGGCGCATTGGACTGCATCATCGTCTGCACCATGACGGCGTCGCTTGGCCGCGGCTGCATTTTCTCCGCCCTGCCCGTCGCCGTGTTCCAGGGGACGATCACGCTGTTTGCCGGCGCACTCTCCCCCATCATGACTACGGCAGCCCTCGACAGCCTTTCGCTCGTAGGCTCCATGCTCATCTTCTGCGTCGGCGTCAACCTCATCCGTCCTCAGACCTTCCGCACGGCCAATATGCTCCCCTCCGTCGTCATCGCCGTCATCTACGCCCTCCTGTTCTAAATCTATCAACGCAGCGGTATCTCGAACACCTGTTTGATGCTGTGCTATGATATGAGGGCACCGTAGCTGCGTTCGAGAGGAGAAGCGGTGGCCGACCAGGACATCAAGATGCTCATCGAGCGCATTATGGCCGAGGCCCGGACCCATCAGTCTGCCCGCTTCTCACATGAAGTCTACGCAGACGAGCCGATTCTCAAAACCGGCCGACAGATGCAGAATTTCCTCCCCGACCAGTACCGTAAAATGCGCGAGATATCGCGCTGGCAGGATGACCCCAAAGGCGGCGCAGGTCGCTGGCTTTCGGAGGCCGAGCTTTTCTACCGCCAGGGCCTGCTGATGGCCGACTTTGAGGACGACTGTCCCTACAACGGCACCTTTAAATCGTACTTTCCCACCTACAACGCCATGAGCGACCGGCAGTTGCGCGGCTACTTTACCTGGCGTGCCCAAGTGCGCCGCGGAACCGTCGAGGAAACGTCTACGTCCTTTGCCTTTCTGTATCTCTATGAGCTGATTTGCGGCATTGGCGTAGATGACCCGCTCGATGGTTTTAACAAGATCAAGGCTTTTTGGGATGTCTATCGCGCCTTCGAGCCCGGCATCGACCGATTTGCACGCGTGTGGCTGCAGGATTACGCCGTGTTCCACGGGCTCGACCCCAAGCTGCTTCGCGACTCTAAAACCGTCATGTTCGATAACGCCCTTATCGAGCTGCGGCGCGCGGCACGAGACCTTGTACCAGCACCGGCACCGTCCGGCCAGACCCCTAAGCGTCGCAAAACCTCCGAGCCCACGCTCCCCCTTCCGCCCGATGAGGTGCGCGAGGAGAGACTCATGGCCGCCATCAACGCCCTCTCCACGTACAACCTAAGTAACTCGCGGCTCGACCGCAGCCACCACCGCGATCTGCGCCACGTGGCGTGCGCCGTGTATGTCCGTATGGCGCGCTACTATGACACGCACCGAAAGACCGGCATCGTGGCGAGCTTATTTGGGGAGGAGACGGCCATGCCCTACACCATGTTTGCCTCGGCCGTATTCTTTGCGCCCGAGCGCCACGAGGACTGCGAATACCGCTTGAATCCCATCCATATCTACCGTTGCCAAAACGGCTTTTGGGAATGCATGCGTATCCACGGTAGTAGGCAAAAGAGCAGCAAGCTCGGTGAAATGATGCGCGCCTGCGACCAACGCCTGCGCCTGGCGCTGGACCCCGCCCATCCCCTTAAGGAAGAAAAGGTCCCCAAATATCTGGCCAAGATTATCGATGACGAGATTGTGGCATGGCTTTCGTGGGACGCCGCACACCAGCCCGTCAAGATCGATATCGATCTGAGTCAGCTGGGGCACATTCGGAGCGCCGCTGCGCAAACGCGCGAAGCGCTTTTGATCGACGAGGAACGCGAGGACGGCGCGTCCGCAGAAGCCGAGGCAGCGGACTCAGGGCAACCGGAAGCCGAGCCCGTAACCGACGCGATTGTCGAACCGGTCGTGACACCCATTCGGCAGGACTTGACCGACGAGCCGACCATATCCACCGAACAGTTTGGTGTCGTGGCACCGCTTCTCGCGCCGACGCCCGCGTTCGCAGCTGCTGCGCCCGCTGAAGCCACAAACGAACTCGCGCCCGCCGCAGATGCCTTCCTTCGCGCACTGCTCGAGCAAAACGCAGTACAGGCGGAATCGGCGGTAGTGCAATCGGGGCAGAGCGAGGACATGCTCGTCGATACCATCAACGAGGCGCTCTTTGACCTGGTGGGTGACACCGTAATTGAATTTGGCGCGGCAGGACCGCAAATTATCGAGGACTACGAAGCAGACGTGAGAGGATACCTAGACCATGAGTGATACCGCACCCGCAGCACCCCGTGTACCCAAACGCGTCGCCGCCGTCATTCTTAACTCGCTCAAGGGCGGCGTGGTCCCGCGCATCGGCCTTCCCTACATTACCGTAGGGCGCGAGGTCGAGATCCGCGCCCTGCTTACCGATCTGAGTCTCATCGCCGATGGCGGCGCAAGCTTCCGTTTTTTAGTCGGTCGCTACGGCGCCGGCAAGAGCTTTTTGCTCCAGACCATCCGCACGCACGCCATGGGCGAGGGATTCGTCGTCGCTGATGCCGACCTGTCGCCCGAGCGCCGTCTGCAGGGCGGTCAGGGACAGGGCCTTGCCACCTACCGCGAGCTCATCCGCAATATATCGACCAAGACGCGCCCCGAGGGCGGTGCGCTCAACCTTATTTTGGATCGCTGGGTCGCCTCGTGTGCCGATGTCGACGAGTCGATCGTCAATACCCAACTGGCCCCGCTCGAGGAGATGGTCCACGGCTTCGACTTCGCCCGCATGCTCCGCCGCTATCGCATGGCTGTCTCGGAGGGTAACGAAGAAGCTATGAGTCGCGTGACCAAATGGATCCGCGGCGAATACCGCACCAAGAGCGAGGCTCGCGCCGAGTTGGGCTCCTCGACCATCATCAGCGATGACGACTGGTACGACTACGTTAAGCTCATTGCACGCTTTTTGGTCTGCAGCGGATACAAGGGCATGCTGGTGCTCATCGACGAACTCGTGAATCTGTACAAGATTCCCAACGCGATCACGCGCCAATACAACTACGAGAAGATCCTGACTATGTACAACGACACGCTCCAGGGCAAGGCGCAGTACCTGGGCATGATCATGGGCGGCACTCCAACCTCTATCGAAGACCGCCGCCGAGGCGTGTTCTCCTACGAGGCCCTGCGCAGCCGACTCGCTCAGGGCCGCTTTGCGCGCGAGGACCTTAAGGACATGCTCGCGCCCATCATCCGTCTGCAGCCACTCACCTACGAGGAGTTGCTGGTGCTGATCGAAAAACTCATGCAAATTCACGCCGGTTACTTTGGCTGGACGCCCACGCTTACCGAGAACGACTTGGTGGACTTCCTCAAGATCGAGTTCGGTCGTGTGGGAGCCGACACGCATCTGACGCCGCGCGAGGTCATTCGCGACTTTATCGAGCTGCTCGACATCCTGTGCCAGAACCCCGATGCTAACGTAGCCGAGCTGCTGCAAAGCGTCGGTGGCGACGCGCTAGCGCCGGCAGCCGCAACAGGCGACACCGGCACCGCAGACGGCGACCGCAACTTCGCCGAATTCACCATCTAACCTGCCAAAAAGGGACAGGTTTATTTTGGCAGGTTTTATCTGGGCGAACGTTGAGACTGTAATGCAGCAAGCCGTTGCCAGCCGCGTTGAGAGATTCGTTTTTGAGAGGAGGCCCCGTGAACGCCTTTGACCGCTACGCCCCGTTTATCCAAGACTTCATCTACTCCCACGATTGGGAGAGCTTGCGCTCTATCCAGGTTGCGGCGGCAGATGCCATCTTTAACACGCAGGACAATGTGCTCCTGACGGCATCCACGGCTTCCGGCAAAACCGAGGCAGCCTTTTTTCCCATCCTGACCGAGTTTTGGGAGAGGCCGCCCGCAAGCGTGGGCGCCCTCTACATTGGCCCCCTCAAGGCGCTCATCAATGACCAATTCGTCCGCCTCAACGATCTGTGCGAAGAAGCCGATATCCCTGTCTGGCACTGGCATGGCGATGTCTCGCAGTCGCACAAGGCTAAGCTCATCAAAAAACCGAGCGGCATCTTGCAGATTACGCCCGAGTCACTCGAGGCGCTCCTGATCCATAAGCACATGGCGATCCCTCGTATATTCTGCGACCTGCGCTATGTGGTTATCGACGAAGTCCATTCGCTCATGCGCGGCGACCGCGGCGGGCAGACGCTCTGCCTTATCGAGCGGCTCTCGCGCATGGCAGGCGTGCAGCCCCGCCGCATCGGTCTGTCGGCAACCATCGGCGACCCCGAGCGCACGGGCGCCTTCCTGTCGCAGGGGACGGGACGCAACTGCGTCATCCCCCGTTTTGAGGAGCCGCGCCGCGTGTGGCGCATCTCCATGGAGCACTTCTACAACTCGGGTCCCCAGGCGCAGCAGCGAGGATTCGCGAGCACAGGTCCGCAGGAAGCTGAGGTGCTCGCATGCGAGCGCATTGAGGCAGCGGCACCAGCGGCGCTGCCCGCATCCGGACAAGACATGCGTCACAGCGGACAGCTCACACAAGAGGAGCGCCGTCAACGTCGCGAGCGGGCACGGGGCAAGGCCGCTCCCAAAGACCGTCGCACCTCCTCGGTCCCCGAGGGCGAAGTCGACATCCCACGAGCGACCGAGCAGGCGCTTCTCAACCCCACCGACACGGCGCCCGACAACGCCGACCCCGGTATGGGCTATATCTTTGAGCATACGCGCGGCCGCAAGTGCCTGGTCTTTGCCAACTCGCGCGAGGAGGCAGAGGCCGTGTGCTCCATGCTGCGCAGCTACTGCGAAAGCCGACACGAGCCCGACCGCTTTCTCATCCATCACGGCAATCTTTCGGCATCGCTGCGCGAGACGGCCGAGGAGCTCATGCGCGACGAGGAGCAGGCGCAGACAACCGTCACCACCTCTACGCTGGAGCTCGGTATCGATATCGGCCGCCTGGAGCGCGCCTTCCAGATTGACGCGCCGTTTACCGTCAGCTCCTTTTTGCAGCGCATGGGGCGCACAGGCCGTCGCGACCTTCCGCCCGAGATGTGGTTTGTCATGCGCGAGGAAGAACCCGAGCCGCGCACGATGATGCCCGAAACCATTCCCTGGAAGCTCCTGCAGGGTATCGCGCTCGTACAACTCTATCGCGAGGAAAAGTGGGTCGAGCCGCCCGAGCTCGATCGACTCCCCTACAGCCTGCTCTATCACCAGACTATGTCGACCCTCGCCAGCACCGGCGAGCTCACGCCGGCCGAACTAGCCCAGCGCGTGCTCACGCTCAGTTATTTCCACCGTGTCTCGGCAGACGATTACCGTGTGCTGCTACGTCACCTCATTAAGATCGACCATATCCAGGTCACCGAAGGTGGCGGGCTCATCGTGGGTCTCGCGGGCGAGCGCATCATCAACAACTTTAAGTTCTACGCTGTGTTCCAAGAAAACGAGGAGTTCACCGTTCGCAGCGAATCGGCCGAGCTGGGCACGATTGTTAATCCGCCCCCGCCCGGTGAGCGCATCGCCATCGCCGGACACTGCTGGATTGTCGAGGAAGTGGACTGGAAGCGTCACACTGTCTTTGCCACGCAGGTCAAGGGCCGGGTGCCGGCCTACTTTGGCGACTGCCCCGGTGACATCAATACACACGTACTCGAGCGTATGCGCAAGGCGCTCAACGAGCACGCGGCATATCCGTACCTTATGGGTAACGCGCGGGCCCGCTTGGCGCAGGCTCGCCATACGGCCAAGCTTTCGGGTGCGGGAACCAAGCCGCTCATTAACCTGGGAGGCGACACCTGGGTGCTCTTCCCCTGGCTGGGCAGTTACGCCTTTTTGGCGCTCGAACGCATGCTCAAGATTAAGTGTGCCGCGGAGCTGGGCCTTCGCGGACTCGACCCGTCACGCCCGTACTTTATGCAGTTTAAGATGAAGGCCGACGAGGAGACGTTCTTTGAGGTGCTCGCCGCCGAGGCCGAGAAGGACTTCGATCCTATCGAGCTCGTCTATCCCGGCGAGGTGCCTTACTTTGATCGCTACGACGAGTACGTTCCCGAAGAGCTCGTGCGCAAGGGCTTTGCCGAAGGCGTGCTCGACATAGAGGGCATGAAGCAGCGCGTTCTCGGCTGGCGCGACCACGCCTAAGACCAGTCTTTTTGGGACGGGGAAACTTATTTGTCGTGAAGGACGGTGCCGAGAAAGTCGGTGTCGAAGGGCACGGCTTCGGCAAAGGCGTAGTTGCCGTCGCTGGCGATGAGCAGGTAGTTTTCCTCGCCGCCGAACTTCGCATCGCCACATGGGACCACCCAGGCGTGGGCGAATACCTCGAGTGCCGTGGCAGCGCAATCGCGCAGGAACGTCACATCGCTCCCCTCGCTTGCGCTCACGATATTGGCAACGTAGACGCCACCGAAATTTAGGCTGCCCCGCACCAAACGCAACGCTTCAACCGTCGCCAGCTCGCGTACGGGCTCGGCACCGCCAAAGCAATCGCTCACGACCACGTCGTAGCGACGATGGCCCACACTCGTCACACCCAGATACGAGCGAGCCTCAGCAGTAATCACCCGCAAGCGGTCGCCCACCGTGCGCTCCAGCTCGTCCAGATAGAACCAACGGCGCGCCAGGCGCGTAATCTCTCCGTCATACTCGATGACGTCCATGCGCAAGCCCTCGTGCGACATCAGCGCGAACTTGGGATAGGCAAACCCGCCGCCGCCCAGCATCAGCATACGGTTGATACCGTGACCATAAGCGTCGCGCATCGCATCCTCGGCCTCAAACACGTCGTCAAACGCGCGATAGTACGCAAAGACGGGCTCCGCCCAGCGCTCGCCAACGTAACTCGCGCTTTGGTAGACGCCGCCTTGCACCAATACGCGGACTTCGTCACCGCTCTCGTCGTGCACGCGTTTCACACGCGCCAACCCATTGCGGGTTCGCGCAACTTGCAGACAGGCAGCACGAACAGCGACAGCGGCCGCGCCAAGCGCCGCGGCTCCCAGAGCAACGCCGGCAACGACGCCGGCAGAAACACTCGGCTTGTTCATCTAGAGCTCCTTTTGCAGATAGAGTCCATGATCGTAAAAACCCAAATGGCGATAGTACTCGCGCGTACCAATCGCGCTGATCACGTTGACGCGCGCATAGCCGGCATCCCGGGCAATCTCGGACGCACGCTCTACGAGTAAACGCCCCAACCCGTGATGCTGCGCCGCCTGGCCCTGGTCGCCCACGCGTGCCGCCATGCCATACACGTGTACCTCGCGAATCATCGCCTCGTCCGGCGACGTCGGCAACTCGTCCGCATGCGCGGCAACAAACGAATGGTCGGGCAGCGACAACCGCAAAAAGCCCGCGATCTTGCCCTGCGGCGTCACCCACTGCAAAAAGCGCTCGTGCGTCACCGGCGTCTCGTACGCCACCTCCTCATCAAGAGAAAGCTCATCCAAGTCGGCACCCGCCGTACTGATCTCGCGATAGCGAATCTCGCGCACCGTCGCACCGTCACCCCGAGCAGCCAGGCGGTTCTCAACGAGCTGACGCAGGTTGGGTTTCTTGTTGCCCACCATAATGTCGTCGGAACTAAAGTCGCGGATCATGCGACTAATACGGCAGAACGCCGGCGTCACCACGATGTCATCGGCCAGCACGTCGAGCAGCTCCTCCTCGGTATAGGGGCGCCACTCGCCGAGCTCGTAGCAGCCCACCAGACGCGAGCCCTCGATGAGCGCACACGGGTAGACCTTGACCTCGTCGGGCATAAAGGCCCCTTCGGTCATAAAGCGCTCGTAGTCGCGCTTGTCCCCCTCGGGCGTGGCGCCCAGCAGGTTAAGCATAAAATGCGCATGGATCTTAAAGCCAAACAATCGTGCAAGCGAAAACGCCCGCTCGATCTGAGCCACCGAAATGCGACGCTCGTTGATATCGAGCAGGTGCTGGTCGAGACTCTGGATACCCATCTGAATCTTGGTGCAGCCCAGGCGGCGGATGAGCGTGAGGGCCTGCGGCGTTACGGCATCGGGGCGCGTCTCGATAACGAGCCCCACCACGCGATGCTTCGCCGTCTCGTTGATGCGCTGCTGACGCTCGAGCTCCTCCATCGTTGCCGTCTGCCACTCAGTGACCTCGCCCCACGGCGTACCGGGACCGTACAGACGACGCACCGCACGGTTATAGCCGCCCACGGCAGCATCCACACGCCCCTGCTCGTCGGCAACGCCGGCAGCAAGCTCGACCTCGTCTGTCGCAATGCCGGCGGCCCGATAGCGCTCGCGGCGCTCCGCCACCACCGGCGGCAGCGCATCGGCGGGCGCGTCATCGAGCAGGCGCTCTGCCTCGGCACGGCTGATGCCCGGACGCGCCAACATGGGGTTTGCCGCCACGCTCGCCACCGCATCATCATTGAGCGCCCGGAAGAGCTCCGACATAAACCATGCCTGATAGCCTTCCGGATAGTCGCTCCAAGTACCGCCAAGAACGATAAGCTCGATCTTGTCGGTTGCATGCCCCATTTGCGAAAGCGCGGTCAAACGAGCACTCACCTGCAAATACGGATCAAAGCAATTTTGCTCCGCACGGGCGCACGCCGGCTCGGCGTGCAGGTAGCTTTTGGGCATGCGCAGATCGTTGGGGCAAAACAGGCAATCGCCCGAGCATGGCCAGGGCTTGGTGATGACGGTAATGGTCGCCACGCCCGAAGCCGTGCGACGAGGCTTCATGCGCAGGACCTGCAGCAGTTGACGTTCCAGATCGGCATCAACATTCCACGCAGCCCACCGAGCCGGCTCCTCACGTTTAACCCGCTGGTAAAACGGCAGCAGACGGCGCTTGGCCAAATCGCGTTTGTCGGCACCCTCACGGCGCGCCTCGGCATGTATCAGTTTGACGAGCGCCTTGTCGTCCACGGTCTCGCCGCGACGCAGGGCCTCAAGTATGTTCAAGATAATCTGTTCCATGCCCCCATTGTAAAGGCAAAGGCGCCGGAGCCAATCTCGGCTTCGGCGCCTTCATCAAAGAGCATGCCTATATGTACCGATCTCCGAAAACCGCATGTCACTCCGGATCAAACGACATGTCGCCCGAACCGACCTCAAAACGATACGTAGCAGACTTATCGCCGTTATCGAATTCAAGATTCAAAATGGTCTCGCCATCGTAGCCAAGCGGAAGGAAATCGCTCTCGAAGTCACCGCTGCCCACGGTGAGGCTCGCCTTAAAGCCCGTAGAGTTCGGAACCGTTATCTCCACATCGCCCGAGTCCACGCTTACGTCCATCGACTTCGCGGGAGCCTGGTAGAGCTCGAACGTCACATCGCCCGAACCGACCTCAGCACTGAGCGCATCAGTCACGCTGCCCGCAAACTCAACATCTCCCGCACCCAGGAAAAGGTCGAAACCATCACAGGTGACACCGGCAATCTGCAGATCACCCGAGCCCACGTGCGCGTTGACTCCCTTCAGATGTTCGGCAACACGGCGCGGCAGCTCGACCGTAACTGAGCGATCGATTGCCTTACCGTCATCACTTCCAAACTGGGAAACCTTGAGCGTCGAGTCCTCGACGGATGCGATGCTCTGCGTCGCGGCCTTGGAGGCATCCATACCATTGGCAACGCGTCCCCGCTCGATAACGCGAGCCTTGTTACCATCAATAACCTTGACGTCCACCGTAGCCGCATCGATATCGAAATCGAGGTAGCGAAACTCATCGGCATCAAAGGTCGTACACGAAAGCTGCTGAGGCCGAGCGGAATAGTTACCGCCATCGTTCATAAAATCGTCGTCACCAACCACATCGTCCATACCGGACAAGCCGGGTATAACATCGTCGAGATCCCACGGGCCATCAAAATGAATCAAAGTCCGCGAAACGCCAAAAACAAGCCCGATAATCAGTACAAACGCTCCTATGCCGACGCCCAGGCGCAGCTTGGATTCATGCGAAAGCTTCATCATTCGTCACCTTCTTTGGCACATGGCTCAGCGGTGGCCGCGGTAGCCACGTCAGCATCAGGTTCCGCAGAAGTATCCTTCCCCTGGGCCCTGACCGCCACCGGTGCCGGACCAACCTGAATATCCCCGCGCGCCCAATCGCCATCGAGTGCACGCGCCACCCAGTGATAGATGGGAATCGTGAAGAAGATCAGCGCAGCAAAGGGGCCGGCACCAAACAGGAACATCAGTAAAAAGAACAGCAGCCAGCACACGGCCCAATACGGGAATGACTGGAACGGACCCTTCACCGGAGTCGGACCAGCCGCACCGGTACCCGTCACCTGAGCCGTCGCCGCATTGGCAGCCTGCGCACTCCAGCTTGCCGCCTGCGCCGCCTTGGCTGCCGCGTCACTTGCCTGCGTTGCCGCCTCGGTGGCGCGCGCCGCCGCCTCATGGGTGCGGGCGCGCTCTGCCGCCTCGGCCTCGCGCTGACGAGCGCGGTCCTCGTTCTCAAACTCGATATCGTCCTCAATCTCGTCGCTCGGATTGAGCAGATCGTCCAAGCTCACGCCATAGAGTTTGGCGAGCGAGATCAGGTTCTCGGTATCGGGCGAGCTCTCCGCGCGCTCCCATTTACTGATCGCTTGGCGCGACAGCCCTAACTTTCGCGCCAGCCCTTCTTGGCTAAAACCCTTGCTGCGACGAAGGTCGGCGAGCCGCTGCGCAGTTTCTACATTCATGGTTCCTCCTATGTGATGCCAGCCGTGCCGCCGGACCGTTTTTGTTCTTAAGGCGCCTTGCACAGTTAAAAATCTATCCGCCACCGCCAAAAGCATGCCACCTATTCTAGTGAGATTTTTGACAACCGGCGGTTGCGGGCACATATGAGCTGCGGAAATGTGTCCAAACAAAGCAATGACCCACGGCTCGGTTGTCCCCGTTGCGGCGTTAACGGTAGTATGGTCGTACTGTTAATTCCGCACCGCCAACGGAGGGAGTTCCGCGCCGTGAACCGCGATTTCGCCTCATCGCTCATCCAGCTCAACAATACGTTCTATCGCGAGCACTCCGCCTCCTTTTCCGATACGCGCCAGGCCCCGTGGCCCGGCTGGGTGCGCACCATGGACATCGCACTCGAACAGCTCGACGTCGCCACAATCGAGCATCCCGTCCGCGTCTTCGATCTCGCCTGCGGCAACATGCGATTCGAAAACTTTGCCGCCGGCGGCGCACTTGCCGCCAAGGGCGTCGACGGCGCAAACCCCTCGGCAGATGCCAGTTGCCCGTTTGAGTTCTATGGTGTCGACTCGTGTCAGGATTTGGCTATCGATGCACGTGGCCACGCCCTGCGCATTCCCAACCTGCACTTCCAGGAACTCGACGTGCTCGATGCCCTCATGAAGCTCAACCCCGCCGAGACGTCCGATGTTCTTTTCGACGCACCGCTCGCCGACATCTCGGTCTGCTTTGGCTTTATGCACCACGTGCCGTCATGCGAGTACCGTGTACGCGTGCTCGACGCCCTGGTGCGCCAGACGCGCCCGGGCGGCATCATCGCCATCAGCTTTTGGGAGTTTATGAACGACGAGCGCATGGCGCGCAAGGCTGTTCGCGCCGAGGCCCGCGCCGAGCTCACCCCGCCGTTTGAGGGTTACGATTCCGCGCAGTTTGAAGCCGGTGACCACCTCATTGGCTGGCAAAACGACCGCCACGCCTACCGCTATTGTCATCACTTTGACGATCAGCAGATCACCGACCTGGTGCGCGGCGTCCGTACGTTCTACAAGAGCGGCGAGGTCCCCGTGCGCGAGCTTGAGCGCTTCCATGCCGACGGTCGCAGCGGCGAGCTCAACCGCTATGTGATCCTCAAGCGCCTGTAGACACCGACGACTCGCCGCCGGGCCGCACCGCATCTTTCGGGCAAACTATGCCCACCCTTTTCAACCCATTGACGGAACGCGCAGCTATGCGTTCCATACTTATGACCAAGGAGCCTCATGGGAGCCGTCCACGTTCGCACGCCTAAGAACTTCGTGCTCGAGGAGCGCCTGGAGCGCTACGCCGATGCGATTGAGACGAACCCCGAGGCCTATGCCGGAGATTGGCGCAAGGCCTGTGCGTCCGCAGGCGGCAAGCCCTTCGAGCACCTTCACCTGGATCTTGGCTGTGGCAAGGGAACATACCTTGTAGAGCGCGCGGCCCACGAGCCAAACACCCTCTTTATCGGTATGGACCAGGAGCCCATCTGCATCGCCTATGCCGCACAGAAAATCTGCGAGCAGAAGCTATCCAACGCACTCGTCCTGCCCCGAGGCGCCGCATCGCTGCCGCAGCTGTTTGCCGCAGGCGAGCTCAATGCCATCACCATTAACTTTCCCACGCCGCAGCCCAAGGCCAAGTACGCCAAAAAAACGACTCGTCCATGTCGACCATCTAATGCTCTATCGCTCGCTCTTTGCAGCCGACGCCACCGTCACGCTGCGCACCGACAGCAAGCCATTGCGCGACTACGCCCTGGGGCAGTTTGCCGCGGCCGGCTACGACACGCTTTGGGTAAGTGACGACGTACGCCGCGACCATCCCGAGCATCCCGAGACCGAATATGAATGCCGCACGCGCGAGATGGGCGCCGTCGTCTATGGCATTTGCGCCACACCCGGTGCGCAGCCAACCGACGAACAGCTCACGGCGGGCCGCATGCAGGAGCAAAGCCTTGCCTGCTACCTGCCCGATAACCTCGATGAGCTCACCTATGTACCCCTGGGCATGGAAGAGGCCGTCGAGAACTTTAAAAACCGCGCCCGCAAAGGCAAGAAGCGCCTGCCACAAGAGTCCTAGGGGCCTCTGATGGTCGCGGCGTCAGCAAACAGGCGCAAATAGGCGCCAGCAAACGACCCTCAAACCTAAGTGAGTAGACTTTTTTGCAATAGCCAAGCACAACCCGCATAACGAAAACTAAAACCGCAGGTAGATCCCTTGCGCAAAAGCCATGTGCTCGCGATATCGCAAAAAGTCTACTCACTTAGCTGGCAACTGCACCAAACAGCTGGACAGAACGCCCATTTCCTGCATTTTCTCGCGCGCTGGCACCCCGCGCCGCCGCTACGCCATAATAGTTGGCGGACAAACGCGAGAGAAAGCAACCACATGGCACAGACTACGACAGATACCGCCGCCAGCACCGTCTCCGGCGCCGGCGCCGCCAGCTCATTCTCGGGCGGCACGGGAACCGAAGCCGAGTTCGGCTCGCTCGGCGCACTCTCCCCCACCTGGTGGGAGCCCGAGGATGGCAGCGAGCCCGAACCATGGCTCACGCCCGACCAGGCCTTCGAACGCTTCTTTGAATGGACGAGCAATCGCGGTATTGAGCTGTGGGACCACCAGGAAGAGGCCCTCATGGATCTAGCCGCCGGTGACCATGTCATTTTGGGAACACCGACCGGATCGGGCAAGTCGCTTGTCGCGCTGGGCATGCTCTTTATGGGCATGGCACAGGGCAAGCGCTGCTACTACACGGCTCCTATCAAGGCTCTGGTCAGCGAAAAGTTCTTCGACCTGGTGCAGGTGCTCGGCCGCGATAACGTCGGCATGATTACCGGCGACACGCATATCAATACCAAGGCGCCCGTCATCTGCTGCACAGCCGAAATCCTTGCCAACGATGCACTGCGCGAGGGCGAGGACGCCGACGTGGGCTGCGTGGCCATGGACGAGTTCCACTACTTTGCCGACCCCGACCGCGGTTGGGCATGGCAGGTACCGCTGCTCACCCTGCCCCACACGCAATTCATGCTCATGAGCGCCACGCTCGGCGATGTCACTGCCATCGCCGCCTCGCTCGAGGAACACACCGGCGCTGCTTGCGACTTGGTTGTCGACGCCCCGCGTCCTGTTCCGCTGAGCTACGACTATGTGACGACCTCCCTCGAGGGCACCGTCGAGCTCGCCATGCGCCGCGGCGAGGCCCCGCTCTATATCGTGCACTTTAGCCAGGATGCCGCCCTTGCGACGGCACAGTCGCTCGCCAATTTTGGCATCGCCAGCAAGGAGCAGCGCGAAGCCATCAAAGAGGCGGCAAAGGGGACGAGCTTCTCGACGGCCTTCGGCAAGATTCTCAAGCGCCTGCTTGGATGCGGCGTCGGCGTGCACCATGCTGGCATGTTGCCGCGCTATCGTCTGCTGGTCGAGCGCTTGGCGCAGCAGGGCCTGCTGCCCGTCATCTGCGGTACCGACACACTCGGCGTCGGCATTAACGTACCCATCCACACCGTGGTGCTCACCGCGCTCACCAAGTTCGATGGCTACAAGATGCGTCGTCTGCGCGCCCGTGAGTTCCATCAGATTGCCGGTCGCGCCGGCCGCTCGGGCTTCGATACCGAGGGCATGGTAATTGCCGAGGCACCCGAGCACGAGATCGAGAATGCCAAGCTTATGGCCAAAGCGGGCGACGACCCCAAAAAACTCCGTAAGATTAAAAAGAAAAAGGCCCCCGAGGGCTTTGTCACCTGGAACAAGCAGACCTTTGAGCGCCTGATCGAGACGCAGCCCGAGACACTCAAGCCGCGCCTGCGCATCACGCACTCCATGGTGATTAGCGTGGTCGAGCAGGGCGGCGACGCCCGTGCCCGCGTACACGACCTCATCGAGACAAGCCTGCAGACTCCCGAGGAAAAGGCTAAGCTCGAGGTTCGCGCCGACGAAATCTTCGCCACGCTCATTGATTCCGGCGTCGTCGTTCGCACCGAGGTACCGCCCGCGTCTGACGCTCCGGCTGACGCCGCACCAGACATCGACTATGCGCTGACGGTCGATCTGCCCGAGGACTTCGCGCTCGATCAGCCGCTCTCGCCGTTCTTGCTTGCCGCGTTGGAGCTGCTCGACCCCGAGAGTGAGACCTATACCATGGATCTGATCTCGATGGTCGAGGCTACGCTCGAGGACCCCAAGCAGGTATTGCGCGCACAGGAGCGCGCCGCACGCGATCGCGCCATGGCCGAGATGAAGGCCGACGGCATCGAGTATGAGGAGCGCTTGGAGCGCATTCAGGACGTCACGTACGAAAAGCCGCTCGAGGATTTGCTCGACGCCGCCTTTGACAAGTACTGCCAGGAAGTGCCCTGGGCCAACGACTACCAGCTCTCTCCCAAGAGCGTTCTGCGCGATATGCTGGAAAGCGCGAGCGATTTTAAGGGCTACATTCAAAAGCTCGGCATCGCCCGCTCCGAGGGTATTTTGCTGCGCTACCTGGCAGAGGCCTACCGTTCGCTCGACCGCACCGTGCCCATCGAGAAGCGCGACGAGCGCCTGCGCGACATTATCTCGTGGCTGGGCTTTGTGGTGCGCTCGGTGGACTCGAGCCTGGTAGACGAGTGGGAGAACGCCGGCAACCCGGCGGCCCTCGATGCCGCGCCGCCGCAGGGCATCAACGAGGTCGTGGCGGACCGCCGCGGCTGCACGCTGTTGGTGCGCAACGCGCTCTTCCGCCGCGTGACCCTTGCCGCTCGCGAGCACGTTCGCGACCTGGGCGAGCTCGACGACGACTGGGGCATGAGCGAAATTCGCTGGCAAAAGGCACTCGATGCCTACCACGAGCAGCACGAGGAGATCCTCACCGACGGAGATGCCCGCAGTGCCGCGATGTTTTCCATCGACGAGTCCGACGAGAAGACCGCGCACGTATGGCACGTGCACCAGATCTTTGCCGACGAGGATGGCGACCACGACTTTGGCATCATGGGCGATATCGATCTGGACGCCACACAAGACGGCGGCGAGGTCATCTTCAAAAACTACCGCGTCGGCTTTATCGAGGACCTGCTCGGGGACTAGCCGAACATACTGGAACGAAACAAGCGGGGCCGTTGGCAATATCGCCAGCGGCCCCGTTTTGCACTATATGCTATGCCTTACTCGGCATCCTCGACCTCATACGAATCCGCCTCGGCGGGCTCATCGTTTGTCTCTGGCGCAGCCCCGCGCGCCTCGTCAAACGCCGCCTTCATGGTCTTGTTGCCCCACGTGAGCTTGCGAATGGTAAGCTCATCGGCCTTGTTGTGGGCCAGACGCAGATTCTCGGTACTGCGACGCAGATCATCCTTGGTCTTCTCGAGCTGTTTAATGGCAGCATCAATCTCCTTGATCGCCGACTCGAACTGCTTGCTCGCCAAGTTGTAGTTGCGCGAGAAGCCGTCCTTGAACTTCTCCATCTTGGCTTCGAAGTTCGTAACGTCGATGTTCTGCTGCTTGTATTCCGCCAGCTCCTGCTTATAGCGCAGCGAACCCATGGCGGCGTTGCGAAGAAGCGTGATCATGGGAATAAAGAACTGTGGGCGAATCACGTACATCTTCTCGTAGCGATAGCTCACGTCCACGATTCCTGCGTTATAGAGCTCGCTCTCGGGCTCGAGCAGCGTGCAGAGCACCGCGTACTCACAGCCTTTCTGACGACGATCGTGATCGAGCTTCTTAAAGAAGTCCTCGTTTTTGTGCTTGGTCGCGGTCTCATCGTTCTCGTTTTTCATCTCGAACATAATCGAAATGACCTCGTTGCCGCTCGCGTCGCACTCGCGGAAGATAAAATCACCCTTGGTACCCTCGGACGCATCGTTATCTTTCTCGAAGTACGCGTTAGGAAACGCCGTCATGCGCAGACGATTAAACTCGGTCTCGCAGTGCTGCTCGAGCGACTCGCCCACCATCTTGGTGGACAGGCGCACCTTCATGTCCTTAAGGCGCTCAATCTCTTCATCCTTGTAGCGAATCAGGTCATCGCTCGCACGCTTGGCCTGCGCAAGCTCGAGCTCGTGTGCCGCCTTGGCCTGCTCCTCGCGAGAATCGCGCACCGCCAGCTCGCTCGTCAGCTTGGCACGTGCCTCATCGCGCTCTCGTTCCGCCGCGGCGACCGCCTCTGACAGGTTCATTTTTGCCATCAGTTCCTGCTCGCGCAGTTGGGCACGCAGGCCCTCGGCCTCTTGCTCAGACTGTGCCTTTGCGGTGGAAAACTTCTCTTGTACCTGCGTGCGGTAGTCAGCAAGCGCGCGATCGGCCTCGCTGCGAGCGGCATCGAGCTCACGCTGCGACTCTGCCGCGGCAGCGGCAAGCGCCATCTCCTGGGCCTTGTCCGCCGCGGCAAGCCTGGCCTGCAGCTCGGCAATCTGAGCATCACGTGCAGCCAAATCGTTTTGAGCAGCATTGCGCGCCGCCGACTCGGCAAGCTTGGCTTCGTCATCTTTGCGCTCCAGCTGCGCACGCAAATTGTCGATTTCTCGCTGAAGCTCGGCGTTCTCCTTTTGAGCGTCGGCACGGGCCTCAACCGCCGCGCGCTGACTTGCGCTCTCGCGCTCTGTGGCAGCGCCCTCGAGCTTGGCGCGCAGCTCGGCAAGCTCAGCGTCGCGCTTGGCAACCTCTTGTGCCAGCTTCTGCTCCGCAGTGTTCTTCTGTTCGGCAAGCTGAGCGTTGCGCTGAGACTCTGCCTTTTGCAAGGCAGCCGTCGAACGCGAGCGCTCAAGCTCCAGCGCCTGCTCGCCCTCGCGCTGGACTGCCCTCACACGCTCATCCAGATCGCGCGAAAACTCGGCATCGCGTACTTGCTTGACGATATCCGCATAGCCAGACGCATCGACCTTAAAGACTTCGCCACAATGCGGACACTTGATCTCATTCATAGCAGCTCCTCGATGGACGCAAATTTCAACCGCTTACACTCTACCGCGCCGCACGGACAAAAAAGGCACCGCCACCATAATGGCAACGGCGCCAGAACCACCGCAAAGTTACCAGCTCCCTTTGTGGTGGTTCGAGAATTACAGTCCAAAGAAGCCAAGGATTTGATCTCGGCTTACGGGCCTGTACTCGTTGGCGTCGAGGCCGACATCGTAGCGAAAGACAGGGCGCTCGCGATCGCGGTTGCGCACGTTGGTGCGGTCTCCTCTGCTGTGGATATGCCCGTGTAGCATGATGGCGCCACGCGCCTTACCATTCCAGCTGAGCATGGGGTAATGACTCATCACCAGACGATGGCCCTTGGCATAGCCGGGAGTAATCTCCAGGTAATCGCGCACGTCTTCCCAAATCTGCGGTGCGTCGGGATCTTCCCAATCGACGTCATGGTTGCCCCGTATGAGCGTCACGTTTTGGCATTCGATACGCTCGCGCAGGCGCACAGCATCCGCCAGGGGCAAACGATAGGTAAAGTCACCCAGAATATAGAGGCGGTCATCCGCAGCCACGCACTCATTGATGGCATCGATGACCTTGCGATTCATCTCCTCGACCGAGCCAAACGGCCGATCCATGTCGTGCAAGATATTCGTATCGCCCAGGTGCAGGTCGGCGGTAAACCACATCATCGTTTATGCCCTCATTTCGCAACGTGTTCAACTCGTGCTAAGTATACAGACGCAGCGATGTGGCGGTTATCCAAAGAGCCCGCCGAACAGTCCGCGGCGGCGTTTGTCTTGCTTTTTCGAAGCGTCACCCTGGGCATTCTTGTCCTTTTGCTTTTTGCGATCCTGCTCCAACTCATCGTCATCGAGTAGCATATCCCACTCAAACGGATCGTCTGCCAGATCGAACTGGTCGTCGTCATCAAACATGGCAGTCCCCTTTACCGACTAGCGAGCATCCACCACGTAGAGTCCAACGCGCACCTGATGCCACGGGCTGCGTTCGGGAGCGACCTGTTGCACGCGGGCCTCAAATACGTCATCGTGGCCGTAATACATCATCAAGGACAGCGGGCCGACCTCGTTTCCCGGAACATAGCCAAGTTTGGTCTTGCCATAGTAGATTGCAACCGCCTCGGAGTCATGGGGATTATCGCGCTCGGCGCACAGCGTCAGTTTATCGCCCGCTTTAAGATCGCCTAGGACCAAAGCGCCGTCGGCATACTGAAATCCCGCAATATGAAACGACAGAAGAACACGTGAAGGCTCGTACATGGCAACTCCCCTAACGGCCGGATAAACCGGCGCTTAACCTTATTGAGAAGTCTACGAACTCGTGCGGACACAAATTCGCCCCACCTCGTGTCTTTTCGACCGTTTGTCGCTACGCCATCTGATTCTAGTGTACAAACATGCGCACGAACTTGTGCTTCCAGCTTGCGTAGGGCGCATAGCGGAATGGCACGTCCAGCCAGGTTGCCTTGTTCACGATGCTCTTCTTGTGGCTAAACGTATCGAAGCTTTCGCGGCCATGGTACTGCCCCATGCCGCTCGCGCCCATGCCGCCAAAGCCCATATGGCTCGTAGCCAAGTGCATGATGGTGTCGTTAACGCAGCCGCCGCCAAAAGGCACGTAGCGCACAAAGCGCTGCTGAACCTCGCGATCCCGACTAAAGATATACAGGGCCAGCGGCGTCGGACGATCCGTAATAAACGTCTCGGCCTCGTCTAGGCTCTCAAACGTCAGTACCGGTAAGATGGGGCCGAAAATCTCCTCCTGCATTACGGCGTCCTCAGGCGCCACACCGTCTAAAATCGTCGGCTCAATCTTGAGCGACGACTCGCGCGCCGTGCCTCCCAGCACGACCTTATCGGGATCGATCAGCCCGCGCACGCGCGCAAAATGCTTAGCATTGACGATATGCCCGTAATCCTCGTTATCGAGCGGATGCTCGCCAAACATACGGCGGACCTCTTCCTTGATGAGGCCCAGCAGCTCGTCGTGCACGCGCGTATCGACCAGCAGGTAGTCGGGCGCCACGCAGGTCTGCCCTACGTTGAGCCATTTGCCAAAGGCGATACGCCGTGCCGCGACCTTCAAGTTTGCCGTCGCATCCACGATGCAGGGGCTCTTGCCGCCCAGCTCAAGCGTCACGGGCGTGAGGTTTTTACTCGCGCGCTCCATGACGAGCTTGCCGACCGGAACGCTACCGGTAAAGAAGATCTTGTCCCAGCACTCATCGAGCAACGCTTCGTTTTCGGCGCGCCCGCCCTCGACAACCGTCACCAGGCGCGGATCAAATGCCTCTTCACAGATTTGCCTGAGCACCGCGCTCGATGCCGGAGCATAGGCGCTCGGCTTGATGACCACAGTATTGCCCGCGGCAAGGGCGCCAGCGAGCGGCTCGAGCGTCAGCAAAAACGGATAGTTCCAGGGCGCCATGATGAGCGTGACACCATAGGGCACGGCTTGCGTTTTGCACACGCTCACGGCGTTAGCGAGGTCGCACGGACGCAGGCGCGGACGACTCCATCGAGCCACATGCGCAATCTGATGGCGAATCTCGGAAAGCGACGTGCCAATCTCGCACATGTAGGCCTCGTCATGCGACTTACCCAAATCGGTCTTGAGCGCATGGGCAATATCGGCCTCGTGGGCCCGCACCGCATCGCGTAAGCTCGCGAGCGCGCGACGTCGAGCATCGACATCAAACGTGGCGTGCGTCTTAAAGTAGGTGCGCTGATTGCCGACGATGCGCGCAATTTCCTCGGTGTTCATGTACCCTCCTAGTTCTCGTCCTCAAACATACCACCCGCGACGACCTCGTACATACGTTCGAGCTCCAAGCGGTCCATTAGGAGCGGAACGGGGTACAGGGGATTGGCCTCGGCATCGGCATGCGCCGCCATTTCGGGAATGTCAGAGCGGCGAATGCCCGTCACATATTTGGGAATGCCCAAGGCGGCGTTCATTCGATCGACCCAATCGATAAAGGCCTCGGCCGCCAGGCTGTCCTGCGCGTTAGCCGGCGCGATACCGGCCATGCGGGCGAGATCGGCGAGCTTAGGAGCAGCAGTTTCGCCATAGGCGCGAAGCATATGCGGCAGGATGATGGCGTTGGCCAAGCCGTGCGGAATCCCGTAACGCCCGCCCAGGCTGTGTGCGATGGCATGAACGTATCCAACATAGGAGCGCGTAAAGGCAACACCCGCCTTATACGCCGCCGAAAGCATGTTGCGACGCGCACGCATGTTATCGCCATGCTCATAGGCCTCGAGCAAATTGTCATGGATGAGCTGGACCGCCTGACGCGCCATCTTACGCGTATAGGGCGTGGTGCTTCGCCCGATAAAGGCCTCGACAGCATGCGTCAGGGCATCCATACCCGTCTGCCCCGTAATGGAGGCGGGCAGACCGCGCGTAAACTCGGGGTCATGCACCGCAAAGCGCGGGATAAGCACAAAGTCGTTAATGGGGTACTTGTAGTGCGTCTCGCCATCGGTAATTACCGCTGCAAGCGTGACCTCGCTTCCCGTGCCTGCCGTGGTGGGAACGGCAATGAGCAGCGGCAGGCGATGATGAATCCGCAGTAGGCCGCGCATCTTGTTGATGGGCTTGTTTGGCTGCGCAATGCGCGCCCCCACACCCTTGGCGCAGTCCATGGCCGAACCGCCACCAAAGCCGATAATGGCCCGGCAGTCGCTCTCGCGATACAGCGCCGCCGCTTCCTCCACATTCGAGACCGTGGGGTTCATACTCGTTTCGGCATAGACCGTAACGCCAATCCCCTGAGCCGTAAGCGCACGCTCGAGCGATGCCGTGAGCCCCAAACGTGCAATACCAGGGTCTGTCACGATAAGAACCTTCTGAATCGAGCGCTTTTGAAGCACTGCGAGCACATCCTCAGCGTGCTCCAAAATGCGTGGCTCGGTATAGGGCAGCACCGGCAATGCGATGCGAAAAGCCGTTTGATACGTTCGGCACCAGGCGCGGCGGGCTAGATGCATAAAGGAAACTCCTTCATTTGTTGATTGGTCAACATTTGCTCGACCGATTGTACTCAGCGGCGGTCAAAGACAACCTGCCAATCGTTAATCAATCAACATCTTCATATCTCAAAATTGTTTTATTAAAAATCATTCCTAATAGGCTTCACATTTGGTTGCATTTATGGATAATAGAACTCGTCAAGACGCACGTCCGGAGAGGGCCCTTACGGGACCGGACAAGCGCCCCATCGCCATCGATCGAAAGGATCGAATCATGAAGTTTGTTTGCCCCGTTTGCGGTTATGTGGAAGAGTTCGACGGCGACCAGCTGCCCGAGGACTTCAAGTGCCCCCAGTGCGGCGTTCCCGGTTCTCGTTTCCTGAAGCAGGAGGAGGGCCAGCTCGAGTGGGCTGCCGAGCACGTCGTGGGCGTCGCCAAGATGGAGGGCGTCTCCGAGGACATCGTTGCCGACCTGCGCGCCAACTTTGAGGGCGAGTGCTCTGAGGTCGGTATGTACCTGGCCATGGCTCGCGTCGCTCATCGCGAGGGCTACCCCGAGATCGGCCTGTACTGGGAGAAGGCTGCCCACGAGGAGGCCGAGCACGCCGCCAAGTTCGCTGAGCTCCTGGGCGAGGTCGTGACCGACTCCACCAAGAAGAACCTCGAGATGCGCGTTGAGGCCGAGAACGGCGCCACCGCCGGCAAGACCGATCTTGCCAAGCGCGCCAAGGCCGCTGGTCTCGATGCCATCCACGACACCGTGCACGAGATGGCTCGCGACGAGGCTCGCCACGGCAAGGCTTTCGCCGGCCTGCTGAAGCGCTACTTTGGCTAAGCCAACCGCTTGAGACATAACCTCTAGCTCGATGAGGCCCGGACCGTATTGGTTCGGGCCTTTTTGTGTCTCGAGGACTCGTTAACGCCCTGAAATAGAGCTATCTTCGGCACCGGTCTCTCGTCAAAAACTAAGTGAGTAGACTTTTCGAAACTTGCCGAGCAGGCCATCCATATCACTTTATAAAGCCGCAGGTAAATGCCTTGTTGCAAAACGGCCTGGTCTCCAAAGTGCCAAAAGCCTACTCACTTAGAACCGCAGCCGTCCACGATCGAGCTGTTTTGTGTCTAACGGGCATCTTTCCGTCAATTACTCCCAATTTTGTCCAGTCAACGAATAGTTCAGACCGGAGTAATGTCTCAGCCCTTTGCTCATCCGAGCTTTTATCACGATATTCAGCATCGAGCATCCTGCATATGGCCTTAACGATCGCGCGGAATCTATCCTCATCGGATATCTGTCTGTGTGTCAGGAGAAGTACATCGTAGCCCATGGCCTGAAGGGCTGTCATGCGGTCAGCGTCACGCAAGCCATCCCCTGCGCGTCCGTGCGAGGCCTTTCCCTGACATTCAATGGCCACCTGTCGCTTACCGTCCGGTGAAGAAAGAAGTAGGTCGATATATACACGGGACTTTCCCACAATCGCTCGGGCACTTGTGCTTAACGTCACTTCAACATTAAGCTCTATGCCGCAAAAACCTTCGCCTCCCAGGGATCGCGGCAGTGCAAGTAGCAAATACGCCTCGACCTCAAAAGGCGACGCGGCACCCAATGGAACGAGTTGCGATACCGCCATAAATCTATTGCCGTAACGCATCCCGCAAACATCTGAACAAAAACGGTCAAGGTCTCCGCCCAAAACCAAAGCGTCTCGACGCCATAAATTTGAGGCGGTGCCGTCCTCGGACGGGCAGCGCACCCAACCGAACGTTGTCGAAATCGCGCCCGAATCAATTGCACGCGAAAGCTCCGCCTCAAGTGCCGCCGGCAGGGCACACACCGCAAACAAGCCACACATCTCCGCCAATACCAAAAGAAGCTGAAGATCCGTCAGATGCCGCAACATGATGAATGCCGTCAGTAGAGGAGACGTAATCAAAAACCCATGCTCCGTTTCCAGCACGGATTCCCTGGGAAGCTCACCAAGGAACAGCCGCTGCCTAATGCTGGCAGGACAAGTCCGTTTGTTTCTCGTCCGAACCAATGTATACAACGGAAAGCCGAGTGCAACCGCAGCCGTCGGGTTACGGGCGAGGTCATATCGCTGCCGGTCTTCTTCCGGTCGCGGAAGCGGCGGACACAAAGCGCGGACTTGAGGGGGCAAACGCCAGTACCTAAAAGCCGATATGTCACAAAGTAGATCCTTCATAGGCACAGGAGAACACGAATTTCAACCCAGTCAGTCACGCATTGGCGCGAACGCACCAAAAATGGCGCCGAACGGACTGCCAAGTTTTCAACAGCCCTCCCCAACTGGCCAAAAGCTTGTCGAGAGCTGGACGAAGCCCTGTTGAAAACCCCATTTTTTTCTTATGCAGAAACTTTGCGCGGCAAGTGAGTAGACTTTTTTGAACATCCCGAGCAGGCCGGTCATCCTGCTTTTCAAAACCGCAGGTAGATAGCTTGTTACAAAACTGCCTGGTCGCCAAAGTTCCAAAGGTCTACTCACTTAGGTTGCAGAGTGCTCCCATTAGCTGCAATTCCAAGGTATTAAGCACTTTTGGACTCAAATCGTCATACTGAACAAGAATTTGACTTGAGTTTTCAGGGACAGATGCGCCATCGGCACACCAATAGCAGTCACTGACATCGACGAACGGGATACCCGAGCGCGTGAGGGCCCGCACAAAAGAGCTTCCACCCGCTCCGCGCTCTGCAGCCACGGTGCAGTAAAGGCCTGCGTCTGCATGTTCAATCGAGACCTCCCCCGCCGGAAACGCTTTCCGTACAAGCGACGCCAGGCCATCGCGCGCCTCGCGAGCACGCACGCGCACACGGTTCACATACCGCTCATAATCACCCGATTCCAGCAAGCGAGCCAAAGCGACTTGGTCAACAGAACTCACCGATGAGGCGTAAAAACCAAGGTTGCGCCTAAACCGCTCCATTAGCTCATCGGGCAACACCATGTACGCTAGACGCAACGCCGATGACAGGCTCTTCGAAAACGTGTTGGTGTAGATAACCGACTGAGCGGCATCGATTGACGCGAGCGTGGGAATCGGTTTGCCGGCAAGGCGAAACTCACAATCAAAGTCATCTTCGATGAGATACCGACCTGGTCGCTCGGCGGCCCAGCTCAGCAGCGCGTAGCGACGTGCAATGCTCGTCACAAGGCCGGTCGGATACTGATGGGACGGCATCAGGTGAAGGACATCGGTCCCGCTTTTCTGCAGAGTGCTCAAGTCCACGCCCTCATCATCCAACGGGATATGTCGAACTTTGCAGCCCATAGCCTGATAGATGCGCGTCAGGCGTAAATAGCCCGGATCCTCAACGGCATACACCTTGTCGGCTCCAAGCAGCTGAACCAACATGGTATCGAGCAGCTGGGCGCCCGCACCGATAACAATGTTATCGGAATTGACATTCATACCCCTTGTCCCGCGCAGATGGCGAGCAATTGCGCGTCGTAGCCGAGCGGTGCCCTGTGCCGGTGCGGGCGAAAAGATCTCGCGCTCGTCTTCGGATGCCAGCGTCGCCCGCAGTGCGCTTTGCCAAAGCCGCGCCGCCTCCAAAGCGGAAGGAGAGAGCGCGTCGAATCGCTCGACCTGTCCGTTGACATCATGCGCGCTGGGGCCCACAGAGACGGCATCTCGGTCGATGTTCCCCGTAGCCAAAGGCAAAACCGGTGCATCCGGAAGCTCGCAAGCGTAGTAGCCACGACGCGGCATTGAGCAAATATAGCCCTCGGCAAGTAACTGGCTATATGCATTTTCGATAGTAATGACACTGATTCCCAGATGACTGGCAAAGGCGCGCTTAGACGGCAAATGCTCCCCCGCCGCAATGCGTCCAGCAACAATATCGTCTCGAATTTGCTGGTAAACATACTCATAGAGCGATGCTTCGCCGCGTTTTTCCAAATTGTAGTCAAGCATGAGCCTATCACCTGACCTTATTAAGCCATTCAATCTGGTATTAGTCTGACCTTGTTATTATCTCGAAAACTGAGTATTTCGCCATACCCAGCTCCCCGATAGGATGTTCCGTCAAGCAATGCACATGCCAACCAAGGGAGCAACCATGGCAGAACAGACCAGCAAGGCCGATCGCGTCAAACTCAATCGCGAGCTCGCGCAGATGCTCAAGGGCGGCGTCATCATGGACGTCACCACGCCCGAGCAGGCGCGCATCGCCGAAGAGGCAGGCGCCTGCGCCGTCATGGCACTCGAGCGCATCCCGGCCGATATCCGTGCCGCAGGCGGCGTCTCGCGCATGAGTGACCCCAAGATGATCAAGGGCATTCAAGAGGCCGTCTCCATCCCCGTCATGGCCAAATGCCGCATCGGTCATATCGTCGAGGCTCAGGTCCTTCAGGCTATCGAGATCGACTACATCGATGAGTCCGAGGTTCTCTCCCCCGCCGACGATGTCTACCACATCGACAAGACCCAGTTTGACGTCCCGTTTGTCTGCGGCGCCCGCGATCTGGGCGAGGCGTTGCGCCGTGTTGCCGAGGGTGCCACGATGATTCGCACCAAGGGCGAGCCGGGCACGGGCGACGTCGTCCAGGCTGTGCGCCATATGCGCAAGATCCAAAAGCAGATCCGCGACGTTGTTGCCCTGCGCGACGACGAGCTCTTTGAGGCAGCCAAGCAACTGCAGGTTCCGGTCGAGCTGGTGCGCGAGGTCCATGCCACGGGTAAGCTTCCCGTCGTGAACTTTGCCGCCGGCGGCGTAGCGACCCCCGCCGACGCCGCGCTGATGATGCAGCTGGGCGCCGAAGGCGTCTTTGTGGGCTCGGGCATCTTTAAGAGCGGCGACCCCGCCAAGCGCGCAGCCGCCATCGTCAAGGCCGTGGCAAACTTCACCGATGCCAAGCTCATCGCTGAGCTTTCGGAGGACCTGGGCGAGGCCATGGTGGGCATCAACGCCGACGAGATCGAGATCATCATGGAGGAGCGCGGGCGCTAGTCCGGCAGAAAGGATCGCACATGAGCGATTATGCAGACCAGACGGTCGCCGTGCTGGCGGTCCAAGGCGCTTTTGCCGAGCACGAGGCAAGACTATCCGAGCTTGGCGCACACTGTATTGAGCTGAGGCAGGCGGCCGATTTGCAGCAGGACTTTGACCGTCTAGTACTTCCCGGCGGCGAGTCTACCGTTCAAGGGAAGCTGCTTGATGAGTTGGACATGCTCGAGGAGCTTCGCACCCACATTGTTGAAGGCATGCCCGTCCTTGGCACCTGCGCCGGCTTGATTCTATTGGCGCGCGATCTTGCCGCACACGACGATAAGGGAACGCCGCGCCTAGCAACCATGAACGTACTCGTTGAGCGCAACGCTTATGGCAGACAGCTCGGCAGTTTTCGCACCAAGGGCCAGGTGTCCGGCATCGACGGTGAAGTGCCATTAACATTTATCCGTGCACCCCGCATCGTCGAAGTGCACGGCAATGCCAAGGCCTTAGCGAAAGTCGACGGCCGTATCGTCGCCGCCCGTCAGGGCAACCAGCTCGGCGTAACCTTCCACCCCGAGCTCGACGACGACACGCGCCTCCACGAGCTCTTCCTCCAAATGTAGGCAGAAAACAAACGAGCGTGGATTTTCGGACGCATAGCAAATGATCCCTTGGGGATGCCGATGTTTTGGTACCGACAGCGAGCGCCCACCAGAGCGAACAAATTGACATGAAAAGAGGACGGCATAGACCTTCTGGTCATGCCGTCCTCTTTGAATGACAAGTTGTCGCTCTGGTGGGCGCGCAGCGTCAACTAGTTACGCGGTTCGTAGAACCGCGTAACCCCTAGAAGCGGTTGCCGCGGAAGCCGCCGCCGTTGCGGCCGCCGCGGTCGCCACCGCGACCGCCGCGGTCGCCACCACGGTTGCCGCCAAAGCCGCCACGGTTGCCGCCGCGGTCGCCATAGCCACCACGGTTGCCACCAAAGCCGCCCCGACCGCCACGGTCGCCGCCACGGTCACCAAAGCCGCCACGGCCACCACGATCGCCACCGCGACCCCCACGGTCGCCGCCACGGCCACCACGATCGCCAAAGCCGCCGCGACCGCCACGGTCGCCGCCACGGCCGCCACGGTCGTCACGGCCGCCGCGAGGACCGCGGTCCTCGTCCAGGCCCATAGCGACGAGCGGAGCAATAACCTTATCGAGAGCGGCCATCAGCTCGGTGGCCTCCTCGTAAGAAAGCTCGGGCAGGAGCTTCTCCTTCTTGTTGGCAAGCTCGACCAGGCCCTCAGCGGCATCCTCGGCGGCGAAGACGACGATCTTGCGCATATCGCCCTCGGCGTCGTCGATGCGGCCGACCAGATCGGCAGCCTCGGCCTCGGCCATCAGGCCATCGAGCTCACGGAGGCGCATGCCCAGCAGGTCAGACATTTCCTTCTGCTCCATCTTGGGCTTGAGGTCAAGAAGCTTGATGGCGCGCTCGATGTTCGCCATGCGCTCGGCCTTGGCCTCCTCCTCCTTGGAAATAGCAAAGCGACGGCTACGCAGCAGGCGGGCGGCCTTCTGCATCTTGTCCATCAGCTCTTCGTCATCGTAATCAACGGCGGCCTCGACAACCTCGGCCTCCTCCTCGGCGGAAACCTCGTCAGCAGCCTCAACCTCGGCAGCTTCGGTCTCCACGGTCTCGACTGCCTCGACCTCGGCAGCCATGGTCTCGTTCTCGGTCTCGTTCATGATCTCTTCGTTCTCGGACATGAGACTCCTTCTTGGCCCTCTCGGGCATCATCGCCCCATTCGCGGGGCCCGTCGCGCACTCTTTGCGCTTTAAACAATCATGCCTCTCGGCAAAACGTCCATTAGTTTATGGTGTCGCCATCCAATCTAGCTGCAGAATCTATGTGCACACATTAATGCGACATGTGCGACTCGCGACGAGCGTACACCAGCGACGCCACAAACCCGACCACGGCAATTACAGCCGCCACACGCACGGCAGTTGCAAATCCAATCGCCTGGGCAACGTCCGTCGCAACGCCAGCGGCACCGGCAGTCGCCGCAGAGCTCGAGAGCAGGCCGATAAACAGCGACGGGCCAAGCGATGCGGCAATCATGTTCCACGTGTTGAGCAATGCCGTTCCGTGAGGATGTTCAGCGGCAGGCAGCGTCTCCAAGCCGGCCGTTTGCGAGGGGCTCAGCACCAAACCGACTCCGGCATACACCACAACGGTCAGCGCCACGACGACGCCGATGTTCATGCTTGCCGCCGTCATCGATATGGCAGTCTGTCCCACGGCAATCAGGGCAAAGCCGACCGGCAGCAGCGGCCATGCGCCGCGGGCGTCCATCACGCGTCCGCCTACAATCGAGGTCACGGCGTTGCAGGCAATCGCCGGCAAAATGAGCAAGCCCGCAATAAGTGCGGTCATGCCGTATGCACCCTCAAAATAGAGCGGCAACAAAACGCTCATCGAGAACGTCGTCATCATCGACACCACCACAAGCAGGCACGCAGGCCAAAAACGAACGCTCGCCATGGGACGCACGTTAAGCACCGGATGCTCGAGATTGAGCTGGCGGGCCGCAAACAGGCCGAGCAGCACAATGGCGGCGAAGAGCGTCACGATGCCGGTAATCAAATCGGTCGAGAACTCGCCTACGGAATACACAAAAGCCGTAACGCCGGCGGCGAGCAAAACAACCGACAGAATATCAAGCGTGGTGTTCGAGCGCTCTCCGACATTCTGAACATGCTTTACGCCCGCCGCAGCGACCACAATACCGCCCACCAGCGGTACTACGAACACCGCCCTCCAGCCAAACAACGTGCACATTAGACCACTGATCACGGGTCCAAACGCCGGCCCCAGCGTAATGCAGGCGCCGCCCAGGCTCAGGTAGAGACCGAGCTTCTCACGCGGGGCGCAAGACAGCACCACGTCCATCATGAGCGGGAACAAGATGCCCGATCCCGCGGCCTGCAAAATACGGCTTGGCAGCAAAACGCTAAACGACGGAGCGAACAGGCACAGGACTTCGCCGGCGACCATGCATCCGCATGCGAAAAACAGCAGCTTGCGCGTCGAGAATCGGCCGGACAGGAAGGCCATGATGGCCGTAAAGATCGACGTCACGATCATGTAGCCCGAAACGAGCCACTGCGCCGTGGTGGCACTCACCAAAAAGGCTGCCATAATGTCGTGCAACGCCACGTTAATGATGTTCTCGTTAAACGCGGCAACAAAGGCTGCAATATACATTACGACGAGAATTGCCGCAGTGGCCGATGGCGGTGCTTGAACTTGTTGCTGAGATTTGCTCCCCATGCATTTCCTTCCTCTTGGAACGACAGTCGCATCGCCCCAGAGGAACAGTCCAGGGCGAAAATGAGCCCTAGACTTACGCCAGACGCCGTACACGACGAGTCTGGCAACATGGTCCAACGTCGAAAGATTGTAACGCGAACGCGCAGCTTTCCTTCCGCGCTATTATTAAAAGTCCACGAAAGCATGAGACATGAGGAGCCCGCCATGATTAAGCCCATCATGAAATCCGAGTTCTTTTTGCGCCTGCCTTCCGAAGACGCGGGACCCGACGATGCCGCGACCGGGCAGGACCTCCTGGATACGCTCCACGAGCATGAGCACGAGTGCGTGGGTCTCGCCGCCAACATGATCGGCGTGCGCAAACGCATCATCTGCGTAAAGGACGGCAACAGGACGCTCCTGATGTACAACCCTCAAATTCTTGAGCAGGTCAATGCCTATCAGACGAGCGAAGGATGTCTCTCGCTGATCGGCGAGCGTCCCTGCACCCGCTATCGCCGCATTAAGGTGGAGTATTTGGACGAGAACTTCGTCCACCGCATCAAAAACTTCTCGGGCTACACCGCCGAAATCATCCAGCACGAAATCGACCACTGCAACGGAATCGTTATTTAGTTCCACCGATTCAAGAAAGCTCCCTGCAGCCAAGCAACTGCAGGGAGCTTTCGATTGTATGGAGCCTCTATCCCTTAGCTCTGGCGGTAATGATCGAAGAAGTCGGCGAGGTCGTCGAGGGACTCTTTGAGCACTTCCATGCGCGGCAGGTACACGATACGGAAGTGGTCGGGCTCGCCCCAGTTAAAGCCGCCGCCGCGCGTGATCAGGATCTTCTTCTCGTGCAGCAGGTCGAGGGCAAACTGCTCGTCATCGGTGATGTTGAACTTCTTAACATCCATCTTGGGGAAGATATAGAACGCCGCGCGCGGCTTGACCACCGAGATGCCATCGATCTTGTTGAGTGCCTCATACACAAAGTTGCGCTGCTCGTAGACACGACCGCCGGGGCGGATGTAGTCGTTGACCGACTGATGGCCGCCGAGCGCCGTCTGGACGATCGACTGGGCTGGCACGTTGGAGCACAGGCGCATATTAGAGAGCATGTTGACGCCCATGATGAAGTCGCTCATGCATCGCTGGTTGCCCGAAAGCACCATCCAGCCAATGCGATAGCCCGCGATCATATGCGACTTGGACAGGCCGCTAAACGTAATGCAAGGCAGGTCGGGGGCGAGCGAGGCAATGGAGACATGCTCGTAGCCGTCCATGCACAGGCGGTCATAGATCTCGTCGGCAAAAATCATGAGCTGGTGCCTGCGCGCAATCTCAACGATGCCCTCGAGCACCTCACGCGGATAGACAGAGCCCGTGGGGTTGTTGGGGTTGATGATGACGAGAGCCTTGGTCGCGCTCGTGATCTTGGACTCCATATCCTCCAGGTCAGGATACCAATCCGCCTGCTCATCACACAAATAATGTACGGGATGACCGCCGGCAAGGGTTGCGCACGCCGTCCAGAGCGGATAGTCGGGGCTGGGGATCAGAATCTCGTCGCCATTGTCGAGCAGTGCGTTCATCGAAAGCTGAATGAGTTCGGACACGCCGTTGCCCGTGTAGATGTGCTCCATCTGAACATTGGGCAGGCCCTTGATCTGCGAGTACTGCATAATCGCCTTGCGTGCAGAGAACAGGCCGCGCGAGTTGGAATAGCCTTCGCAGTCGGGCAGCTGCTGACGCATATCCTTAATGACCTCATCGGGCGTACGGAAACCAAAGGGCGCGGGGTTGCCGATGTTGAGCTTGAGAATACGCTCGCCCTCGTCCTCCATACGGGCGGCCTCGTCGACGACGGGACCGCGCACGTCATACAGGACGTTCTCGAGTTTGGTGGATTTAGAAAAAGTACGCATGATGGTGCTCCTTGGAATTTGAGCTGAGGGATGGAGTTCTGGCTTGGAATCGTTGCGAGGCGATGATGTCTCACCTTGATCGGCGTCACCGGCAAGCAGCCAGGTAACATCGACCTCCAAAATGCGGGCGAGCAGCTCTGCCACATCGCGCCGCGGAATCGTCTTGCCACTCACATATTGGCTCATCTGACTCTTGCCGAGTTTTTTGCCGAGCATCTCCGATGCGCGGATTACGTCCGACTGGCGTACGTCGCGATCGGACATGGTCTGTCGCAGGCGATCGCAAAACGTCTCTTGGGCCACAGGAACCTCCTTGCTGGCAAAGTTCAATTTATAGAACACAAATTGAACCTGAGTTCAATTTAGGCAGCAGTATAGCGCGGCGCATTATCTGAAAGTTCAATTTCACAAGAAAATGTACCGAGCCTCGAGAATTGTCCCAAAGTAGACAACGGGTACGCGCTTTTAGAGATATTCAAGGAAACGAGCCGCCGCAAGCGAAACGTCAGCGGTGCGGTATATGGCGTTGATCTGCCGATGAGGATGTCCCTCGAGCGGGCGCACGGCAACATCGAACTGGCAGCGGCGCAAGATGAGCGCCGGAAGAATGCTCACGCCCAGGCCGTCCTCGACCATGGCCATAATCGCATAGTCATCCCAGGTCGACAGCTTAGAGCGCACCGCCAGGCCCGCACGGCGAAACAGCGGCGTAATCTCGTCGTCGCTACCGCGTTCCAGCAGAATAAACTGCTCGTTGGCCAAATCGGCAAGGGAAACGACCTCCGCGGTGGCAAGCGAGGAGCCCGCTGGCACCACGGCCATCAGCTCGTCTTGCACCAACGGCCGCGACGCCACGCCGACGCCGCGTGGCTCACGCGGAATAAAACCCAGGTCGCAGCGGCCTTCCGCCACCCATTGCTCAATCTCGGAGTAATCACCCATCAGCAGCTCGTAATCGACATCCGGGTGATCGGCGCGAAACAGCGCGATCACCGGTGGCAGTACATGGGTCGCCACACTCGAAAACGTACCGATACAGATCTTGCCACGCATGAGCCCTCGCATCTCGTCCACGCGTCGCTGCAGGCGGCCAAACTCTTCGCATAACGCCTCGACTGCCGGCATCACCTGCCGCCCGTCGGCAGAAAGCACCACGCCCTCGCGACTGCGGTCGAGCACCTTAAAGCCCCAATCGGCTTCAAGATCGGCCACCATGCGGCTCACGCCCGACTGCGAGTAGCTCAGGCGCTCGGCAGCACGCGTAAAGCTTCCGGCGCGCACGGTCTCCAGCAGCACCTGCATCTTTTGAATATTCGTTTCCACGACACGCCTCCACCCTTGCATGAGTTTTTTTCATGTTTGCCATGCATTATATTCGCTTTTCTTCTAAAGCCAGTTCACCCATAGTGAACATGCTCGGATATAGAGGGGATGTCAGCGCATGAACAACGGACTGTTTACGTACCTAGCAGCATTGCTATTGTTTGGCTCCAACGGCATCATCGCCGCTGCCATCGCGCTACCGAGCTCCGATATCGTGCTCCTGCGCACGTTTTTGGGCGCACTCTCGCTTGTCACCGTCCTCGCCAGCACCCAACGCCATAAGTTGCAGGCGCCATCTCGCCCCCGCGAAGCCGCAGCCCTCCTCCTCTCGGGAGCCGCGCTGGGCGCCAGCTGGATTTTTCTGTTCCGCGCCTACCAGACGATCGGCGTCGGCATATCCTCGCTGCTGTACTACTGCGGCCCCATCATCGTTATGGCGCTCTCCCCGCTCATCTTTGGCGAAAAGCTGACCGGCGGTAAAATTACCGGCTTCATAGCCGTCGCCTGCGGCGCCTTCCTCATCGCGGCCCAAGGCCTCGGCGGCAATATGCCCATCGCGGGCATCGTGTGCGGCATCGCCTCGGCCTTCTGCTACGCGTTGATGGTCGTTGCCAGCAAGGGAGCGCCACATATCAAAGGTCTCGAGAACTCCACGCTCCAGGTGAGTGCCGCCTTTGTAACCGCGTTGATCCTTACGCTCTTCACGCAAGGTGCCCCCTCGTTCCTCTCCCCCAGCATTGCCGCCGGCATCGATTGGCGCGCCGTTGCCATGCTCGGCATTGTCAACACCGGCATCGGTTGCCTGCTCTACTTTAGCGCCGTCGCCAAGCTGCCCGTGCAGACCGTCGCCGTCGTCGGCTACCTTGAGCCGCTTTCGGCCGTCGTGTTCTCGGCCGTCCTTTTGGGCGAAACCATAACACCGGTCCGCCTGATGGGCGCCGCGCTGATCATCGGCGGCGCGATCTTTTGCGAAGTCGCCGGCAAACGCGCAAACACCAAGGCTGGCATCGCCCAGACAGCACGTGCTTAATAGCCCCTGCTCTGAAATACCACCTGCGTATATGAATAATCCCCAGATGGGGATTATTGTCTAAAACACCCCGATGTGCCAAACTGCTCTTATATGTATAAAGATGGCATAAAGGTCTACCGCTCTTTGCAGAGGCCAGATGTCCAAGGGAGTCCACGTGGCACAGAACAAGCTGGAGGCAAGCCTCCAAGACCAGCGTAGTCAAGGCGGGCATGGAGCCATTCCCCTCTCCGCTGGCATGCTGCTCGTAACGCTCGGCGTCGTCTACGGTGACATCGGCACGAGCCCCATGTACACCATGAAATCAATCGTCGCCAACAACGGCGGCATCGGCACCGTCAGCGAGGACATGATCCTGGGCGCGCTTTCGCTCGTCATCTGGACCATGACGCTCGTGACCACGGTCAAGTACGTGCTGATTGCCATGAATGCAGACAACCACAACGAAGGCGGCATCTTCGCCCTGTTCAGCCTCGTGCGCAAGGTGGCGCCATGGCTGATTCTGCCCGCCATGATCGGCGGCGCGGCACTGCTCGCCGACGGCATCCTCACCCCCGCGGTCACGGTCACCACAGCCATTGAGGGCCTGCGTACCATCGAGTGGGGCCACGCACTATTGGGTGACGGTCAGACCAATGTGATCATCATCACCATCATCATTATCTGCGGTCTGTTTGCCATGCAGCGCGCCGGCACCTCGTCAATCGGCAAGCTGTTCGGCCCGCTTATGACGCTATGGTTCCTGTTCCTGGCGGGCGCCGGCCTGTTCAACATGCTCGGCAACCTGTCCATCCTACGCGCGCTCAACCCCATCCGCGGCATCATGTTCTTGTTCTCGCCCATCAACCACTCGGGCATCATGGTGCTTGGCTTCGTCTTCCTTTCGACGACCGGCGCCGAGGCGCTCTATTCGGACATGGGTCACGTGGGCAAGGCTAACATTTACGCATCCTGGCCGTTCGTAAAGGCGGCCCTCATCCTTAACTATCTGGGTCAGGGCGCTTGGCTGCTCGCCAACAACTCCAATCCCCAGATGCTCGCGATGGATATCGTCAACCCGTTCTATATGATGCTCCCCGAACCCCTGCGCCCCTTTGCCATCGTGCTTTCGGCCGTGGCGGCCATCATCGCCTCGCAGGCGCTCATCACCGGCTCGTTCTCGCTGGTATCCGAGGCAACCCGTCTCAACCTCATGCCGCACCTGCGCATCCACTACCCCAGCGACACCAAGGGCCAGCTCTATATTCCGCTCGTCAACAACATCATGTGGGTCGGCTGCATCTTCATCGTGCTGCTGTTCCAAAACTCCGAGCGCATGGAGAGCGCCTACGGCCTCGCCATTACCGTGACCATGCTCATGACCACGACGCTTTTGACGAGCTACATCGCCGGCATCCTCAAGCACAAGCTGGGCGCCTGCGTCTTCGCCCTGCTCTTTGGTGCCATTGAGCTGTGCTTCTTCGCTTCGTGCCTCACCATGTTCTTTGACGGCGGCTACGTCATGATCTTCCTGGCCGCATTGCTGTTCGGCCTTATGTACGTGTGGCGCCGCGGCACCGCCATCGAGCGCACGCAGACGATACTGCTGCCCGTCTCCAAGTACATCGACCAGCTCAATCGCCTGCGCAATGACGAGACCTACCCCGTGCTCGCCGACAATCTGGTGTTCCTTACCAACAGCCCCGACCCGCTCACGCTCGACCGCGACGTGCTCTACTCCATCTTGGATAAGCATCCCAAGCGCGCCAAGGCATATTGGTTCATCAACGTACACGTTACCGACGAGCCCTATACGCACGAGTATTCCGTTGAGACCTTTGGCACGGACTTCCTGTTCCGCGTGCGCTTGGACCTGGGCTTTAAGGTCAACCAGCGCATCAACGCCTACCTGCGCCAAATCGTTGGCGACCTGATGGCATCGGGTGAGTTGCCGCCGCAACATCACACCTATTCCATCTACGAGACACGCGGCAACGTAGGCGACTTCCGTTTTTGCATGCTGCGCAAGATGCTTGCTCCCGAGACGGACATCAACCGCAACGACCATCGCGTCATGGCCATCAAGTACGCCGTCCGCCGCGCCTGCGGAAGCCCGGCACGTTGGTACGGTCTCGAGAACTCGGCCATCATCATCGAGTACGTGCCGCTGTTTGCCCGCATGCGCCCGGCCGTTAAGCTCGTGCGTACCCAGGTGCCGCTCGAGGTTCAGATCGAAGAAGCCGAGGAAATGGAAGTCGATATCTTCTCGGACGACTTGGTCAACGGCAACGAGGCCGGTAGGGACATGAACGTCGATCCCACCGAGCTGCTCGAGAGCGTCGCCGATACGCCCGAACAGCAACAGCTCGACGGCCTCGAGAACGAACAACTCAACGACGCCAACTTCTAGCGACGTCACAAATCAACGACAGCGGCCCTGCACCTCACGAGAGACGCAGGGCCGCTTTGCATTGCAGTAAAGCTATCGGCTACGAACGGCGCGGCTCGGGAACCACGAGCCTATCGGGGCTCGCGCCCTCGGCATCCATCAGGCTCACGTAGCGAATCGACGGATCCCCATACATCGCGTAGTAATAATTGCCCGTGCGCGCGCTAAAGCATCCGGTGTAGATAGTCTTCTCGAACTTGCCATCGCCCATCCTGGACGCCCCCTCAATCATCACCACGCCCTCGAGCGAGCGGAACATGCGAACGACGTTTTCGGTCTCGCTCTCCTTTTGCGGGTAATTGGCATTGAGGTACGCCGCCTTTACAAAACGGCTCGGCGAATAGCAATCGCCCGGAATGCCGCGCATGCCGGCACCGGCTCCATAGGGCTTAAGCTCGGCGCCACGCCACGTCGCCGTTTGCGGAAAATCGCTTGTGGCGGTGATATAGGTGCGCAGGTTTTCCATGTGCCACGGGAAGGTCGGCTGGTTGGCAAGGGTGTCGACCGGATCGTCGTATACATGAAGGCCGTCAGCCATCATCTCGACCACGATGCTGCGCTGGCTGTCGCCGATAATCCAATGGAGCAGCGACACGCCCAGCCCCTCTCCGGCAGATTTGGCGACAATCACCGTATCGCGCAGCGCGGCCTCGACCTCGTCGACCGTCGAGAACGTCGCTGCCACCCACAGGGGAAACTCATAGGCCGCGATATTGGTCTTGCCGTCGACAGGGTCCTCGGCATACTCGGCATAACCCGGGAAATTGAGACCCGCCACGGCGAGGCCCGCATCGTTGCCGCAATCGAAGAACATAGGGTAGTTCCTGTAATCGATGCACATACCGATCACCGCGTGCGCCGCTGTCGCGTCGTCGATAAACGAATACGGAATGTGAAACCCGCGCGGCATCACGCGAACCTGTTGGCCGTAGTCAAAGCTCCAGTCGAGATTGCGGCCCAGATACATGTGGCCAGAATTATCGGTAAATCGAATGCTCGTGCACATGGCGCCTCCTAGCTTTACGTTCTTTCTTTCTAAGCTTATTGTCACCAATCAAAGAGGCGCTAAACACAAAAGCCCGGACATGACAACAACGTCATGCCCGGGCCAAAAGAGACGAAGTGCGGTGCTGTAGTCACCCTAGACAAGTTTACCTTGGCAGTGGTCGATCATATGCTGGATCATCTGTGCCTCAAAGCCCGCGTAGTCGCGGCGGCACTCCTTCATCTTGCCGTCGACGATCTGGTCAAAGGCAACCTTGCACTTGATATAGCGCGTGGACTTGGTGACCTCCTCGTGCGTCAGGCAACTCTCCTCCATCTTGCTGGCGCCCAGGCCAAACACCAGACGGGGGTTGTAGAGCACGTGGGGCTCGCCGGCGTCGTCCAGATAGACGCAAACCTTCTTGGTAACGCCAATCTGGTTAGCGGCAAGGCAGCCGGCATCGTCGAGCGACTTGATGGTATCGATCAGGTCCTGAGCAACCGACTCGTCCTCGACGGTCGCAACCTCGCAACGCTGGGACAGGATAGCCTCGTCGTGGCAAAGCTCTTTAATCATACGTTCCTCCATAGGGGTCGTTGTAACCGCTTAAGTATACGGTACCCACACATTTTCATGCGAAAAATACCGTCCGTCTGCTACAAAGCGCCGAACATCAACATGCGAGGAACAACAGCGTCGTATAGGGGCTATAGTAGTTGAGTTCGTGTCAATCGGCCTAAACTCGGGGCCGAACAAGGAAAGGGTATGCATGGACGAACTTTTTCACGTCAGTGAGCGCAAGTCCACAATCGGGACCGAACTCCGCGCTGGACTGACAACATTCCTGGCGATGGCCTACATCATCGCCGTCAACCCCGCGGTGCTCTCGGGCGCTGGCATCGATGCGGGAGCGCTCGCCTGCGCCACCTGCCTGGGCGCCGGCATCATGACCATCTGCATGGGCATCTTCGCCAACCGCCCGCTCGCCTGCGCGTCGGGCTTAGGCGTCAACGCGATGATCGCCGGAATCACCACCACCGTCTGCGGCGGTGACTGGCACGTGGCCATGAGCGTCATCTTCCTCGAGGGCGTCGTCATCTTGCTGCTCGTGCTTTGTGGCCTGCGCGAGGCCATCATGGACGCCATCCCGGTTGTCCTGCGTCACGCCATCTCGGTGGGTCTGGGCCTGTTCATCGCCATGATTGGCCTGTGCGATGCCGGCATTATCACCGCTGGCGCCGGTACGCTCGTCGGCCTGGGCGACATCACCTCCCCCACCTTTATCGTCGGTATCATCTCCATCGTCGTGACGGTTGCCCTAGCTTCCCGCAACGTGCCGGGCTCGCTGCTCATCGGCATCGTCGTCGCCGTCATCGCCGGTATCCCCCTAGGTGTGACCCAGGCTCCGACCGGTATCATCGCCCCGCTCGACTTCTCGAGCATCGGTGGCCCCATCGCCGACGCCGGCGGCGTGCCTGCCATCGTCAAGGTCCTTACCGACCCCGCGCTCCTCGTCATCTCGTTCTCGCTGCTCATGAGTGACTTCTTCGACACCATGGGCACCGCGATGGCCGTGGCCAAGCAGGGCGAGTTCCTCACCGACGACGGCAACGTCGAGAATATCAAGGAGATCCTGATCGTCGACTCCGCCGCCGCTGCTGTGGGCGGTTTCATGGGTGTCTCCTCCATCACCACCTTCGTCGAGTCCACTTCCGGCGCCGCCGACGGTGGCCGCACGGGCCTCACCTCCGTCACCACCGGCGTGCTGTTCATTCTCGCTGCGTTCTTCTCCCCCATCGTCACCATCGTTTCCAGCGCCGCCACCTGCGGCGCTCTGGTCTACGTCGGCTACCTCATGATGAGCGAGGCCTCCGAGATCGACTGGTCCGACGTGTCGCAGGGTTTCCCGGCGTTCATGATTGTCGCCGGCGTGCCCTTCACCTACTCCATCTCTGCCGGCATCGGCCTGGGCTTTATCGCTTACGTGGTCGTCGCGCTCTTTAAGGGCGAGGCCTCCAAGATCAAGCCGCTCATGTGGATCGCAGCCCTTGCCTTCCTCGTCTACTTCTTCGTGGCGTAGCGGCAAAGCTGCCAAAGCAGAACACCAAAGCGCGGAGTCGCATCGAGCGGCTCCGCGCTTTTCTTTTAAAGCCAGGCAACGCACGGACGCGCGATGTATTGCTTCCCAAGTTTTGGACATTTTGCCCTCCAAACGGCACTACCGCCGGTTACATCCTGCAGATATGCTGGGCGTAATCGCATAGGCCCTATGAGGATGGGAGTAACCATGGCCGCCTTGTTCACGACCCCCAAGCGCAATGACAAAACCTCTGGAGCCCATTTTGTCGAGCCCGACGTGCGCCGTCGCACGCTGCTCGCACACGGCAGTTGGCGTCGCGTGACGCGCCGCACCGTTGTAGGCGCCGTATGCGCGCTTACGGTGAGCTCGCTGCTCATGCCGAGCGTCTCGCTCGCGGCCGAGTGGGTGGACGTCGGCGGTACCCAGTACAACGCCAGCACCGCGGCAGGCGACGAGGCCGGCACCTGGAGCTGGGACGGCGCCGACGATATGAAGCTCAACGGCTATGACGGCGGCGCGATCGAGGCAGCGGGCAAACTCAACGTGAGCTACGAGGGCAACAACACCGTCACTAACGGCGACGGCCGCGGCATCAAGGTTAAGGATGGCGCGAACGAGAACGCCGAGCTTAATATTCAGGGCGACGCGTCCAGCACGCTCAACGTGACATCTTCTCGTGACGCCATCACTTCCGTCGGCAACATCAACATCGACGGCGCTGGCACTGTCAACGCCACGAGCACCGAGCACGATGCCATCGATGCCGGGGGCGATGTCACCATCAAGGGCTCGGGAAACGTTAACGCCACGGGCGATTCGGATGGCATCAGGGCCGACGGCAACATCACGATCGACAACAGCGGAACCGTCACCGCCAAGGCCACCGAGGATCAGGGTATCGATGCTAACGAGAACCTCATCATAAAGGGCGGCGGCAAGGTAGAGGCAAGCTCTATCAAAGACAATGCGATTTGGGCCGACGGCAACATCGAGATCTCGGGTGGCAGCCAGGTCAAGGCAAGCTCCGAGGAAGACACCGCCATCGACGGTAAAAACAGCCTCACGGTCACGAACGCTTCCCTCAACGCAAGTGGCGTTGGGTATGGCATCTATGTCTACAAGGGCATCACGCTCGATAGCGCGACCGTGACGGTCCGCGCAAGCTCAGATGGCGGGGAAGTCAGCGCACTCTTCACCGATGAGGACGACATCGTCATCAAGAACGGCTCGACTGTGGATGCGCTCGCAGAAGGCAGGTTCTCGGTTGCAATCTCCACCAGTAATTTCTACTCCGACGAAGCGGGTGGCCATATCTACATCAGTGACTCCGTTGTCAAGGCCATAGCCCGCTATGCCGAGACCGGCGGCGACGGCCCCGATCACTACAGCAACGACCAAAGCGGCGCGGTCATTCCCGAGCATAGGGGCGTGAACATCGGCATCTTTGCCCGGACCGAGGAGGGCATCACGCCCGCGACCATCTCGATTGTCCGCAGTAAGGTCACAGCTGAGGGAGACACGGCGGCAATCTTCGCCCTTGCCATGAGCGCGGACGGCAAGGCGATTGGCACCATCGAGATCAAGGACGCCATCATCCAGACGCCTGCAGGCGGCAAAGTCATTGACTATCGCAACAAGGAAGAGCTCAGCGACGGCATCTCCTACGAGGCAGGTCAAACCATCGGCACGGGCGACGCTGTGATCGACTCCCCCTATAACGAAGCTGTCGCCAAGAGCACGGTCATCGCGCCTCCCGAGGAGATCAAACCCGAGGAAAAGCCCGGCGAGACCAAGCCCGAGGGTTCCAAGTCCGAGGGCACGAAGACGACCAAGACCGTTGCAGTTGCAGCCACGGGAGCCAAGACCACCGGCAAGCTCGCGGCAACCGGCGACGCCTCGAACGCAGCCATCGTGGCAGCCGCCCTTGCAGGAACAGCCGCCATCGCCGCGGGCGCCGTGGTGAGCCGCAAGCGCTCGTAAACACTTTTTCGCACGGGACGGGTGGATCGCGGCCCTTGCCTTCCTCGTCTACTTCTTCGTAGCGTAAGGGCAAGGCTGCAAAAGCTGAACAATAAAGCGCGGAGTCGCCATGCGGCCCCGCGCTTTTCTTTTAGCGCCGGTCCCTGCGCCGGCGTGCGGCCTATTTCTCCCCCATTTTGGCCATTTTGCCCTCCAAACGGCACTACCGCCGGCAACATCCAGCAGATACGCTGAATCTAGTCGTATAGGCCCTATGAGAACGGGAGCAACCATGGCAGCCTTGTTCACGACCCCCAAACGCAATGACACTACCGCCGGAACCCATGTTGCCGAACCCGACGTTCGCCGTCGCATAGGACTCGCGCACGGCAGCTGGCGCCGCGTGACGCGCCGCATCGTCGCGGGCGCCGTGTGCGCGCTCACGGTGAGCTCGCTGCTCATGCCGAGCGTCTCGCTCGCAGCGGAATGGGTCAAGGTCGGCGGCAACAAGTACAACACCGCGGCGAGCGACGAGGCCGGTACCTGGTCGTGGGACGGCGCCGACGACTTGAAGCTCAACAACTATAACGGCGGCGAGATCCAGGCCGCAGGCAAGCTCAACGTGAATTACTCGGGAACCAACATCGTCACTGCCGAATGGATCGAAAGCATCAACGTTTCTCATGGCACTAACGAGAATGCCGAGCTCAATATCCAAGGCGGCGAGGGCGGCACGCTCAGCGTGACATCTACTGAGGACGCTATCCTCTCCACGGGTAATATCAACATCGACGGAGCCGGATCCGTCAACGCCACGAGCACTGGGTTTGATGCCATCAATGCCGGAGGTGATCTCGCTATCAAAGGTTCGGGCAACGTCAACGCCACGGGTGCATCGGATGGCATCAGGGCAAACGGCAATATCACGATTGACGACAGCGGAGCCGTCACCGCCAGGGCTACCAAGGACAAGGGTATTGGAGCCGACAAGAACCTCACCATCAAGGGTGGCGGGACGGTCAAGGCAAGCTCCGAGAAAGATGCTGCCGTCGAGGCCAAGGGCAGCCTCGCAGCCACAAACGCCTCCCTCAACGTAAACGGTGTTGAATATGGCGTCTATGCCCACAAGGGCATCACCCTCGATCATGCAAACGTGACGGTCCGTGCAAGTAAAGGCAGATACGGTGGCGCCAACGCCCTCTTCACCTACCAGGACGACATCGTCGTCAAGAACGGCTCCACCGTGGACGCGTTTGCGGAAGGCGAGGTTTCGGCTGCATTCTCCACCAGAAACGATCGACCCAACGAGAAGGGCGGCCACATCTACATCAGCGACTCCGTTGTCAAGGCCATAGCCCGCTATGTCGAGAACGGCGACGGCCCCATCCCCTACAGCGAAAACCAAGATGGCGAGACGAGGCGCGAACCCCAAGGCGAGAACATCGGCATCATCGCCCAGACCAGCGAGGGCGTCACACCCGCAGTCATCTCGATCATCCGCAGCAAGGTAACGGCCGAAGGAGATACAGCGGCAATCTTTGCCCGTGCCATGAGCGCTGACGGCAAGACAATCGGCACCATCAAGATTGAGAACGCCGCCATCCAGACGCCCGAAGGCGGCAAGGTCATTGACTATCGCAAGCTCCGTGACGGCATCTACGAGGCAGGCCAAGCCATCGGCACGGGCGACGCCACGGTCGACTCCCTCTATATCAAAGCAGTCGCCAAAAGTACGACCATCGCACCTCCCGAGGTAGCCAAGCCGGAAGACCCCAAGCCCGACGAGACCAAGCCCGCAGAAAGCAAGCCCACGGAGTCCAAGCAGAACCCCAAGCCTGAGGGCTCAAAGCCGACCAAGGCTGTTGCGGCTTCAACCACGAAAGCCAAGACTACCGGCGTGCTCGCGGCAACCGGCGACACCTCGGGTGCGGCCATCGTGGCAACCGTCCTTGCGGGAACAGCCGCTATCGCCGCAGGCACCATGGCGAGCCGTAAGCGTTCTTAAACGCCTCTGCGCACATGGCAGCTCCCGCGAAGGCCCCGAGCCCCAGCACCGTTTAACAACGCCACCGCCGAGCTCCCCTCCGGCGGTGGCGTTTTCCATATGCGTCCGCAGGGGATGCACGAGATTGTCTTTGGTCTAGCCCAACCGGCATACGCTGGCGTGCGACAATTGGGGCTGCCGATATCACAACACTGAGAGAAGCCCGTCATGGAAGCGCATCAAAAGCAGATAACCGTTTATTCGAATCATACGGAAAGCGCGCCTGTCATCTACCTTCCTGTGGTCGTGGGCGACGGCAGCGAGGTTTATAAGTGTTGCCGAGAGCTCGACTGTCCGCCATTCGCCCTCGTCACCATTGGCGGGCTCGATTGGAATCGCGAGCTGAGCCCCTGGGCATGCGACGGGACCGTACGCGATGCCGAGCCTTTCGGCGGCCAAGCTGCCGATTTTCTTGATGAGCTGCTGAATCAGATAATCCCCCAGGTCGAGTCGTCGCTTCCTCAGCCGCCCACCCGGCGCTGCATTGCCGGTTACTCGCTCGCGGGCCTCTTCGCACTCTGGTCCCTCTGGCAAACCGACGCCTTTGACCGCGCCGCGAGCGTATCGGGGTCGCTATGGTTTCCCGACTTTGTCGACCGTGCCAGCACGGCCCCTTTTGCCGGCAGCCCGCAAGCCGTCTACCTGTCACTCGGCAAAAAGGAAACCAAGACGCCCAACCGCATGATGCGGCATGTACTCGACGACACACGCGCGATGGAAACGTTGCTCGTCGAGCGCGGCATTCCAACAACGCTGGAGCTCAACCCCGGCAATCACTTTGCCCAAACCGACTTACGCATGGCCCGCGGCATCCACTGGATACTGACACATTAAAAATGGTGCCCACACGCATATACGCATGGGCACCATATCTTGTTTTAGCTGAACGCAGCTGCTACTCAGCAGCCTCCTCAAGCTCGGAGACATCAAACTCAAAGTCGTTACCCGGCAGGATGGCGTTGAGCACAATGCCCACCAGTGAGCCCACGGCAATGCCGGACAGCGAAATGGTCACGCCGCCCAGCTCCAACACGATGGCGCCGGCGGTGCTGTACGCGATGCCGAGCGAAAGCACGAGCACCAGCGCGGCAACCAGCACGTTGCGGTTGTTCTGGAAATCGACCTGGTTCTCGATGAGGTTGCGGACGCCCACAGCGCTGATCATGCCGTAGAGCACGAGCGACACACCGCCGATCACACACGCCGGCATGGCCGCAATGACAGCCGCGAACTTGGGGCAGAACGAAAGCACGATGGCGCAACACGCGGCAATTCGAATTACGCGCGGGTCGAACACGCGCGTCAGGGCGAGCACGCCGGTGTTCTCACCATACGTAGTGTTGGCCGGAGCGCCAAAGAGCGAAGCCAGAATCGTGGCAAGGCCGTCGCCGAGCAGCGTGCGATGCAGACCGGGATCGGCAATGTAGTTGCGCTCGCAAGTCGAACCGATAGCAGAGATATCGCCGATATGCTCGATCATGGTCGCGAAGGCCAGCGGCATGATGGTGATGATGGCCGTCGTGGCAAGACCGCTATCGAACTGCGGCCCAAAGAGTGCAAACACGGTGTTGTCCCACACGATGGGCAGACCGACCCACGGAGCGGCGGCAACGCCCGAGAAATCAACCTCGCCGAGCGCAGCCGCAACGGCATAGCTCACCACAACGCCCAGCAGAATTGGCACGATCTTGACCATGCCACGGCCCCAGATGTTGCAGATGACGATCACTGCCACGGCGATAACGGCGACGAGCCAATTGGTCTGGCAGTTGGCAATGGCGGAGCTTGCCAGGATCAGACCGATGGAAATGACGATGGGGCCCGTCACCACCGGCGGGAAGAAGCGCATGACGCGCTTGGCACCAAACGCACGGAAGAGCGCCGCCAGCACCGGGTAGAGCAATCCGGCGCAGGCAACGCCCAGACAAGCGTAAGGCAATAACTCGGCCTCGCCGTTGGGCGCGATGGCGGCATAACCGGCAATAAAGGCAAACGATGAGCCCAAAAATGCCGGCACCTTACCGCGCGACAGGAAGTGGAACAGCAGCGTGCCCAAGCCGGCAAACAAAAGCGTTGCCGATACCGAGAGGCCGGTGAGCACGGGCACCAGCACGGTGGCGCCAAACATGGCAAACAGGTGCTGTAGGCCGAGCAGGAACATGCGCGGGCGGCCGAGCGACGATGCGTCGTAGATGGCATCGCTGACGGCGGGCGTCGAGGACTGGGACATGGATGTCCTTTCGAATGGAAGGGCGATCAGGCATATCGGATAACCTGCCCGAACGATACGATCCGAACCATTGTACGCGATACACTATGCCTCGCACGCGCCGCCACCTGCAAACACTAGCGCTATTTCCAAACGCGCTCGGCAATGCGCTTGACCAGCGCGATCTTTGCCCATTGCTCATCCTCGGTCAGCTTGTTGCCAATCTCGCAGCTGGCAAAGCCGCACTGAGGCGACAGATACAGGTTCTCGAGCGGCACGTACTTTGCGGCTTCACGGATGCGCTCGACGATAACATCCTCGTTCTCGAGCTCTGCCGCCTTGGTGGTTACCAAGCCCAGCACGACCTTCTTGCCCGGGGCAACGTACTTGAGCGGCTCAAAACCGCCGGCGCGCGGCGTATCGAACTCCAGGTAAAATGCATCGACATCCTCGTTTGCGAACAGGTACGGCGCGATGGGGTCATAGCCACCCTCAAAAGCATAGGTGGAGTGGTAGTTGCCGCGGCACACATGCGTGTTGATGACCAGATCGTCGGGCTTGTCCGCGATGGCGGCATTGTTGAGCGCCACGCCCAGCTCGCTTACCTTTTGCAGGTCGACCGGGCTCATGCCGGTTTTGGCGACAAAATCGGTGTCGCAGTAGATGCCCCAGGTGCAGTCATCAAACTGGATGTTGCGGCAGCCTGCTGCGTACAGGTCGGCGATCACCGTGCGATAAGCGGCTGCGATGGCGTCGGCAAGTTCCTCATCGGTCTTATAGACAGCGCGCAGGCTCTCCTGCTGGCCGTCGCAGCGGTCGAGCGTGACTTCGGAGAACGTCTGGATCGGCGCCGGAATGGTTTGCCGCGCGACCTGGCCCTCCCCCTCGAGCGCCTTGACAAATTTAAAGTGCTCGACGAACGGATGGTTCTCGCCGCTAATGGGGCCGGTTACCACGGCGGTGTCGGCTGTGGTCTCCTCGTCGTGGAACATATAACCCGTACGCGAGGCACGGCGTTCAATGCCGTTAAGGCCCCACATAAAATCGAGGTGCCAGTAGCTGCGGCGAAACTCACCATCGGTGATGACCTGCAGGCCGGCGGCCTTCTGCTTTGCCACCAAATCGCGAATGGCATCGTCCTCGACGGCCTTAAGGCCGTCGTCATCAAGCGTGCCCGCGGCGTAGGCGGCACGAGCGTCCTTCACGGCCTGAGGACGAAGAAAACTGCCAACGATATCGGCGCGAAACGGCGCGTTCGGTTGAATCGAAGTGCTCATAGATATCTCCCTTTGAATTGGTTGCTTTACTGGGACAGAGTATGAGCGCTCCTATGGCCATCGTAAAATATGCGTTTATGACAGTTTGATATAGATGCTTCCTATATCAGTCTGGACTGCCATAAAGAGATTTGACCAGCGCGGAGCACAGCAGCCTAGATATGCTGACGAATCGCGTCGATATAGGCCTGCCCATAGCGCGTGAGCGTCGTGTTCTTACGCGTAATAATGCCAATCTCCATGTATTCGTCCACATCGAGCGGAATCGAGATGATGCCGGGGCCGTTGAGCTCGTGACTGATCACGCCCGAACACACCGTGTAACCGTTAAGGCCCATAGCCAGGTTGAACAGCGTCGCACGGTCGCGTACGCGGATATTCTTGCGACGCTCAAAGGTCGAGGTCAGCTCCTCGGAATAGTAAAACGAGTTGTAGCTGCCCTGCTCATAGGACAAAAACGGATAGTCCTCGAGATCCTCGAGTGTCACGCTGGCGTGGTCCGCCAGTGGATGGTCGGCACATACAAAGACATGCGGCGCGGCGCAGAAGAGCCCTTCGAACACAAGCTCGTTGGCCGCCAGCATGCGCTCGATGACCTCGCGATTGTGCTCCGACAGATACAGGATGCCGAGCTCGCTTTTCATATGCGCGACGTCCTCGATAATCTCGTGGGTCTGTTCCTCGCGCAGGGTAAAGTCGTAGCGCGCGGCATCGAACTCACGGATCACATCGACAAACGCATTAACGGCAAAGGAATAATGCTGGCAGCTCACACTAAAGTGCGGCACCTGCTCGGACGCGCCCTTGTACTTGCCTTCGAGCAGATCGGCCTGGTCGAGCACCTGTCGTGCGTAGCCCAAGAAGGTCTCGCCCTCCTCGGACACAATGACGCCCTTGTTGGTGCGCTCAAAGATGTGCACGCCCATCTCGTTTTCGAGATCGCGAATCGATGCGGTAATCGAAGGCTGCGACACAAAGAGCCGGCGCGAGGCCTCGGTGATGCTACCGCATTCGGCAACTTTGACGACATATCTGAGCTGCTGGAGCTTCATAGCCTTCTCCCTAGACGTTCATGATGCCAAGACCCGCCGCGTCCATCTGGCGCATAAACGGCGGCATCTCCCCCGTCGCGGCGCAGGCGGCAATCTGATGCAGAGCCCCGGCGACCGCATCATCTGCCGCGGCGCCGATATGCCAGCGCGCGGCAGCCGTGACGGCCTCATTGGCATTGGCGACTGCAACGGAGTTGGGAACGGCATCGATCATGGGCAGATCGTTATCGGAATCGCCAAATACGGCCACCTCGTCGGGCGTCAGGCCCAAGGCGCGCGCCAGCTCCAGCGCAGCGCAGCCCTTGTCCCAACCATCCGGAAGGATGTCGAACAGGCGCACTCGGTTGTTGGGAAACACAAGCGAGAGTTCCGGCACCTCAACGGCAACGCGCTCGCGTAGCTCCGCGAGCTCCTCACGCGAACGGGCACTCCAGATATTCGCCTTAAACACCGGCGCGCCATCGACGACGGGACGACACGGGGCCTCTTCGCCTTTGAGCCACGCATTGCCGCCCGACTCCATAGCGCGACGCACACGCTCGGGATTGCTCGTCACGCAATAGGCATCGTTGCCCCAAAAGTCATCGCCCAGGCTGTAGACTTTTAGAAATGTATCGTCGGTCTCTTGCTCCAGATAGTCAGCCAAACGCATCAGAGCATCGTTGTCGATTGCGCGCGAAGCGACTACTTCGCCGTCGACAAACATCACCTGGCCGTTACAGAACGCACCGGTCGAAAAACACTCGGAACGGTTTTTGAACATCCAGCCCATCGCGGACGGCTGACGACCCGAAACCGGCCCAAAGTGCAGACCCGCCGCCTGCATGGCATGAATACCCTCAATGGCGTAGTCGCTGGCGCCGTCATGCCCGGCTGGAATCAGTGTATCGTCCATATCGGTCAGCACAAGTTTAATCATAAGGCCCCCATTCGTATCGGTCCTACCTATTGTAACGACCTGCCAAAATAAACCTGTCCCTTTTTGGCAGGTGCGCTAGTATAGGGAACAACAGATTCGATGCGGGAGTGCCGGCGGTGCAAACCACAAGGCTGAGAGGGCATGGGGCCCAATCCTTTGAACCTGTCAGTTAATGCTGGCGTAGGGAGCATGCCGCCTTTACAGGGGCGCTGTCTATGCACAGCGCCCCTTTTCTATGCCAAGGAGGCATGTGCAGTGATTGATTCGGAACAGCTTAAGCAACATATGGTCAAGGCCGTAGAGGAAATTCGCGCCACCAATCCGATGGCCGGCTCCATCACCAACACGGTGACGATCGACTTTGTCGCCAACGCACAGCTCGCCGTGGGCGGATCGGCCGCCATGGTCTATCTGCCCGACGAGGGCGAAGCGCTCGTTGCCGGCGGCGGCGCCATCTATCTCAACATGGGCACGCTCTTCCCTATCTACGAGCAGACGATTCCCCGCGCGGCGAAGGCGGCACACGACGCCGGCAAGCCCTGGGTGCTCGATCCGGTGGGCCTGGGTATCGGCAGCCTGCGCACCCAGCTGGTAAACGAGCTCAAGCAGTACAAGCCCGCCATCGTGCGCGGCAACGCCTCCGAGATTATCGCGCTCGCCGGCCTGTGGGGTCTTGAGGGCGAGACGGCCGATCTGAGCCGCGTGCGCGGTGTCGATACCACCGACACGGTCGACGCCGCCCGTGGTGCCGCCGTGGAGCTCGCCCGCTACACCGGCGGCGCCGTAGTGGTCTCGGGCGAAGTCGACCTGATTACCGACGGCACGACCGTGGCCAAGTCCCACGGCGGCAGCCCGCTCATGTCCAAGATCACCGGCTGCGGCTGCTCGCAGGGCGGCGTGCTGGCCGTGTACGCCTGCGCCGCCGACCCGTTTACGGCAGCCGTCTGCGGCACCGCCGTCTACAACGTGGCCGGCACGCGTGCCGCCGCTGTCGCCGACGCCCCGGCAAGCTTTAAGGTCGCCTTTATCGATGAGCTCTACCGCGCGACCGCCCAGGACATCGCCGATAACCAACTCGAGCTCGAGGAGGCATAAGCCATGTCCGAGCCCGTAACCAATGCCGGCATGAACACGCTCGTCGCCGTGGCCATCGCCCCGTGCGGCACCGGCGACGAGCTGTCCGCCGAGGTCGCTGAGGTCGTGCGCGTCATACGCGAGAGCGGCCTTCCCAACCGCACCACCTCGATGTTCACCGAGATCGAGGGCGACTGGGACGAGGTCATGCAGGTCGTGCGCGACGCAACCTTTGTGTTGGCGAGCAAGGGCATCCGCACCGAAGTCGTGCTCAAAGCCGATATCCGGCCCGGATTTACCGACACCATGACCGGCAAGCTCGAGCGCATGGAAGCACAGATCAAGAAGCAGGAGGAAACACGATGAGCATCCGCGACAACCTTGATATCTCGGCCTATCTGGTACTCGGCCCCGAAAACACGCTCGGGCGCCCCGTGGGCGATGTGGTGGCCCAGGCGCTCGACGCCGGCTTTACCTGCATCCAGGTGCGCTCCAAGGTGGCAAGCGCCCGCGAGATCATTGCGCTGACCGGCGACGCCGCGCAGGCAATCGCTCAGGCCGGCAAGACCGGTCAGGTCGCCTTGCTGATCGACGACCGTCTGGACTGTGTGCTTGCCGCACGCGAGCAGGGTATTGCTGTCGACGGCGTGCACGTGGGCCAAAGCGATATTCCCGTCGAGGTCTGTCGCAAGTTGCTGGGCCCCGACGCCATCGTGGGCCTTTCGGCCCGTTGCGAGGAGATGCTCGAGTACGTCAAGACCGCCGACATGAGCCTAGTCGACTACCTGGGCATCGGCCCACTCCACGAGACCGAGACCAAGCGCGACTGCGGACGCGCGGCCGACGGCTCTATCATCACCAAGAGCTTTGAGGACCTGGCCGCACTCCACGCGGCAAGCCCCGTGCCCATCGTGGTGGGCGGCGGCGTCAAGACGGCCGACCTGCCGCAGCTCAAGGCCACCGGCGTCGACGGCTTCTTTGTGGTGAGTGCCGTCTGCAGCGCCGATGACCCCTACGCCGCGGCCAAGGAGCTCGTCGACACTTGGCAGCAGGCATAGGCATAAGCCGAGCAGCTGATCCGCAGCCTCACATCTTCAGCAATGGAAAGCGCATCCCAGTTTGGACCTCCATTCCGGGATGCGCTTTCCGCCGAGATGGCGGCAGCGGCCTCTACCCTGCCAGATATGTCTCCAGTGCCGGCAAGGTCGCCTCAGCATCGCGACGACCAATCTGATAGATGCGCTCGAGCTCATCGGGCTCCCGGCACAGCGACGGCACTTTCACCGATTCGCTCGGACGCACCACAAAGATATCGCCGGCGGCCTCACGACGTGCCAAATCATCGAGCTTGGCATTGTAGACCTCATGCCGATGCTCGAGCGCTGCGACAAACTCCGGATAGTGATGGAACACGCGACGCAGCATGGGCATCACGCTGTTGGGCTGCTTCACAAAGCCCGCCGGCTGCGTGAGCACCACGATATTGCGGTCATACCCCTGCGCAAACAGCCATGCACTGGGAATAGAATCAGCAACGCCACCATCCAGATACTTATGCCCGTCAATAGCAACGGGACGCGTCGCCACAGGAATAGCAGACGACGCCCGGATCCACTCGATATCGTGCTCATCGCCATAGGGCAGGTCGTGGTAGACGGCCTTGCCCGTCTCGATATCGGTACACACGCACGTAAACCGCATGGGGCAGGCGCGATATGTCTCCAAATCGATGGGATCGCGCTCGATGGGCACCTCGTGATAGGCAAAATCGGCATTGAACATATCGCCAGTCCGCAGCCAGCTTGCTACACCCGCATAGCGCTTATCGGCACAATAGGCCTTGTTATAGCGAATGGCGCGGCCGATCTGGCGCGATTTAAAGTTGTAGCCAAACGCCGCGCCCGCCGAGACACCCACCATATGGTCGCAAGTTAAGCCGTGCTCCATCCAAACGTCGAGCACGCCCGCCGTATACATACCGCGGTAGCCGCCTCCCTCGAGTGCCAGCCCCACCGTGCGCGTCGTATTTGACTGTGCCATGCGACCATCTCCGTCCCCACAAATTCAAACGGGACAAGTATACCCGTCAACATATATCGTCCCAGTCGCATTTTTATCGAACATCGCATCGTCGCGCTACCGCTTGTCGAACAATAGCCGCCCACAGCATGTGCACCCATATATAATTGTGCACTGCTGTTTACACTACTCAGCTGTTATCAACAGCGAACATTAGCCGGCAAATTAACTCAACAACGCGGCAAGGCGGGGGCCTGGATACATGCAAAGCGCTGAGCAACGACGCGTGTACACAACGAGCTCGCCCGACGCAATCCGCCCCGACCTCAGAAAGCCACTTAGAACATGGAAACTGTCAGCAATTACACCGAAACGCTCGAAAAGACCGTCCGCGACCTTCTCGAGCGGCAGGAGGATCTGATCAGGACCGCCTTTACCGACCAGCTTACCGGGCTTGGCAACCGTGGCGGCTTTGCCCGTTCCCTCGAGGAGCTCTGGGAGCAGGACGCCCCCGTTACCATGGCGTTCATCGATATCGACAATCTCAAGCACTGCAACGACGTCTTTGGACATGACGAGGGCAACCGCTATATCTTGCAGGTAAGTCTCTATCTTAATCTGTATATGAAGGTGGGCGAAGCGGCGTTTCGCATAGGCGGCGACGAGTTTGCCATCCTATCTACGATTGCAACCGAGGACGACCTCGCCGAACGTCTGAAACACTGCCGAACGGTTCTGCTCAAAAACAACGATTCCGAGATGCCCCACTCGTTTAGCTACGGAGTGTCACATGCCGACCCCGCCCTGGGCGAAGCTTCCAATCGCATGACGCTCGATGCCGACCATCGCATGTACGACTACAAGCTACGTCATGCCATGCACCTCGATCGACGCAATATCACGCAAGTTCACGCCGACGACTTCGAAATAAGCGATCGAATTTTTGACGCCTTTTCGATGCTCAATGAGGGCCGATATTTCTTTATCGAGAACTTGGACAAACATCGCACCCTTTGGTCACAAGGTGCCTTGCGCGATCTTGGCCTTCCCTCGGAGCACATAGACAACTGTCGCGATTACTGGAAAACGCGCGTCCATCCCGACGACCTTGAGGCCTGCATCAACGACATCGACCAAGTCTACAACGGCACCAAGCACCGTCGCGTCATGCAGTATCGTGTGCGCAACGCCGTCGGCGACTACGTCCTTTGCCGTGCTCGCGGGTTTCGTATCGACGGCGACGGAAATGTCCCCCCGCTCTATGTCGGCGAGCTCGTCAACCACTCACTTGCCGAAACCGTCGACGCCGCCACAGGCCTCGGAACGCAGCGCATGCTGGCCAACGCCATCGACGCCTGCCGCCGCGATCGTTGCGAGACAGGGCTTATAGCGGTGCGCGTTCGTGGCACGACAAAGCTCAACGAGCTCTACGGGGCCGAGGCCGTCGACAACATGCTTGCCGAATACGCAGGCCGTATGCTGTCGATCACTCGCGGCAGGAGCCGGGTCTACCGTTCACGAAGCGTTCAGTTCGTCGTGCTCAGCAACGACCTAGACCACGAGGCATTCGAGCAACTGACCCGCCACCTTAAAGAGGCCGTTTTCGCTCCTGTTCGAATCGCAGGCGACACCATTACTCCCGTCTGCCTTGTCGTCCCGGCCTTTTACGAGCACTTAACCCATCAAGCGACCGCCGTTTTAGGCGAACTCAACCGTCGCCTTCGCACGGCCGGCGGGCTTGTTCCCAACGACAGCCTCCCCATACCCGAGGCTGAGCGCAAAAGCGCCATCGCCGAACGTATCGACTCGCTCACGGGTCTCTATCGACCCAGCGAGTTTATGCGGCGCGCCAACGCATTTCTCGAGGCAAGACGCGACGGCGCCTGGTGCATCGCCACGGTCGACATGGGCCACATGCGCCTGTTTAACGAATGGTATGGACAGGCCGAAGGCGACCGCCTGCTTGCCGATGTGGGCACGGTCCTCAAGGACATCGAGAATGCCGACATGGGCGTCGCAGGGTACTGGGGCCAAGATGACTTTTGCGTACTCATCCCCTTTAAGCACATCGCCGTCCATCAAATCTACAACCGCGTTCGCGAGGCAGTAGCCAGGTATGATGGCGGCGTAGGTTTTTGGCCGTCCATGGGCGTTTACCCCATCGATTCCAATGAGGAGATCACCATCGATGCGCAGGCAAAGGCCATGTTTACCAATCGGTGCGCAAAAAACGACTTTAAGGAGCGCATTGCCATTTTTTGCCCCGAGGAGTACAAGCGCGAAATCGTGTTCAACCGCACGCTGACCGAATTCCAGTACGCGCTGTCAAATGGTCGCATCACGTACTATCTTCAGCCCCAGGTCGATATGGAAACCGGCGAGATTATTGGCGCCGAAGCACTCACCCGCTGGATTGACAAGAACGGCTCTCTCATTTCGCCCGCAACGTTTATCCCCGCACTCGAGGAAAGCGGCTTTGTAGTGACGCTCGACAAATATGTTTGGCAGGGCGTCGCCATGTGGCTCCGCGAGCGCCTCAATCGAGGACTTCGCGTGGTTCCGATTTCCCTCAATGTGTCGCGCGTAGACATTCTTGCCTGCGATGTCGCCGAGCATATGGGGTCGCTCGCCGCCCAGTACAACCTGCCGCCCGAACTCATGCACATCGAGATCACCGAGACCGCCTATACCGGAGAGTCCGAGGCCGTGGATAAGCTGACCGCGGATCTGCACACCCGTGGCTTCTCGACCTACATGGACGATTTTGGCACCGGCCAGTCCACGCTCGCGATGCTCAAGAACGTCAACGTCGACGTCATCAAGCTCGACCGCACCTTTGTGCCCACCGACCGCGATCAAGGCCGCAGCACGCAAATCATTTCATCGATGCTCGAAATGGCGCAGTCGCTCCATCTGCCCGTCGTGGTCGAAGGCGTCGAGACAAATGAGCAGGCGAACATGCTACGACAAATGGGCGCCCGCTACGCTCAGGGCTTCCTCTACTACCGCCCCATGCAGGCGAAGGATTTTGAGGCATTGCTCGATGGCGGCAATAACAACTGATACGCTCGCGCGCAAAACGCCACCGTCGAAGGGGATATTTGTCTCCATTAGCTAACTTATATCCCCAATTCAAACCGAATTGGGGATATGATACAAACCGTTGTTCCGCCCAAGGAGGTTATCCATCATGAACGAGTCGTATCGCCTGGGCGAGCAATCGATTATTGCCTATCTTCAGCGACTTGCGAACGGCGTCTCGACCGCCGAACTCGATGTTGCTGCGCTGCCTGCTGGGCTACGCGCCGTTGGCGAGCAACTGCAAAAGACGCATGCCATCCTGCAACAAGAGCGCCAGCTGCTTGAGCGCAACGCCTATATCGATCCGCTCACCAACTTGGGCAACCGCAACGGATTCGACCGTCACGTCGAGCAACTCTGGCGCAAAGGCGACCCCTTCACCTGCGCCTATATTGACATCGACCATCTCAAGCATTGCAATGATAGGTTTGGCCACGCCGAAGGCAATCGCTATATTCTGAGCATCTGCCGCACGCTCTCCGAAACCATGGAGCACGATGAGATGCTGTTCCGCATCGGTGGAGACGAGTTTGTGCTTATCTCGCCCTCCGCAAACGAGACTGAACTCGAGCAGCGCTTGGAGCAGGTACGTGCCGGGCTGATCGAGGCGAGCTCAGGCGGCAAGGCGCCCATGATCGGCAGCTTTAGCTTTGGCTGCTCGCGCGTCGATCCACTTGCTGGCGACACGCGTCGCCAGATGACGATGGATGCCGATCGCAAGATGTATCGCTATAAGCTTATGCATCGTGTGCAGCAACCGAAAGACGATGACGCCCCGCAACGCCCAATCGTCGATCAGCTTCCCTGCAACGACCGCGTATTCCAAGCGATCTCCATGAGCTCCGAGACGCGCTATCCGTTCATCCTTAACCTCGATACGGGCGAATCGCAATGGTCGGTTAACGCCGTGCGCGATTTTGACCTGCCCTCCCAGCACCCTTTTAACTCACTCGACATGTGGCTCGCCCGCGTTCATCCCGAGGACCGCGACAACGTACGCGCCGAGCTCGACATGGTGATAAACGGCACGTGGCACTTCCACTACATGCAGTATCGCGTAATGGATGCCACCGGAAAATACGTGCTTTGCGATTGCACAGGCTACCGCTTGGACGGCACCGATACCGAGCCCAGCATGTATGTGGGCATTATCGTCAACCGAAGCCTAGCGGATACGACCGATTCCGTAACCGGTCTGGGCGATATTCACGCCCTGGTCAACGCCATTGGCGAAATGCGTCGCGTGGCGCGCGAGGCAGGCTTTATTGCCATTAAGGTCGACGATATCGCCGAGGTCAATGCCCGCTTTGGATTCGATGCAGGCGACCGCGTGCTCGCCGAAAGCGCCGCCTGCCTTATGGAATGTTCGCGCGGCAAGGGTCGCCTGTTCCGCTCGACGGGGCCGACATTCGTGGCGCTTTTCGATGACTTTAATCCCGAAGAGACCGACGCGATCGCAGACGAAATCGAGCGGTTCCTGGGTTCTCCCGTGCTCATCGGCTCGCTTGAATATCAGCCACCCATTCGTGTGGCGACGCTTCATCTGGACGCCGTCGACCGTCAGCCCGTTTCCATTTTGAACGAGCTCAAAGCGTTGCTCGGGAAAGCCGTGCAGGTGCCAGGTACCAAACTGGATTAGCACCGCGCCCGCACCGCCTTCCCCATCGTGCGATAATCCTCTGCAGAAGTCACCAAAAGCAGAGGGAGTTTGTGATGAAGGTTCTTTTGGTCAATGGTAGCCCCAAGGCAAACGGCAACACCGCCCGCGCACTCGCCGAAGTCGCCGAGCAGCTCATTGCCGAAGGCATTGATACCGAGGTGTTTCAGCTGGGCGCCAAGCCCATTCGCGATTGCATCGGTTGCGGCCAGTGCGGCAAGCTCGGCGGTCGCTGCACCTTTGACGACGACGTGGTGAACGAGCTCATCGCTGCCGCCGAGCAGGCAGATGGCTTTGTCTTTGGCTCGCCTGTCTACTACGCGCACCCCAGCGGCCGCATTCTTTCGGCCCTCGATCGCGCCTTCTATGCCGGCAGCAAGGCCTTTGCGCACAAGCCAGGCGCTGCCATCGCCGTCGCCCGTCGCGGCGGCACGTCGACCACCTTCGATGTGCTCAATAAGTACTTCACCATCAACCAGATGCCCGTGGTTGCCTCCACGTACTGGAACAACGTGTTTGGCTGCGTGCCCGGCGACGCCGACGGAGATGCCGAGGGCCTGGCCACTATGCGAAACATCAGCAAGAACATGACCTGGCTCCTTCGTTGCATCGAGGCAGGACAGGCCGCCGGCATCAACGCGCCCGAAGCCGATCGCGAGCGCACCAACTTCATCAGGTAGAACGGCGGAACATGAATATCCAGATTTTTGGCACCAAAAAGTCTTTCGATACCAAGAAGGCTCAGCGTTATTTTAAGGAGCGCCGCATTAAGGTGCAGTTTATCGACCTTAAGGAAAAGGAGATGAGCAAGGGCGAGCTCACGAGCGTGATGCAGGCGGTCGGCGGCATGGACAAGCTGCTCAACCCCAAGGCTAAGGACGAGGAGACGCTCGCGCTCATCCAGCACCTCACCCCCAGCCAGCGCTTCGACAAGTTGCTCGAGAACCAGCAGGTTCTAGCCGAGCCCATCGTGCGTAACGGCAAAAAGGCCACCGTCGGTTATTGCCCCGATGTATGGGGAGCCTGGGAGTAGCCTGTGTTATTTGCCAGCGCGTGGGTATAAGAGCAGGCGTTTGGCATATGATTCAACTGTAAGCCATGTCTAACAAAGGAGGGCACATGCCCAACAAACCCGTGAAAATCATCATGCTTACCGGATACCTCGGTGCCGGCAAGACCACGCTGCTCAACCACATCCTCGCTAACGATGGCGGTATCCGCGCCGCCGTAATCGTCAACGATATCGGCGAGATCAACGTCGATGCCAGCCTCATCGCCGACGGCGGCCTTTCCGAGACCGACGACCTCATCCCGCTCACCAACGGCTGCATCTGCTGTACGCTTTCGGATGACCTGGCCAACCAGCTGCAGGGCATCGCCGATTCGGGCAACTTCGATTACATCATCATCGAGGCCTCAGGCATTTGCGAGCCCATCCCCATCGCCTACACCATCTCGAGCTTCTGCGACGAGGCCAAGGTGGGCGGCGAGCCTAAGCTCGCGCTCGACAACATCGTGGCCGTGGTCGACTGTGCCCGCATGTACGACGAGTTCAACGGCGGTCGCGACCTGCTGGCTGAGGATATCGACGAGGACGACATCGAGAGCCTGCTCATCCAGCAGATCGAGTTCTGCTCCACGCTAATCCTCAACAAGACCGATACCGTGAGCCCTGAGCAGATCGCCGAGCTCAAGGCCATCGTGCGCAGCCTGCAGAAGGACGCCGTGATCGTCGAGGCCCAAAACGGAGAGGTTCCTATGGAGGAGCTGCTCGACACCGACCGCTTTGACTTTATGCGCGCCTACAACTCCGCCGCCTGGATCGAGGCCATGGAGCATCCCGAGGAGCACGATGACCCCGAGGTGCTCGAGTACGACATCGAGACCTTTGTGTACTCGCGCCGCAAGCCGTTTGACCTGCAGAAGTTCACCGATTTTGTTGAGCAGGAGTGGCCCGACGAGGTCATCCGCGTCAAGGGCCCGCTGTGGCAGACCGGCGATCCGGACATGTGCTACATGTTCGAGCAGGCCGGCCACCAGATGCGCCTGATGGAGAACGGCCTGTTTGTCGACTCGGCGCCCGAGGGCGAGAAGCAGAAGATCATCGACGAGAACCCCGAAATCATGCAGATTTGGGACGACGAGACGGGCGACCGCATGACGAGCCTGTGCATCATCGGCCGTCACATGGACAAGGATGCGCTCATCGCCTCCCTCGATGCCTGCCTGACCGACTGGCACCGCGCCTAGGTTTATCCAAGCGGGTATTTTTCCGCCTACGTAACCGCCAAACCACCACGAAGGTGCCCTTCGTGGTGGTTTTTCGTTCTGAGCCAAGGAGATTCATGTTCAACATTGTGCTGTATGCGCCCGAGATTCCGGCCAATACGGGCAATATCGGCCGCACCTGCGTGGTCACCGGCGCCCGCCTGCATCTGGTGGAGCCGCTGGGGTTTTCGCTCGATGACAAGACGGTACGTCGCGCCGGCCTGGGCTACTGGCAAAACTTGGACGTGACGACCTATGCCGGCTGGGAGGATTTCCTTGCGCGCAACGGCCTCTCCCCTGCCGACGAGCGCCTGCATCTGCTGACCAAAAAGGCACGCCGCACCTATGCGCAGAGTACCTACCGCGATGGAGACTACTTGGTCTTTGGCAGCGAGAGCTCGGGCATTCCCGAGCCACTGCTTGCCGCGGCGTCCGAGCGCTGCGAGCGCATCCCGATGCTGCGCGATTGTGACTCACTCGATAACGCCGAGGCCTGGGAAGCCCACGAGGAATCGCTGGGACATACCGAGGACGGCCACGAGGTCATCCTTCAACAGGACATCTGCGGCAACTTCGTCAATCCCGACGACTACCGCATCAGCGCACTCAACCTCTCCAACAGCGCCGCCATCGTCCTCTACGAAGCCCTGCGCCAGGCAAGCTTTCCGGGAATGTGACAAAGGGACTATCCTTTTGTCACTTTCAATTACAAATAGCGGCCGGTGATGCTTGCGGGGCAGGCCGCGATGTCGCTCGGCGTGCCGGCGCAGACGATTTGCCCGCCCGCATCGCCACCGCCTGGGCCCATGTCGATCACATAATCGGCGTTACGGATAAGGTCGAGATCGTGTTCGATCACGATAACCGTGGCGCCCTTGGCAACGAGGCCATCGAACACACTCAACAACACCTGAACATCGAGCGGATGTAGGCCGATCGTGGGCTCGTCGAACACGAATACGGCATCGTCCTGCACACGGCCCATCTCGCTCGCAAGCTTTAGACGCTGCGCCTCGCCGCCCGAGAGCGCCGGCGTGGGCTCACCGAGCGTGAGATAGCCCAAGCCCAGGTCGCGCAAGGTCTGCAAGCGCGTCTGAACCTTCTTGAGTCCCAGTGTGGCGTCGATGGCCTCGTCCACACTCATGTCCATGAGCTGCGGCAACGTAAGCAGACTCCCGTCCTTGCCCTCGCGATGGATACGCGAAGCCGCGTCTGCATAACGCGAGCCGCGACATGCCGGGCAGACGATCTCGACATCGGGCAAAAACTGCACGTCGAGCGATATCGAGCCCGTGCCATCGCACGTAGGGCAGCGCAAGGCGCCGGTGTTGTAGCTAAAGGCACCCGCCTTGTAGCCGGCCGCCTTGGCCTCGGGCGTACGGGCAAAGGCGCGGCGCAGCTCATCATGGATGTCGGCATAGGTCGCTACCGTCGAGCGCACGTTGGCGCCGATGGGCGTAGCGTCAATCAGGTTTGCGCGGGCAATACCCTCGGCATCGACCCAACGCACGTGCCCCGGCAGGCGCTCGCCAGCTGCCTGCGCCTTGAGTGCCGGGATGAGCGTCTCGAGCACCAACGTCGTCTTGCCCGAACCCGAAACACCCGTAACCGCAACCAAGCGACCGCGCGGGATATCGACTTCGAGCGGCTTGACGGTATGGATGGCATCGGTCGCCATGCGGATATGGCCCTGGTCGAACATTTCCTCGTCAGTCACCTGCGGACGCAAGCGCTTGGACTCTGCGCGCAAAAACGGGGCGATGCGGCTGCCCTGCGATTGCTCGACCTCGTCTACCGTACCTGCAGCGATCACGTTACCGCCGCCTGCTCCGGCAACGGGGCCCATCTCGACCAGGTAGTCGGCTTCCGCCAGTACGCGCGTATCGTGGTCGACAACAACCACCGTGTTGCCGTCGTCCACCAGATCGCGCATCACGCCCACCAAGCCGTCGACATTGGCAGGATGCAAGCCAATCGAGGGCTCGTCCAGCACATAAAGCACGCCCGTCGATCGGTTGCGCACCACGCGGGCGAGCTGAACGCGCTGGCGCTCACCCGTGGAGAGCGTGGCACCGGCGCGATCGAGTGAAAGGTAATCGAGGCCCAGATCGACCAGACGACGGGCCGCGCTCAAAAACGAATCGCAGATATCCGTCGCCATGGGCCGCATCTCGGGCGGCAAGGATGCGGGCACTCCGCGCACCCACTCAATCGCCTCGCCCAGCGTCATGGCTGCGGCCTGCGCCAGATTGATACCGCACACCTGGGGCTGGCGCGCAGCCTCGGAGAGACGCGTGCCACCACAGTCACGGCATGGACCCTCGCGCAAAAAGCGCGCAACGCGTTTGAGGCCCTTGTCGTCCTTAACCTTGGCGAGCGCATTCTCAACGGTATAGACGGCGTTGTAATAGGTAAAGTCGAGAGGCGTGGCGCCCTCGCCGTTTTTGGGAACGTAGAGAATGCGCTTCTTAACCGCCGGGCCGTGGAACACGATATCGCGCTCTTGAGGTGTGAGTTGGCTAAACGGCACGTCGGTGCGTACGCCCATCTCGCCTGCCACCTGCTTCATCAGATCCCACATGAGCGTGCCCCAGGGAAGGACTGCGCCCTCGTTGATGGTCTTTGACTCATCTGGCACCAGGCTCGCCTCGTCCACCTCGCGCATGACACCGGTGCCGCCACAGGTGGGGCATGCGCCGCCGCTATTGAAAGCCAAATCCTCGGCACTCGGCGCGTAGAACTCGCGGCCGCATGTCGGACACGTGAGCGACAGGCCCGCAGCTACGTTAAGGCTCGGCTCCACACGCGCCCCGCAATGCGGGCACACGTGATGGGCGCAACGGCTAAAGAGCAGACGCAGGCTGTTGTTGAGCTCGGTCATGGTACCAAAGGTCGAGCGCACGCCCGGCACGCTCGGACGCTGGTGCAGCGCGAGCGCCGCCGGCACGTGCAGTACCTCGTCCACCTGGGCGTGTTCGGCCTGCGTCAGGCGACGTCGAGTATAGGTGCTAAGTGCTTCCAAGTAGCGACGCGAGCCCTCGGCATAAAGAACCCCCAGTGCCAGCGAACTCTTGCCCGAACCCGACACGCCGGCAATACCCACGAGCTTTCCCAGCGGGATATCAATATCGATGTCCTTAAGGTTATGGACACGCGCGCCACGCACCTCGATAGCCTGCGGGCTCATCTTCTGTTCCGTCACCTTTATCACCCTACTCATGCCATAAAACTCGATCGCGAATGTACTCGCCCAGCATGGGCACGGTAAACCGGACGAGACCGTATCCGGCAGCCTCGATGACGCGCTCGCGAATCAGGCTTGCGCGATATTTGCTCGCCCAACTCTGAGTACGGTCGCAGCGCTCAATGATATCCGCCATACGCGTCGGTTTACCCTCGTCAACCGCCATGGCCTCGATAAAGAGGCGTTGCGGGCTGCGCAATCCATAATACAGGGGCGCGTCGACCGCTTCGTAGAACTCGGAGACGGCATCCGCATGGCCATCCTCGACATCGCACCTTTCAATGACCTGCGAGTTGCGTCGGACAGCAGAGCGCCACATGTAATAGCCCACCAGCTGAACCATATAGGGATGCCCCATGCTCTTGCGTGCCGCAAGGTCCGCCGTCTCCGCGTCAACGTAAAGACCAGCGTCTTTGACCGTCTGGATATATGAATCGCGCACCTTGGGCAAAGAAATCGCCCCCAGCGTACGCTGCTGGGCACGGCGCAAAAACGTCACGCTCGGCTCTTCGAGCAAGTCATCAATCATACTGGGCAATCCAGCGAACACCAGCGCAAGACCGCGCTGGTCGCTATCGGGCAATCCCGTAGCATCCTGATCTCCGAGCACTTGCTGATAGAGAACGGCAAGAGCCGCCAGCTCCTCGATGGACGCAGACTGCGCCTCGTCAATCGCAAACAGTATGCCCTTTCCCGGCCCGAGTTTCTTGAGGCGTTCGTTGACTAACCCGCGCAACGTCTCGCCTTTTGCCCGCGCCGCCTCGACCGACATCCGGCCAAATGACGGCCCAAACCCCATTGACGTCACAACGGGTTTATTCGAGCGAAGCGCGTCGGTCAATCGGTCGCATAAGCCAAGCGAAGCGGAATCGGAGACAACCGCCCATCCGCGCTCGCTGGCTAAACGCTGCAGCTCCCGCAGGAGAACCGTTTTGCCACAGCCGCGGTTTCCCGTAATGAGCATGAGCCTGCCCGGCACTCCGGCGCCGTTGTCGAGTCCTTCCTCAAAATCTTCGATGACCGACTCTCGACCGATGAGCATCGGAGGCCGCTTGCCTGCCGTTGGCTTAAAGGGATTTGGATTCATGTCGGCCTCCTCGGATCGGTAAACCCTGGTAACAGTTATACCAACTTATACCGAGTTATACCATCAGCAGGTGACAAAGGGACTGTCCCTCTTGCAGCGTCGGCGCCAAAATCAATTAGTCAAGGATCAGAGGGTTCAAAAATCTACCATTTCTACCCCGTCCCCTAATGGCAGAAGAAGGTGGGGTCGGCGGGGCGATAGGAGCGGAAGGTGGCGGGATCGACCTTTACGTGTGCTGCGGCGGGGACGTCGTACCACTTGACGGTGTAGCCAGCGCCGTGAGAGCAAAAGACCGAGTCGGGCGTGTTGGACAGATCGGCCTCGGGCTCGTAGGCGGCCGCCTCGATGACGCGCTCGGCATCATGGCAAGCCGCATAGCCGGCGAACTCCAGGTACAGATGACCGCGACCGCTCGTGTAGGCAGCCACCTCCAGCGCGTAATCCTGCACCTCTGATGCCGGCACGCGACCCACAAGCTTCGCCCGGTCCCCCGCCATCGTCGGCGGCTCGTACTCGGCACCCATGCGCGTGGCATCCGAGAGCGCCCGACCCACGCACTCCCCCGGCACCTCGAGCTCAAAGTGGTACCACGGCTCCAGCAACACGGCCGCGCCGGCCTCACGCGCCTGCATCAAACCCTGACGAATCGCGCGGTACGTGGCCTGGCGAAAGTCGCCGCCCTCGGTGTGCTTGGCATGAGCGCGGCCACCCGTGAGCGTAATGCGAATATCGGTGATGGGCGAGCCGGTCAGCACGCCCAAGTGATCGCGCTCCATGGCGTTGGTGAGTGCCAAACGCTGCCAGTTAAGATCGAGCTCATCGGTCGAGGTCACGGTGCCAAACTGCACGCCCGAACCCGCTGGCAACGGCTCCAGACGCAGGTGCACCTCGGCATAGTGGCGCAGTGGCTCAAAGTGGCCCACGCCCTCGACCGGCTGCGAAATAGTCTCCTTATAGAGAATGCCGCCGGGCTCAAACTCGACCGCAAGGCCAAAACGATCGGCAAGCACGCGCTGCACGACCTCGAGCTGCACCGCTCCCATGAGCTGCAGATGTATTTGTTCAAGATGCGTGTTCCAGCTTACGCCGAGCATGGGATCCTCGTCGGCAAGCTCGGCCAGCGCTTGGAACACCGTATGGACATCGTGCTCGTTCGGCAGCACCGTATAGGTGAGAACCGGCGCAATGACAGGCGCATCGCCCGCGGGCTCCGCGCCCAGGGCGTCCCCTGGGCGAACGTGCGCAAGACCCGTCACGGCACAAATACCGCCAGCAGCAACTTCTTGGGCAAGCTCATACTTCTCGCCGTTATAGATGCGCACCTGGTCGATCTTTTGCTCCCAAGTGGAGGCGCCAGAGCATCCCTCGACAACTTGCTTTGCACGCAGTACACCGCCCGTCACCTTGACCCAGGCAAGACGCTCGCCACGGTCTCCACGACTCACGCGGTAGACACGCGCGGCGAACTCCTGGGGCCATGTTCGCTCGCGCATCAGCGCACATATGCCATCCAGCAGCTCGTCCACGCCTTGGTCCTTGAGCGCCGAGCCCGCAAAGCAGGGAAACAATTTGCGCTCGGCAACCATGCGCGACAGCGTTGCGACGGAAAGCTCACCCACCTCAAGAAACTCCTCGAGCGCCGCCTCGTCCAATGCGGCAGCATCCTCCTGAACGGCCCCACCCACCAGCAGTTCGTTGGCGTCCAGACAGCCCTCGGAGAGACGCTGCCCCAGCTGTGCCAGTAAAACATCGCGGCCGGGATTCTCCAAATCGATTTTGTTGATGAAGATGAACGTCGGAATGTCATAGCGCGCAAGCAGGCGCCACAGGGTTTCGGTGTGCCCCTGCACGCCATCGTTGGCACCCACGACTAAAATCGCGTAGTCCAGGGCACGCAGTGTGCGCTCCGCCTCGGCAGAAAAATCGACATGCCCCGGCGCATCCACGAGCATGACGTGGGTTTCACCGTGGTCGAGCACAGCCTGTGACGAGAAGATCGTGATACCGCGCTCGCGCTCGATCGCATTCGTGTCCAGATGCGAATCGCCATCGTCCACACGGCCGCGCTTGCGAATGCGGCCCGCGTTAAACAGCATGGCCTCGGCCAGCGTGGTCTTGCCGGCATCGACATGCGCCAAGATTCCAACGACCGCTTGCTTCGACATGGCTCTCCTCTTATTGCAAGCCCATCGCACGCGGCAACGGGCACCCTCGTTCCACACTGGATGATACAATTTACGGGCCGGCGGGCGAAGCGGGCCCTATCCCCCGACCGAGCTCATCGCCCCGCGTTGCCGCGCGGCGATTTTCGTAGGTTCGCGCCTTGCGAAAGCCGGCTTGCAAAACAGCGCGGCGGACGAAAATAGCCCCACCCGAGGCCATTTTCGTTCGCATGAATTGTTGATGCGCGCCCTCGCTCTTATGCCTCGCGCAGCCAATCGAACGCGACGCGCGGCGTGCCGTCCGACACATACACGACGCCGGCACGCTCGAATCCCGCCTTAATACTCGCGCCCTGCATGGGCAGGTTATCCTGGTGCGTATCGATGCGCAGGTGATCGGCACGCTCCTTGGCAAAGGCAAACATCGCAGCCGCGATACCGTGCACGGTGCCATCGGACGCCACACGGTGCAGCACGGCGTATGGAGCGTCGCTACGCCATTGGCCGTCCTCAATTACGTCATAGCACTCGTCCGGGCCCGGCAAAAAGGCAAACGTCGCCACTACGCGGCCGTCGACTTCGCACACATAGCTGCCACCGGCAGCGATATCGGCAGCCAGCTGCTCGGCAGAAGGCGTGCCCTCGGGCCACTGCGTGGCGTTGCCATGCGCGCGCATAAAGGCGCGGGCCGCGTCATAGATAGCCATGACGGCGGGAATGTCGGTATCGAGGGTTTTTCTGATCATCACGCGGCAACCTCACGTTTATTGGTATCACTTTGATTGAGCAATGATACCAACGTTTGGAGAGGGGCGCGCAGCAGATGGGAAGCAAAAAGCGAGCCGCCTGGTCAAAGGCAAAAAGCGAGTTTTTGGGCGCTGCCACCGGCGGCGATATGAGCGACCTGTTTGCGCGCGAGGACGAGCGCCGCGACGCCCTGGACGCCGAGCGCGATGAGGCCTGGCGCTACAAGTCGTGCGAGCGCAAAAACCGTTACGACACACGCGCCGAGGCCGAGGCCGTTATGGCCGACTGCGAAAACCGCGGACGGCGCGGTTTGGCCTGTTACAAATGCGAATACTGCGGTGGATGGCACCTGACGTCGCACCCTTGGAAATAGGCGCCGCATCGGCACGGCATTGACGGAGTGTCAGCCATCGTACGCAAGCTACGGGCGCGGCGGCACCAAAACATCGTAACGAACGGCCTTGCCCGCAAGCTGATAGCTCGGCTTAACGCCGGCAAGCAGTGGCCCCTTCACCGGTCGTTTGATAACGACCTTGCGCGGATGCACAGCAAGCGCCGCCTTGACCAGCGATTCCTCATCGGTACATGGCTGTTCCAGATGGTGCAAGAGTTGGAACTTCTTTTTAACCGCCGCGCTCTTGGTGCGCTCGGGAAACATGGGGTCCAGATACACCACGTCGGGGGCGGCAAGCTCGCCCCGCCCGATCAGCTCAGCTGTATGGCGAAGGCCGGCAATGCTGTCCTCGCCCGCATGCAAGCGCATGCGCGCCACGGCAGTCGCAAGCGCCGGATCATCTGCCGCGCGATCCAAGGCATCCTTGAGGAGCGCCGCAATCACACAATCCTGCTCATACAGATCGACGATAAAGCCCGCAGCCGCCAACAGCAGCGAATCCTCGCCAAAGCCTGCCGTGGCATCAATCGCCCATGGTTGCTCGATGCCTTTTGTGCGCGCAGCCTTCACCAGTAGCTCTTGCTGCAGACGGCCCTGTTTGAGCCGCGGAAGCATGCGGGCGAAATCGGCACGAAGCTCCATCGTGCCGTCGGTGAGCGTGAGGCCCTCGGACTTCCCGGTCAGCTCAAGCCCCGCGGCACGAGCAACAGAAAAGGGATCGACGACGCCCATGAGTACTCCTTAGCAAGCAAAACGAATACGCGAGCGCCGCTCATTTCAGCACCCAACCGTCCGCTATTGTCCCACATGCGACATGGCCCACAGCATCCCAATGCAAAGCACCGCCATCAATCCCGTGCACACGGCAGCGATCACAGAATCACCCATGCGCCTTCCCAACGACCGCGGCTCACGCACTTGCCCTGTTCCGTACATCATGGCTCCTCCTTCGGTCCAGCTCTTACCATGGCCCCATCATCGCAGCGCCGCACATGAGCTGCCATCGATTTGCCTTACGCCCAGCTTTCCTTTTTGAAAGGTTGGGTTGGGCTGCGCGGGCTCAAAGCGCTTTCAGGCACATGCATCGCCCCGTTGAACTACAATGTGCTTCACGATATGTGCCACAACCTGGGTGCGACAGATTCTCCGCGCCCGCATCGAAAGGACCAGCCATGAGCGCCGCGCGCAAGACACTCAAAATCCTTGCCCTGATTTATTTTGTTCTGGGCATCGCCAGTCTCGTCATCGGAATCGCCGGTATCGCGACCGGTAAGCTCGAGTCCACCTACGGATCGAACGCCATGCTCGCCGCGATCGTGCTTGTCGCCAAGGGAGTTGTCGACCTTGCCGCAGGTGTTGCGGGCATTAAGGGCGCCAACAAGCCTTCGCAGGTGGATGGTGCGTTTAAGCTCGGCATCGTTGCCGTAATCGCCACGATCGCGCAGGCCGTGCTCACGCTTCCCGCGCTCGGCGGCAGCTCCGTCAATATCGTCGCCTTTGTCATTGTGGTCTACGACCTGTTCTTTGTTCAGCAGGCACACGCCGTTAAGGCCGAGAACAAGGACCGCCTATAAGCGCTCGCTTCTCATAACCTCTGCAGCCAAGCAACTAAAAAGGGCCGATCGCGCATCTCCGCGGTCGGCCCTTTACGTTTGCCTAGATAAAACCTGCCAAAATAAACCTGTCCCTTTTTGGTAGGTTGTTAGCTGTGGCGGTACTCAGCGATGATGAAGTCGATGTCGGTTTGAAGGGTGTCCAAATTTGCCAGGCGCTCTTTGTCGGCAGGGCGCGTACGGTAGTAGTACGGCGTCATCTGGAACACCGCCTCGATATCGGCCTGGGTCTGAAGCGTAATATTCGCAGACACCCGCTGCGTTCCGACCAACTCGAACTCGGTGGTCTTCGGCAACTTCTCATCGTTAAGGTACGGTGTGTCGTAGAGTACCTCCTTAAGCCCAAACAGATGACGTGCACCTGGCACGACGGTGTAGAGCGAGCCCTCGGGCGCCAGCACGCGGGCAAACTCGCGCTCGTTAAAGGGAGCAAAGAGCTCGGTCACCATATCGAAGGCGCCATCGGCCACGGGGATATCCTTCATGTTGGCCACAAAATAGGTCGCATCGCCGCGCTTGGCGGCCAGGCGCACCATCTCTTTGCCCAAGTCGAACCCGTAAGCGTCTACGCCCGGCACCGCGCCCATGGCACTCGTGTAATAGCCCTCGCCGCAGCAAATATCGAGCAAGGCCAGCGGCTTGTCCGACGTAGCCGCGCACCGCTGAGCTCGTTCGCGCACCAGCTCGACCATCGCATCGCGCAACGGCGCGTAGTATCCACGGTTCAAAAAGTCACGACGGCTGCGCGCCTGCGACTTGGGGTCACCCATGGAGTCGCCGCTCTTGGACGAACGCAGAAGATACAGATAACCCTCGCGCGCACGGTCAAACCGGTGTCCGTCCGCACATGCGGCCCCGCGTTCATTGTCCACCAACGGCTCATGGCAAACAGGACACAACAACATGGCAACTCCTTAGCGCGAACAACACAACGCCCACCATTGTCGCACGCCTTTCCCACCTAGTCATTGGGGACGTTCTTGAATGACTAGTCGTTTAAGGACGTCCCCAATGACTACAAGGAGTGTCCCCAGCTGCCGACAGAAAAGGAACGTCCCTAAGTGCCGACTGGTTGCATTAGGAGTATCATCATCTGCGCAAATAAGCACGAAAGAGCATATTAGAGATTGAGAGCGTATGGCTGACACCGTATCTAAGCACATTGACATGACCACCGGCTCGCTGTGGCGCAATATTCCCCTGTTCGCCTTCCCCGTGGCCGCCACGAGCATCTTGGAGCAGCTGTCGAACCTCATCGCCACGGTCATCATCGGTAACTTCTCGGGCGACCAGGGAACCCTCGCCATGGCGGCGGTCGGCTCCAATGTTCCGCTTACCAGTCTTATGCTCAACCTGTTTATTGGCATGTCGCTTGGCTCCAACGTGGTCATTGCCAACGCTATCGGCCGCAACGATCAGAACATGGTCAAACGCGCCGTCCATACCTCGATTTTAATGGCGCTCGTGGGCTTTGTCGTCATCGCGCTGGGCGAGATCTTTGCCGAGCCCATGCTCGCCGCGCTCAACGTTCCCGCCGAAACCATGCCGCTCGCTTCGCTCTACCTGCGCGTCTTTTTGCTCAGCATGCCCTCGATTTTGCTCTACAACTTTGAGGCCGCGATCTTCCGCTCCGTCGGCATCACCCGCATGCCGCTGCAGGCGCTTGCCGTGTCCACCGTCCTCAACATTGGCCTGGACCTCATCTTTGTCCCCGTACTCCACTGGGGCGTCGCGGGCGTCGCCATCGCCACCGCCATCGCCTACACCGTCAGCGCCGCTACGCTCTTTATTCGCCTGCTCAAGACCGACTCCGTCGTCCGCGTCACCCCGCGCGACCTGGCTATCGACCCCGTCGCCCTCAAGCGCATCGTCAAGATCGGCCTGCCCGCCGGCATCCAAAGCGCCGTCTTTGCCGTCGCCAACATCATCATCCAGTCCGCCATCAACAGTCTGGGCACCGAGGTCATGGCCGCATCGAGCGCCGCCATGAGCCTGGAGTACGTATGCTACAACCTGCTCAACAGCTTTAGCCAGGCTTGCACCACCTTTGTGGGACAAAACCACGGTGCCCGCCAGATCGACCGTTGCACCAAGACGCTCAAGGTCTGCCTAGTCGAAGGCGGTATCGTCGCGCTCACCACGATTATCGTTATTGTCGGTCTGGGGCGCGAGATCTTGTCGCTGTTCAACAGCGATCCCAACATTGTCTCGATCGGCTATATCCGCGTGTGTTCGATCTTCCCGGCGTACGCCTTTAGCATGTTCTACGAAAACATGTCCGGCTACCTGCGCGGCTTTGGCATCTCGCTCACGCCCGCCCTCATCACCATGATCTGCGTCTGCGGCATCCGCTTCTATTGGGTGTTCTGCGTGTTCCCGCACTTCCGCACCTTTGCGAACATCATGATGGTCTACCCCATCAGCCTGGGCACCACGGCGTTCTTTATGGTCGTGGCGGTACTACTCTGCCACCCGGCACGCACCTATCGCGCCACCCAAGCCAAAGCGACAGCCCGCTAAACACCGCACTCAACGCCACGCCAATCATTAATTGACAATATGCGAGCTCATATAGTCGATAAAGCGCCTGGTGGCGATGGGCATGGTGTCCCAGCTGCGCCAGGCCGCCACTACGTCGCGCGAGGGAGCATGCACGATGGGACGTACGCGAATATCGGCCCGCATGCCCTCAACGGTACGGCGATATAGCATGCTCACGCCTAGGCCCTCCTCCACCATCGCCATGATGGTGTAGTCGTCGGTCACCTCACTCGTCACATGCGGCGACAGCCCATGCGCCGCAAATGCATCGAGCACCAGGCTCTGTTCGCCCTCATCCAGCAGCACAAACGGCTCGGACGCCAGGTCGGCGAGTGTCACCTTTTCCTTTGCCGTCAGCGGATGCGCGGCCGGCAACAATGCCACCAACTCGTCGTGATAGACCACGCGTTTCTCGAGCCCAGCGGTAAATCCGCGCGCCGTAAAGCAAAAATCAACCACACCATCGTGCACCCACTGGGCGTTGCGCGTGTAATCGCCCTGTTTGAGGGTAAAGTGCACGCCCGGGTGCAGCGCACCAAAGTCGCGGATCACGCGCGGCAGCACGGTACGACTCACGTTGGTAAACGTCGCAATGCGAATATCGGTCGACGAAAGCCCCAGCAGTTCCTGGCGCTTGCCCTCGAGCTCGGCCTCGGCGGTCACAATCTGGCGCAGGTACGGCAGATATTGTTTACCGTCGCGCGTAAGCGAAACGCCCTGCTTACCGCGCTCGATAAGCGTGGTGCCCAGCTCGCGCTCGAGCGCCTTGACGGCCTGACTCACCGCACTTTGCGTATAGCCCAACTCGTCCGCCGCGCGTTTCAGGCTGCCGCAATCGACCACCATACAAACAATCTGATACCGCGATGCCATCGTGCCTCCACATCAATGCAGCCGTAAAACGTTTTGCCAGCGCTTTTTCTGCCAACATTAGCGTTTCTTAATCATACTGAAGATACATTCGCTTTACTACATCAATATCTGGGAGCAGAATCCTTTTTACGAAACCGTTCTGTAACAAAAGGAGTCCCATGGATCGCAAAAAAGCAATCGCGCTCTCATTTTCCGTTCCCGTCGCATGGGGCTTTTCGTACCCCCTTATGAAGATCGGCATGGACAGCATGAACGCCACGAGCATCGTCGCGCTACGCTGCATCATCGCCTTTGTGGTCTGCCTGCTGCTCTTCCACAAGCACGCGTTGCGCATCAACCGCGACCTTATGGTCCGTGCCGCCATCATCGGTGCCATCATGGCAACCGAGCTCACCTGCATGTGCCTGGGCTCCAGCCTCACCTCCGCCTCCACCGCCGGCTTTTTGCAGAGCCTGACGGTCGTAATCGTGCCGTTTGCCAACGCCGCCCTGCTGCGTCGCGCCCCCGAGCGCAAAGTGCTCGTCGGCACCGCCATCGTCACCTGCGGTATGTTGCTGCTCTCGGGCGCAGACTTTACCAGCCTGAACCCGGGCGCGCTCATCATGCTGCTCTCGGCCTTTATCTATGCCAGCCACATTATCGTGGCCAAGCGCTTTGTCGAAGAAGTCGATCCACTTGCTCTGGGCGTTTGGCAGCTGGGCTTCGGCGGCTTGTTCTCGGGCATCGCCGCATGCGTCTTTGGAGGTTTCACACTTCCCAGTACGCCCAGCGAGATCGTGGTCGTCGTTGCCCTCGCACTCATCTGCTCTGCCTATGGCTTTATCACCCAGACGCTCGTGCAGCCCCACGTGCCCGCCGAGACCACCGGCTTCGCCTTCTCGCTTGAGCCGGTCTGCTCCGCTGTCTTTTCGTTCTTCTTGGTTGGCGAGGTCCTGAGCCCCATCGCCTTCTTTGGCGCCGCCCTCATCCTCACCGGCGTCATGGTGGCAACCGTCGAGCTTCCGCGCCTCCGCGCACATGAACAGGCTCGCATGGCAGGAGCGCCCGAGCACGTCTCGTAGACCCCACTCTTCATACAGCCGTGGCATAAAGGCAACCGGTGCGCCTTTACAATAGATGCCAACAGAGCATCTGCCATAAAGGAGCCCCATGGACGCCGCGATCCGCGACCGCAACATAGCAACTTGGTTGGGCGATGCGCCGCAGCCGGTACGTGACACTACGAACCAGCTGCTCGAGCGCATCGCCCTTTTGCGTGCCGAGCAAACCATCTACCCGGCACAAGACGACATCCTCAATGCCCTCGCCTACACGCCGGCCGACCAGGTCAAGGTTGTCATCTTGGGTCAAGACCCCTATCACGGACCCAACCAGGCCATGGGGCTGTCGTTCTCGGTCCCCGCGACGCAAACCAAGTTGCCGCCGAGCCTGCGCAACATCTACAAGGAACTCAATGCCGATCTGGACTGCCCTATTCCCGCCACAGGAGATCTAACGCCATGGGCACAACAGGGCGTCCTGCTTCTCAACACTACGCTCACCGTGCGCGAACACGCCGCGAACTCGCACGCCAAACTAGGCTGGAGCACGCTCACCGACTACGTTATCGAACGCTGCTGCCAGCTGCCCCAGCCGGTCGTCTTTTTGGCATGGGGCCGCTTTGCCCAACAGATGGTCGAAGGCAAGCTCGCCGCGACCGGCGCGGGCAAGGCAGCCGGCAAGTTCTGCCTGGCCTCCACGCACCCCTCACCGCTTTCGGCCAACCGTGCCACGGCAGAACTCCCCGCTTTCATGGGGTCGCGCCCCTTCTCGGCAGCCAATCGGCTACTCGAACAGCACGGCTCGACCCCCGTCAACTGGACTTGCCTCGGCTAAAAATCGATACATCAAAAACGCGCCCGAAGGCTTCCCATCGGGCGCGTTTCCTATTCGGGCCAAATAAATTGTGTGCGGCCGGCCTCGCCGCCATCGATCAACAGGCTCTGCCCGGTCATAAACCGGTTGGTCACGCCCACAAAGTAGATCCACTCGGCGATCTCCTGGGCGGTGGCCCAGCGTTTAAGCGGCGTGAGCTCCATAATCTGGTTCCACAGGTGCTCGTCTTCCATCACGCAACGGTTGAGCGGCGTGATAACGCCGCCCGGGTCCACACTGTTGGCGATGGCCTGCGGCGCCAGACGGTTTGCAAGGTTCTTGGTGTAGGCGATAACGCCGCCCTTGCTGGCGGCATAGGCGGGAAACTCCGATCCCGTATGCCCACTCGCCGACCCCACATTGACCACGGATTTGATAGCCGGTGCCGGCTTGGCGGCAAGCCCCTCCCCCACAAAGGCGTAGCGCTCGGTCACGTTGATGGTGCCACGCAGGTTGGCGGCGATGTCGTCCGCCGAATCCTGCGTACCGGCAACGTTCACGATCACCTGAGGCTCAAGGTCGCCTGGAAACGCGTCCGGCTCGCGGACATCAACAATCAGATGGCGATAGCGCTCGTGTTCGATCGCCGCCGGCAGCAGATCAAAGCCCACGACCTCGTGGCCCTCGTCCAAAAAACCCTGCACGCATGCGGCTCCGATACCGCCCGAAGCGCCCGTGATCAAAACCCGCATACTTGCTCCTTAGGCGGTTGCGTGGCGCTCGAGATACTCGGAGCCCACGTTCTCGCGCTCCCAGCCGCGCACGACCTTGTAGCCCACGGGGCTCAGGAAGACCTCGCACAGCAGTTCGGCGATGGCACCCGTCAGCGAGCACATAAGGACCTGCACCCAGGTCCAACCAAAGAACGTGTGGCTTACCACAATGGCAAAGACCAGGTTGTCGATAAACTGGCCAACGCCCGTGGACACATAGGAGCGGAAGGCAAAGCTCGCAAAGTTATTCTTTTTGAGCATACGGCCGAGCGACTGGTTGAGCGTCGAGTTAACCACGGCAGAAACGAGCATTGCCAGCGAAGAGCCCAGCACCACGTACCAGGTGCCGCCGATAGTGGCGTTAAGGGCGGTGTTGACCTCGATCATGCCGGTGTCGTAGTAGGCGCCCCACATGCCGGGCGTGAGCGAGCATGCCCAAAAGCACAGGCTCACGGCCAGGTTGACCAGCAGCGCGAGGATAGAGATTTTGATGGATGCCTTGGCGCCAAAGCGCTTGCAGATCATGTCCTGGCACAAAAACGAAACCCAGCTCACCACAAAGCCGCAATCGAGCGCCAGATACGGCAGGCTGATAAGCTCTTTGTTGGCCAGCAGGTTCATCATGATGACGCTCACGAAAAACAGCGAAACCGTTGCCGCGGGAATGCTCCGCAACAGGACCTTATAGTCCTCCATGACCTTCTTGATCATTATGTACTCCTTTGGTTTTAGGTTTAACGAGCAGGATATCGGACCCGAACTGCTCGGACGCCCCGGTCTTGAGACGACGGTGGGTATAATAGCCGCTCACACGGCATAAGGCAAGCAAACGGCGCGGCAACCCCGCAGGGCCACCGCGCCGATACGTTAAAAGGCTACGTTGCCAAACTCCGACAGGATCAGGTCGGGGTTGTGGTCGGTTGCCCAATCCACGTTCCACGGGCTCGTGAACAGCAGCAGCTTGCCGCCGCGCATGTCCTCGACGCGCAGCGTGTCGCGCGTGAGCGAAAGGCCCGGGATATCAATAGTGTCGGGGTCGTTCTGGATCCAGCGGATGTCCGTATAGGGCAGCGGCTGGCGACGAACCTCAACACGGTACTCGGCCTTGAGGCGACGCTCGAGTACCTCAAACTGAAGCACGCCGACCACGCCCACGATGACGCTCTCCATGCCGGCACCCAGCTCGCGGAAGATCTGGATGGCACCCTCTTGGGCAAGCTCCTCCATGCCCTTGACGAACTGCTTGCGCTTGAGCGTATCGACCTGCGTAATGCGAGCGAACATCTCAGGGGCAAACGTCGGGATCTGCGGATACTGCACGTGGCGCTTGCCGGAGCACACGGTGTCGCCGATGCTAAAGATACCCGGATCGAACAGGCCCACGATATCACCCGCGTACGCCTCGTCCACGATGGCGCGGTCATCGGCCATCATCGACGTGCCCGTAGCAAGCTTGAGCTTGCGGTTGCCCTGCACGTGGAAGGCGTCCATGCCGCGCTCGAACTTGCCCGAGCAAATGCGTACAAAGGCGATGCGGTCACGGTGGTTCTTGTCCATGTTGGCCTGGATCTTAAACACAAAGCCGCTAAAGTCGTCGCGGCAGGGATCGACCGGCTCGCTGGTGAGCGTATCGGTATAGGCGCGCGGCGTCGGGGCCAGACGCAGGAACTCCTTGAGGAAGGGCTCCACGCCAAAGTTGGTGAGCGCCGAGCCAAAGAACGCCGGGCTCAGCTTGCCGCAGGCCACGGCATCCAAGTCGAGCTCGTCGCCAGCGCCATCGAGCAACTCGATGTCGTCCATCAGGTTCTTATGGTTCTCCTCGCCGATGAGCTCATCCATGGAAGGATCGCCCAGCTCGGCCTCGACCTCGGCGACCTTCTTGGTGGCGTTGGCGTGGCCGTCGCCCTCAAAGGCAATGACGCGACGGGTCTGACGATCGAACACGCCGCGGAAGTTGCGGCCGCTGCCGATCGGCCAGTTCATAGGATACGTATTGATGCCCAGAACGTTCTCGATCTCTTCCATGAGCTCAAACGGATCGCGAGCCTCGTGGTCGAGCTTGTTCACAAAGGTGAAGATGGGAATATGGCGCAGCGTACAGACCTTAAAGAGCTTCTTGGTCTGGGCCTCGACGCCCTTGGCGCCGTCGATGACCATGACTGCGGCGTCAGCGGCCATAAGGGTACGGTAGGTATCCTCCGAAAAGTCCTGGTGACCGGGGGTATCGAGGATGTTGACGCAGGCGCCGTTGTAAGTGAACTGCAGCACCGAGGAGGTGACGGAAATGCCGCGCTCCTTCTCGATGTCCATCCAGTCCGAGACGGCATGCTTGGCCGAGCTCTTGCCCTTGACCGAGCCGGCAGTCTGGATGCTGCCGGTATAGAGCAGCAGCTTCTCGGTAAGTGTGGTCTTACCGGCGTCCGGGTGGCTGATGATCGCGAATGTGCGGCGCGACGAGATTTCATCCGACAGGCTTGCCATGCGGATCCTTTCTTGCATTGAGTGCATTACGTCGTTGTAACCGCACTATTGTAGCCGCGAAATCCCGCCATAGGGCACCTATCAGGACAAATTCATCAGTTGGGGCCTGGTTAGCAGTCGATGGCGACACTCCGCAGCAGTTTGTCTCGATCTGTAACATCTAGACGGTTTTTGAACCTCTTCCTGTTACAGATTTAGACAAACAGGTGGGCGTCCCAGAAAGATCTCAATCTGTAACATCTAGCCACTCAAAACGGGTCCATCTGTTACAGATTGAGATATAAGGATAGACGGGTGGCCAATGTCTCGATCTGTAACATCTAGCAGCCAAAATCTTCTCCAGTTGTTACAAATTGAGACAACCAGGTGGGGCCCGCCAGCAAAATCTCAATCTGTAACAGGTAGCCGTCCAAATCGGTTCCAGATGTTACAGATTGAGATGAATGAACGAGCGGACAATCCGTATTTACCTCTTGCATAACTGTGCATAGTGTATATATACTGTGTTTACCGGTTATATACACGTGTAGCCCAACAGCTAAGGAGCCGCTGTGGACATCATCCTATCCAATTCGAGCGACAAACCCATCTACGAGCAAATAGCCTCGCAAGTCAAAGCTCAGATCCTTTCGGGCACGCTCGCCGCGGGAGCAAAACTCCCCAGCATCCGTGCACTCGCGAGCGATCTTGGCGTGAGCGTCATCACCACCAAGCGCGCCTACGCCGACCTGGAGCAGCTCGGGTTTATCTGCACCGTGCAGGGCAAGGGCTGTTTTGTCACCGAGGACAACCAGGAGCTCTTGCGCGAAAACCAGCTCTGCCATATCGAAGATCTGCTTGCGAAAGCGGCAAGCCAAGCCGAAGCCTTGGGCGTCACGCGCGACAAACTGCACGAGATGCTCGACCTGGTAGCCCCCGAAACTATGCAGTAGCCATCTGCAAGAAAGGCTATGCCATGCAAAACCTTTTGAACTCAAAGGTATCTCACGCCGTGTGAGCGACCGCTTTTCACTGCGCGACGTCACGCTTGCCGTGGAGCCTGGCCAGATCGTCGGCTTTGTTGGTGCCAACGGTGCTGGCAAAACAACGACGATTCGAGCTGCTCTCGGGCTTATAAAGCTCGACGCCGGCGAAGTGCACCTGTTTGGGCAGCACTGTGGCGCCGACGCGCCCGATGAGTTGCAACGCCATCTACGCTCCCGCGTCGGTCTTGTCCTGGACACGTGCCCCTTCCCCTCCACGCTCAAGGTGGGCCAGATCGAGTCGCTCGTAGGCCCGGCGTACCCCACGTGGGACCGCGAAACGTTCGCCGAATTCATCAACCGATTTGGACTCGATCCCAAGACAAAGGTCAAAGACCTCTCCCGCGGCATGGGCATGAAGCTGCAGCTTGCCTGCGCGCTCAGCCACAATGCCAAGCTGCTCGTTTTGGACGAAGCCACCGCGGGCCTCGATCCCATGGCACGCGAGGAGCTGCTTGATGAGCTGCTTGCCTTTGTCGGCGACGGCCAGCACAGCGTGCTGCTCTCGAGCCACATTACGTCCGACCTCGATCGCACCGCTGATCGCGTCATCTGCATCGATAACGGTTCGATTGTGTTTGACCTGCCGCGCGAGGACATTACCGACCGTGCCGGCATCGCCCACTGCACCCAATCGCAGGCTGCCGAGCTTATGGCTTGCGTCGAAGGCGCCTGTGCCGTCCACCACGCCTATAGCGTGGACGTGCTCGTGCCCAACCGTCGCGAAACGCTCGAGGCCTTTCCCGAGATTCCCTGCGATCGGGCAACCATTGATGACTATCTGCGCCTCATGCTGAAAGGGGCTTCGAAATGAAACGCGCCTTTATGTCCGAGCTCGCCATCGTTCGCTCACTTGTCCCGAGCATCGCGGGTGTCGGCCTGTTCATGTTCGTCGTGCTGACGCTCGCCAACGCGTCGGATGGCGATTCCGGTATGAGCGCCGGCGCTTGCGCCGTCAGTGCCATGTCGCCCATCATATTCATGAACTCACTGGCCGGTTTCGACAATCAAAACGGTTGGGAGCGATATCGGGCAACGCTGCCCTTCTCGCGCAAAGACATCATCTGCGCACGCTACCTGAGCATCATTGTCTTCTCGGCTGTCATGGCGTGCGCCGCCGCGCTTCTGAGCATCGTCTCCTTCCCGCTCTTCAACAGCGCGGGCATTCCTTCGACGGGACAGACGGCCTTTGAAATCGCAATCGCCTCGGCAGCATCGATGCTCATCTCCCTCATGATGGTGTTTTTGGCGCAGCCGCTGTTCTTTCGATTTGGACACATGGAGGCGCTGCGCCTATCCGTTGGCCTGTTTGCCCTGCTTGGCTGCGGCACCATGGCCACGCTGAGCTCCTCCAACCCCATCAGCAACTGGCTCATGTCGATAGCCGGAGCGAATCCCGATCCCGCCGTCCTTGGCTGTCTGTGTGCAGGCATCGCCACACTTGCCCTCGCGCTATGTGCAATCAGCTACACCGTCAGCACCAAGGTTTATCGAGCACGCGATCTGTAATCGACGGCTAAAAAAGCTTAGGTGGTACCCCGCTTATTTTTTCAATGAAACGAGGCGGCATAGCGTCACCACCGCCCTTCACGGCAGGCCGTCTAGTTCTTGGCAACCAAAAAGACACCGTCAGCATATCGAAGGTGAATACTTTTCCGAGAAGTGAACGAGTAAAAACAGTGCCCTGTAGCATCGACATTTTTAAGGACTCAATTCCTGCGGTTTTTGTCTAAGAATCCTGCAGTTTTGTTCGAAAAAAGTGTGCATGTTCCAGGGGTCCAGATTTACTCGTTCACTTCGCGGAAAACCATTCACCTTCGATTCGAGCCTTAACCAAATGCCCTCTCGAACTATGGCCCCTGTCTCACCACAGCGATATCAAAGCTTCATGGCGGGACGGTATCATCGGACGAGCGCCGTAAATCTGGCGCGGTCGTTCTTTGGGGAGGCATTTCACCCGTGTCGTGGGTCGCAGCAGCATTTGTGTCGGCTTTCTTTGCCGGCGTCACATCTGTCCTGGCCAAATGCGGCATCAAGCAGACCGACTCCGATGTCGCGACGGCCATTCGCACCTGCGTGGTGCTCGTTTTCGCCTGGGCAATGGCGGGCATTTCTGGATCCATTGGAACCATCGGCAGCATCGAACCCAGATCTTGGCTCTTTCTCGTCCTCTCGGGACTCGCTACCGGTGCTTCGTGGATCTGTTACTTTAAGGCGTTGGGCATCGGAGACGTCAATAAGGTCATACCGGTCGACAAGATGAGCACCGTACTCGCTGCACTGATCGCCATCGTGCTTTTTGGCGAGACGAGCAACCTTGCGGTTAAGCTCGTGGGAACCGCTGTCATCACCCTCGGCACGTTTTTAATGATCGAGAAGAAGCAGTCTGCCGGACCCGAGCAGCAGCAAGACCGAACCTGGCTCGCTTACGCCCTCGGCGCCGCCGTGTTCGCAGCGCTCACGTCCATCCTTGCCAAGGCTGGCATCGAAGGCGTCGAGTCCAACCTGGCCACGGCAATCCGTACCTGTGTGGTACTGGTTATGGCATGGGCAATCGTGGCAGCTAAAGGCAAGATGGGCCAAGCCGTGCACGTAGACCGCTACGAACTCGTATTTCTCGCGGCATCGGGCATTGCGACTGGCGCATCGTGGCTGCTATGCTACTACGCCATCGCCACAGGCCAGGTGAGTGTCGTGGTGCAGATCGACAAACTATCGATTGTCGTATCGGTACTATTTGCGCGCCTGGCATTCAACGAAAAACTCTCACGACGCAGCGCCATCGGTCTCGCTCTCATCGTCCTGGGCACTGCAGCGCTCGCAGTTTGGAAGTGGCGCGGCCAGCAGCCGCTACATCCTCACACCTGGCTTGGGATGCCTGTACTGACCGTGGGATGCCGTGCGCTTACCGTGCGAGATGGCAAATTTGGGACAACAGTGCAGGCAACGAAGGCAGGCTGCGCACTCCGGCTTTGTCCAGACGGGAAGGCCATCGCGCATCTCAATCGCCGCCATGGGGCAGCGCTTGGCACACAGGCCGCAGCCGATGCAGCGATCGGCATCGACGGCAAACTTGCTCGTCTGTTGCATGCGCGGCAGCCCAATTGCGTGATACGCGCACGATGCAAACAGAGGCACGCGATGGCGCATCATGTTGCCCGTGCGGCGTGCCCGCACCGCCTCGATCACGGCATCAATCTGCGCCTCGGCAGCTCTATTGATACCCTCAACCTTTTGAGAGTCAGACAGGTCGAAAACAGGCGTCCAGGTATCGGGCATCTTGACGCTCATCGCCGCATCTAACTCGAGCCCACGCTCGTGCAGCAGGTCGCGGGCAAACTTGGCCGATTGACCGGTCGTCGAACCGTACGTCGAAACATAGAACGTATAGGGGCGCTCGCCGCCCTTTGTACCGGCAGCAATCGACAGGTCGGCAGTCTTCAAAAACTCGATCATCGGTGTCGGCAGACCCCAGGCATACACCGGAGCAACAAATCCCAGCTGACAGGGGCCTTCCGTCGCAACAAGGCGAAGGGCTTCGGCATCAAAGCGCTCAATCGACATAACTTTGTCGCTTGTCGCCGCTGCAATGCGACGCGCCACATGCTCGCTGTTCCCTGTCGCGCTAAAGTACAGGATCATCTCGTACCCCTGGAATTGACTCGTGAAAAACCGTACTACTTGCGCAGCGGCTTGGGCAGCGGAATACCGGCAGCGATGACGGCGGCGATGATCATACAGATGATGCCTTTGAGCGGGAAGCACATGAGCAGCAGGCCCACGACCATGACGGGCTGGCGCATGACCGCACCCATCGTCGATGCCGTGCAGACGGCAACGCAAAAGACCGGATCGGCGCCGGTTAGGATGGCAAGGCCGTAGCCCAGGCTCACACCCGAGAAGATAACCGGGAAGAAGTGGCCGCCGCGCCAACCAAGGTTGATGAGGGCGGGCGTCAGCATGGCCTTAACAAGACCGGTCGCGATAAGCACGCCGGCGGGAATGGTCAGATAGGTTTCCATGAGCACGTCGGCCTGGGTCTCGCCGGCAAACATGGTGTAGGGCAGGACCGTGCCGCAGATGGCGAGCGCCAGACCGGCTAGCATGGCCTTGACGACAGGACGCTCCCCTATTGCATGGGCAAGCGCTTCGCTCGCGTGCTCAGAAACAAAGAACAGCCAGCCGCAGATTGTTCCGACCAGCGACAGGGGGATGAGCCAGGCAAGCTCCAGGTTGCCCACCTCGGCGGACTCGAACCTGGGCATGCCCATGCCGCCGCCCACAAGCTGGCCAAGCAGCAGGTAGGCACCCAGACCGCCGGCAATCGCAATGCCGTAGACCACCGTCTTTTGCGCCTTGGGCAGCTTGATGGTGATCTCGCCGGACGCGGACTCATCGTCGGCGTCTTCGCCCTGGTCGTCGGCGCTACCGGCAAGCGGTGCCACAAAGCCAAAGACGGGCGCGGTAAAGAGCGCCGTCAGCGCGGCCTGAGTGCCCAACAGCGTGAGCTCCCTAAACTCGGCGCCAAAGCGACGCATGCGGTCGCCGACCCAGCTGCACAGACCCGCGATAACGCCGGTCAGGCCGGCCTCCGGTCCGATGCTTCCGCCAAACAGCAGCGGCAGCAATGCCGCGAGCGAAAGCTTGCCCAGGTTGTCGTACGGATAGCGCCCGCCCTGCTTAACCTTAGCCATCACCTGGTTGAGGTCATCGGTCTTGGTGCCTGTCATCTTTTCGTACAGACCGATTAACAGGCCGCCCAGCAGGCAAACAAAAAACGGGTACGGCAAAAAGCCAAACGGGCCGCTGGCAAGCTCGGGCGAAGAGACGCCCAGCGCGTGCGGAATCCCGGTCCATAGATAGTCGATACCGTGCTCCATCGCAAAAAAGAACAGCCAGACCGCGGCACCTGCGAACGCACCGGTCACGGCAACGCTAACTAAAAACAGCGCGCGGTTTGTGGGTTTGGCAAGGTTGTCCATCGGGTCCTCCCGCGGTCAAAGTCGACATAGATACGTTTTATTGTAGAGCGAGCGTTGCCCGAACGAGGCAACCATCCACGCCGCGAACGGCACCATTGGGAGCCATAGTGGGACAGGCTCAAGACTTATCCGTTGATAATCGAGGCAATCTCGCGCAAATCGTCGGCAAAGTAGATGCCCTGCTGGCGCCGTGGGCTCGATAGGCCTTTATCAATCATGTGCCCGAGCAGCGCCTTGAGGTCGTTGTAGTAACCGTCCAGGTTATACAGGATGCACGGAGCACTCAGGTGCCCCAACGACACCGCGGACATGACCTCGGCAATCTCCTCGAGCGTGCCCGTCCCACCGGGAAAGGCGATGAACGCATCGCCGAGCTCAATCATCTTGGCCTTGCGCTCCGCCATATCGCTCGTCACGATGAGGTCATCGATACCGTCATGTTGAAACTCGGCCTCGATAAAAAAGCTCGGCTCAACACCCGTCACGTGTCCACCCGCCTCGAGTACGCTATCGGCGAGCGCACCCATCAGGCCCGATTTGGACCCACCATATACCAGCGCGTGCCCGTTGGCGCCAATCCAGTTGCCCAGCTCTTGCACCGCGGGCAGAAACGCCGGGTCATTGCCGGCACTGGCACCCAGATACACGGTGATATGCATATTCAGTCCCCCTGTTGTGGCGCGCGACGTTCGTCTTAGCGCTGGCGTCGACGATACTCGCGCACGCGACGCGAAAGATCGGCAAGCTCGTCGCGATCGAGCTCTTCCAAATGCTCCAGATCATCCATAAAGCGTGCCATGGTGTCCTTTTGACGCATCTTGATAAGCGTATTGCAGTAGTTCACCGCCACGCCCGTGAGCATGGCGATGTAGAAGATGCTGATGACGCTCAGAATGACGGTAATGGCGCGGGCAACCGGTGTCTCGGCCGGAATGTCACCAAAGCCGATGGTCGAGACCGTCTCAAAGCTAAACCACAGGCCATCGCCAAACGTGAGGGTCGTGGGCTCGGACAGCCAAACGGCCGTCGAGCACAGCAGATAGAAGATAAGAAACAGGCCCGTGATGCGCGCAAAGCCAGCCTGGCGCAACACGTCGGCAAGCGTCCTCAACTTGTTCATCGCGACCCCTTTTCCCAGACGCCCAATCACGTTCGCTCGGTATTGTCCCACGCCTCCCCCGCAAACGAAACTAGTCATTGGGGACGTTCTTAAATGACTAGTCAAACAAGAACGTCCCCAATGACTAGTCGTTTAAGAACGTCCCCAATGACTGCCGGGCGGGAGCGTTTAGCGGTGCAGCTGCCGACTGGGCAGGCTGAGCTGGTATCCTTATGCGGTAATGTCTCGATTCGTTAGGATTGCATGTGAGAGCTGCCACTGTCCTTCGTTCAGTTATATATCGCGCTCTGGCCATTGTGCTTGCCGCGCTTGCCGTACTAAGTTCTATCGCGCCTGTCCAGGCTTTTGCCGATGACTCTAGTCAGCAAGTCAAAACGGTCCGCGTCGGCTGGCTCGTCAACAACGAGGGCTTCCAGGACGGCACCCCCGGCGAGCGTCTCTCGGGATGGGGTTACGAGTACCTCCAGACCCTGTCGTACTACACGCCCGGCTGGCGGTACGAATACGTCTCCGGCACCTTCACCGAGCTTATGGACATGCTCGAGGCAGGCGAAATCGACCTCATGCCCAACATCTCCTATTCCGAGGAACGCGCCCAAAAGCTGCTCTTTTCCTCGAACCCCGAGGGCACCGAGCGCTACTACATCTACGCCAAGCCCGATCGCGACGACCTGACCAAGGGTGACCCCCAAGCGCTCCAAGGCCTTACCATCGGCTACAACCCCGACGTTATGCAAACCTTCGTTGGCCAGCAGTGGCTCGCCAACGAAGGCATTACCTGCACATACAGGGAGTATGACGGGGGACCCATGCTCTTTGACGCGCTCGCAAACGACGAAGTCGATGCCGTCATCATGAACGACACCATTTCGTCGCCCGATGCGTCGCCCATGTTCTACGTTGGTTCGAGCGACTACTACTTTGCCGTCCCCAAAAGCCGCCCCGACCTAATGGACGACATCAATGCCGCCATGTCGGCAATCGCCCGCGTCAACCCACGCTATATCGACGAAGTCAAATCTAACTACTCGGTCAAAAACAGCGGTTCATCATCGCTCAACGGCCCCGAACGTTCCTGGCTCAAAGCAAATGACAACACCATCACGCTCGGCTACATTACGGGCAAACTCCCCTACTGCAACGAGAACGAAGACGGCGAAATGGAAGGCTCGCTCGCATCGCTTGCGACGACGCTACACGATAAATTTGGCATTACGGTCAAAACCGTCGCCTTTGATAGCTACAAGATGATGTCAAAGGCCCTGTCAAAGGAAAGCATAGACGTTGCGCTGCCGGTATACCGAGATTACTGGTTTGCCGAGCAAACAGGCGTTGTGCAGTCGGTATCGTTGGGAACCATATCCCTCACCGCTATCCACACCGGCAGCAACCTGAACAAAAATCTTCAGAACATCGCCTGTACCAAATCATCGTTTGTCAACAAAAATGCACTTGAAAGTCTGTTCCCCACAGCGACCGTAACCGAATACCAATCCGACGATGAAGCGTTCGACGCCCTCAGGAAGGGAACGGCGCACTGCATCGTCGCTCCTAGTTCACGCGTAAAAACCATCGGTGACCGTTACGATCTCGAGGACTGCGAGACGACCGAGCTCCCTGACACCTGTGAGCTCTCGTGCTGGATTTCGCGCGGAAAACCCGAGCTGCTGGGAATCATCAACAAGGGCATCATCAATGCCGGAGAATCGCTCTCCGCAAGCAATTTCTCCTCCACGTCGTACACGGCCCAGGAATCCAACACGCTTCAATTCCTTTATCGCAACCGCACCGCTATTGCAGCTACCCTCATCGGTATGTTGTCGGTCGGCATCGTCCTGCTCATCTGGGCGCTCGTGCGCGCTCGAACCGAGCGCAAAAAAGCCGATGCTGCCAACGCCGCTAAGACGGCATTCCTCACGCGCATGAGCCACGACATCCGTACGCCGCTCAACGGTATCCTGGGCCTTATCGAGATCGAGGAATTGAAGGAAGGCGATATGCAAGTCGCCCGCGAGAGCCGTGCCAAGGCGCGCGTTGCCGCCAATCACCTGCTCTCGCTGATCAACGACATCCTCGAGATGGGCAAAATCGAAGACCGCAAGCTAACACTGGAGCATGCGCCTTTTAACCTCAAAGAGCTCTGTGACGATACGCTAGTGCTGTGCAAGCTCCGCGCGTCCAGTAACGGCATCACAATGCAGGACAATAGTCTGCCGTACGCCACGGGGCCATACATGATCGGCAGTCCCACCCATATCCGACAGATCATGATCAACCTGTTAGACAACAGCATTAAGTACAACAAGCACGGCGGCTCCGTCACCTTTAGCTCAAAGACCAAGCCACTCGATAACGGGCGCGCGCTCTTTTGCCTTAGCGTTTCGGATACCGGCATTGGCATGACTCCCAAGTTTTTAAAGCATATCTATGAGCCGTTTGCCCAAGAAGGTGACGATGCGCGCAGCAAGTTCCAAGGAACCGGCATGGGCATGCCAATCGTCAAGTCGCTTATTGAACTGATGGGCGGCACGATTGAGATTTCGAGTGAGGTTGGCGTGGGGAGTACGTTCAACGTCCAGATTCCGCTCGATATCGACAAGAACCCTCAGGCAAAAGAACGTGCGGACAGCCAGGCAAACAGCTGCTCGCTTGCCGGCATGAACGTCCTTTTGGCAGAAGATAACGAGCTCAATGCCGAGATTGCCCAGGCTCTGCTCGAAAGCGAAGGCATCGTCGTAACTCGCGCCGTCAACGGCAACGAAACGGTCGACCTATACGTTGGCCGTCCCGCCGGCAGCTTCGATGCGATCCTGATGGACATTATGATGCCGGACATGGACGGCTACGAGGCAACCCGCGCGATTCGTCTGAGCGGGAAGGTCGATGCAGCCGATATCCCCATCATCGCGCTCACCGCCAATGCCTTTGCCGAGGACGCCAAGGCGGCACACGACGCCGGCATGAACGCCCATCTGTCCAAACCGCTCGACTTTAACAAGCTCAAAAACATACTCGCCCGCATCAAGAAAAACGGATCCGTTTCGCTATAGTTTGTGCTCAACCACCACGCACGACCAGAAAGGAAGCCAATGATGTTTAGGCCCTTACGTCGAAAGAAACGCGCCATCACTGACGAGGAAGCGCGCAAGTTGCTCGCCACCTGCAAGCGCGGCGTCTTTGCCGTCAACGGCGACGATGGCTACCCCTATGCCATTCCCGTCAACTACTTCTTTGACGCCGAGCACGACAAGATTTATTTCCATGGCGCCAAAGCCGGCCACAAGGTCGATTCACTCAAGCGCGATGACAAGGTCTGCTTTACCGTTTACGGCAACGAGTGGTACAAGGACGGTGACTGGGCTCCCTACGTTATGAGCACCGTGGTCTTTGGCCGCTGTCGCTTGGCGAATGACACTCCCGCGTTTATCGAAGACAAAGTCCGCCAGCTCGCCCTTAAGTACTACCCTTCCGCCGAGGAAGTCGAAGAGGAAATCGCCAAAGACATCAAGGGCGTCCAGCTCTACGAGATTACGATTGAGCATCTCTGCGGTAAGCAGATTCAGGAAAAGTAAGCCCCTCAGCAGGTCTCATCAATAGCAATATGGCCCGGTTCCGACCCACCTTGGAACCGGGCCATATGCTTATGAAGCGTCGGCGGCCATGTGCGCAAGCGCCTCAACGAGCTCCTGCGAGCTCACGGGTTTACTCAGGTGCGCGTCCATGCCTGCCTCACGCGAAAGCCTGCGGTCGTCGGCAAAGGCGTTGGCGCTCACGGCGATAATCGGCGTGGTCGCGGCATCCTCGCGATCGAGTGCTCGAATTCGACGCGTGGCCTCAAGGCCATCGATACCGGGCATCATGATGTCCATCAACACCACGTCGTACTCGTGCGGTGCGCTCGCGGCAAACGCCTCAACGGCAGACTCGCCATCCTTAGCATGCGTCACGACGGCACCGGCACGGCTGAGCGTAAACTGCGCGATCTCGGCATTCAGATCGTTATCCTCTACGAGCAAAACGCGCAAGCCCTGAAGCGTATCGCCATCGCCCGCATCCGCGCGAACTGCCCGAGGAATCTCGGAGCGCTTGCATTTCTCGAGCGGCAGGCGGATGGTAAACGTCGTCCCCTGCCCCAAGACGCTCGTAAAGCTCATGGTTCCGCCCATAAGCTCGACCAACTGTTTTGCGATAGGCGCGCCCAGGCCAGTTCCCGATGAAGCGCCTTCCACCTGTTGCTCCTCGCGGCAAAACGGCTCGTAGAGGTGCTGTTGGAACTCCTCGCTCATGCCAATACCGTTGTCGGCGATCGTGTATTCATAGACGGGGACGCCATCCGCTGACTCCACCTCGCGGCACACCAGGCGAACATAGCCACCTTGGCGGTTGTACTTGACGGCATTGCCGGCAATATTGAGCAACAAGCGCTTGAGGTGCGTCACGCTCACCCGCGCATAGGGATGATTAAGCGTCTGCTGGTCGCAGATAATTGTCACCAGACGCTCCTCGGCCTGGCGCTCCAGAATATCGCGCACCTCGTGGTTGAGGGTCGCCAAGTTTGTGGGAACAAGCTCCAGATCGACCTGCCCGCTCTCCAGACGACTCATATCCAGGGCCTCGTTGGCAAGGTCGAGCAGCAGTCCCGATGCCGTCCAGATTTTTGAGCGGCACTCGGTCTGCTTTTGCAGATCGTCCGCATTGGCATCGCCGACCTCGACCATACCGCGAATGCCGTTGATGGGCGTGCGCAGATCGTGGCTCATGCGGCGCAAAAACTCCGTCTTTGCCGAGTTGGCAGACGAGGCCTCACGCGCCGCCTTTGCCAGCTTGTCGCCATAGTCGCGCTCCTTCTGCAGCAAGTCCGTCAAACGTCGACGGTCAGCGCGGCGACGCACCATCACAACAACGGCTACAACACCGCTGTAGAGCACCAGCACGCCGGCAGCAACAGCCGCGACGACCTCAAAGTAGCGCCGCGCCGAGGCATAGGTGTACACGTAGAACCCGCGCGCTTTTCCAAATGTGCCCAAATACCACTCGCCATTGGCGTTGACCAATCTGACCTTACCAGCCGGGCACCGATCCTTTATACCGTCGACAATGAAGGCATCCGTCGCAGGCAGATCGAATACGCCCAATATGGTGGGTTCAACGGCATTGGTCGCAACGACCTTGCCATCGCTTTCAATCACGATATTGCCGCTGTCAATGGTCTCATAACCACCGAGCAGGCTCTGCAGCTTGAGCGTATTGCTTGCAACTGCCTTCGCGCTCTGATGCCTTACTGCGACAACGATGCCCTCGTCATCTTGCCGGGTCACGCAGCCAATGTCTGCGACCGAATCATCCGCAAGCGTGATGCGGGCGGTATAGGACTTAAGCGGATGGGCTGCCACCTCCAGCACGGGTGCTTCCTTGAGATACGTAGCGAGCGACTCGTAGCCCACGCCATCCGTCGAGGACTCGGACACCAAATTGCCCGATGCGTCCGTCACGATCAGTGCGCTCACGTTGAACTGGTCGGCATATTGCTCCAGCGTAGCGTTATCCACCGAACCGTCGCGCTCCATATCGCGCGCTGTCTCTCCGGCGATCTCCATAACGTGAATCAGGTTTCTGTCGTATAGGCGCTATTAAATGCATCGTAGGAAAGGCTCTGCGTCGCCACGTAATCGACAACGTCGGCAAAGCGCTGCTCGGCTTGGGCCGTCGTATAACCGTAGCTCATCATGCCGGCAACAACCGAGAGCGCTATCCCCAGCAGAGCGACAAGGAGCCATGCCCCCGCCGAACGATTGCCCCGCTCCTGAGCGGCGTGGTCGGGCGCATCGATCATGACAGGCCCTCCATATTCAAAAATGGCGAAGGGTCATCAAAGTACTTTGACACCAGACGTTCCATGGTGCCATCGGCAAGCATTTCTTGGTAGGCATGGGTAAGCTTGACGTCGATGCCACGCGTATCGTTGATATCGAAAGCGGTGCCCAAACCGACCTCTAGCAGCGGCTCATCCAAAATGCGATACGTCACACCATAGTCTTTTTCGTAGGTGAGCAGCGAGGACTCATGCGCGGCGATGGCGTCGACCAGACCCTCAACAAGCGCTGGGTTCAGGTATGAGTGGTCCGAAAAGCTGTAGAGCTCTTTGATCTGCGGAACGTTTTCATTTGTACGATTGAGCAAAATGCCCTCGGGCTTGGTGGTGGACTGGACCGCCACGACCTTATCCTCAAGATCGGCAAGCGTGTAGATATCGCTCTGGGGATCGACCGCGACCACCTGGCGGCTCGCAAGGTACGGGCCGGCCCAACGATACTCGTTTTCGCGACCCGTCATGCTAAAGCTGCCCATGACGCAATCGAGTTCGCCGCTCGCCAGCAGCTCGTTCTTCTTTTCCCAATCGATCAGCTGGTACTTTGGTTTGTAACCAATGCGGGCCAAAGCCTCGGTCAATATCTCAACATCCAGGCCAACGATATCGCCGTACTCGTCGGTATACACAAACGGTGGATAGAGGTCGCTGCCGACGTTGAGCGTCTTGAGGTCGTCGTCTTTGACCTGCGAGGCGTCCAGACCTTTTGATGCAGACGTCGAGGCTTCGCCATTACGCCCAGAACAGCCAGCTATCGCTACGACAAAGGCACTCGCCACCGCAAGCGCAACAAACAACGATATGGCAACCGAGCGACGGGGTCTTTTCATCGAGCTCCAGACGATCCTGTTTACAGACTAAAATGGTAAGAAATAATAGCAAACAAAACCACACAAGTGCCCAATGGTTACAGACGTTTTACCATGCGGGGCCTTCCAGCCGACTTGGCAGAAGGCCCCACATGCAGTGCTCACTTACCGTGCATTAAAAACGTAGCGGTCCAGGCGGTCGCACGCTTCCTTTACGCGCGAAAGCGGCAGCGCCAGATTCACGCGAATGTGGCAGGACCCGTGGAACGGGCGGCCGTCCTGATACCCCACGCCCACGCGCGCCCCCTCGTCGAGCAGCCACTGAATATCGCGGCCATGCTCGCGGCACCACTCGGTGCAGTCCAGAAACACCATGTACGTGCCCTGCGGACGCGAATAAGACACGCCCTCAAAATGCTCGTCCACGTAATTGCAGAAGTACTCGATATTGCCGGCAAGCACCTGGTTGAGCTCGTCCAGCCACTCGTAGCCTTGCGGCTGGTAGGCACCGATAAGCGCGTGCATCGAGAGGACGTTCATCTCGTTGTAGTGAGTCTTGTTGGACACGGCACACACGCGGTCGCGCAGCGTCTCGTTGTAGATGATGTGGTAGCTGCCGACCAGACCCGCCAGGTTAAACGTCTTGCTCGGCGCATAGAGGGCAACCGTGCGCATGCGGGCATCCTCGCTCACCGACTGCGTCGGGATATGCTTGTGTCCCGGCAGGATGATATCGGACCAAATCTCGTCCGAGATCACCACGCAATCGTGCTGGCGATAGATGTCCATGGCGCGCTCGATTTCGTCGCGCTCCCATACGCGCCCGCAGGGATTGTGCGGCGAGCAGAACACCGCGGCATGGATGTTGTTTTGGGCGAGTTTGCACTCCATGTCCTCAAAGTCCATGCGCCACACGCCCCGGTTGTCGAGTTTAAGCGGGCTGTGGACAATGCGATAGCCCGCGGCCTCGATGGACTTGGTAAAGCCGATGTAGGTGGGGCTGTGGACCAGCACCGCATCGCCCGGCTGGACATACGCGCGCAGCGTCGACACGACGCCGCCCAGCACGCCGTTTTCGTAGCCGATATGTTCAGGGCTCAAACCTTCGACGCCATTGCGGCGATTCTGCCATTCGATGATGCGGTCGAAGTACTCAGCGCGCGGGTTAAAGTAGCCAAACATGGGGTGCTGGGCACGCTGAATGATGTGTTCCTGGACCGTGGGCACCGTGGCAAAACTCATGTCAGCCACCCACATGGGGATGCGGTCGAAGCCCTCGTCGGGTGCGTTCGGAGCCATACCGGGGATCTCGCCCCAAGAGTCAACGGCGATGGAGTCCATGCCGTGGCGGTCGATGATTGAAGTGAAGTCGTATTTCATGCTGGACCCCCGTGCAAAGTAGACTGTTTCGATAGGCGCTATTGTCCACCAGCACGGGCGATTTTGGCGCGGGGTTTGGCGCTTAATTTGACGGGTGCGGACGAATGGCTGGTTAGTCTTGCGCGTCGTTGATGGCGACTACGGCTAGCTGGGTTTCATCGACCGTAAAAGATATGTCGAGCCCGGCGAAGGCCAGGTGATAGACGCGGTCTGGCTCGTGTTTGCTGCCCGCGCGGCGCGGATCTTGGCGAAGGACCTCGACCAAGCCGGGGAGCTTTGCGGGCGGGACCATATCCTGCAGTGCTTGCGGAAACTCAACATCGAGCTCTTGCCACGGAGCATCCTCGATCCAGCCTCCGGTCGCATCCGGGTGGCAGTCCGCAAACGGAATGTAGGGCTTAATGTCGTAGATGGGCGTGCCGTCGCGCAGGTCGGCCCCCAGCACATGGATGATGGGGCCATTGTCGGTGAGCTCGACGCGATCGAGCTTGACGCAGGTGAGCCCAATGGAATTAGGGCGAAACGGACTGCGCGTGGCAAAGACGCCCACACGCTCGGCTCCACCCAGGCGCGGCGGACGCACAGTTTTCGACCATTTTGCGTTGGTGCCGGACCTGTCCTGCGTTTTGGCATCGGCGGCTATGTCCTTAGCCGTGCCGCCGGGCGTTCCGTTTTCGAAGCGCCACAGCAGCCACAGGTAAGAGAAGGAGTCCAGACCCTCAACCGCTGCGTTGGAGGCAAATTCCGGCTCAAAAACGATGCGTCCCTGCAGATGAGGCGCCAAAAAGCTGTTGCGCGGGATGCCGAACTTCTGCGGCAGGTCGGTATGTATGTGTGCAATAGGTTCCATGCCGGTCATTGTACGGCATGGAGGCGTGGGGCGTTGCGTGCAATTCTTCGCCGCGGTCCCCCGCCGTGCAACCAACGGTTGCTTGGAAGGGCGTCTGCCGCCGCGTATGCTTAAGCCATCAACCAGCAGAAAGGAGCCGCTATGGCCTTTGCAGAAAAGCTCATTGCCATCCGTCGCGCCCATCACCTTACCCAAGAGCAGCTCGCCGCCAAACTCTTTGTCACGCGCCAAGCCGTCAGCCGTTGGGAGCGCGACGAGGTCACCCCGGGCATCGACATGATGAAGCTCATTGCCGCCGTAACCGGAGAGCCGTTGTCCCACCTGCTCGAAATGCCCGAGCACTATTGCCAGAGCTGCGGCATGATACTCACGCCCAACGACTGCGGCACCGATGCCACGGGCACCGCGACCGAACATTACTGCAAGTGGTGCTACGACCACGGCCAGTACACCTACGACACCACGATGGAGGCAATGATCGAGGACTGTGCCCCACGGCTAGCACAAAACACAGGTATGTCGCTCGACGAAGCCGTCTCGCTCATGGGCGCCGTCCTGCCGCAACTGGAGCGCTGGCGCACCGTGCAGGAAAACGAGGAACGCTACGGCGCCGAGGCTCGGGCTCGCTATGGCAATGAGGCTATCGATGCAGCAAACGAAACGTTACTGGATATGGATCCTCAGACATGGAACGACATGAAGGAACTTGAACGCGCCATTTTGGGCCAGCTCTCGATTGCCATGGGCATTGGCGACCCAGAGAGTAACGAGGCCCGCAAACTTGTCGCAATGCACCGTCGATGGATTGGCCTTAATTGGGGACACGAGCCCCAGAACGAGGCGTACCTGGGCCTCGCCCACGGCTATCTTGCCGATCAGCGCTTTGTTGACTACTACGACAAGCCCTGCGGCACCGGAGCCGCGGCGTTTCTGGTCCAGGCCATCGAGTCGTCACTGGTCCGCGCATAGACCGCGGCGGCTTTGGGTATTTCAATCAAAACCGCAACCGATTGGAGACCTATGACTACTGATCACGAGCTCGTGCTTTACGTTATGACCGGCTGCCCGTATTGCATAAAGGTCAAGCGCTTTTTAGCCGATAACGGCGTGACCATTCCCGAGCGCAATATCTCGACCGATACCGAAGCCGAGCAGACACTCATCGCCGCCGGCGGAAAGCGCCAGGTTCCCTGCCTATTCATCGACGGCAAGCCACTCTACGAGTCGAGCGACATCATCGCATGGGTACAGAAGAACCTGCTCTAGCATGCGCATCCCGTCCGACCAAGGCCCCACCCCATACGGCCTAAACATGTACACCAGCATCCAAAGTCGACATTTTTCGACATCTTTGGATGCTGGCGTACAGCTTTTGCGGGTAGTCATGGACGCTCTTAACCGGCTAATTGTTTGAGGCGACCTTTGGATTATGGCTGTTTGACGCCTCTGGAAAGGGTTTCCGAGAGGGCTGTGGTCAAAAAAGGGCAAATATGAGTACTGTTACCTGTTTAGTAGCAGCGATTTTGATCACTTCAGGAACTATTCAACGTTCCATACGTCCGCAGACGACGCTATTTCTCCTCATATGTTCAATAAAAGTAGCTCCTAATGGGAACAAATCTCATCAGGAACTACTATTTATAGCAAAATAAATGCAACTATAATGGCAACAGTACTCATATTTGCCCTTTTTTGACCACGACCCTCCAGAATAGCCGCTGAGGACGACACTAAATGACAAAATCCGGCACTTGGACGTTCTTATATGACTAGCCATTGAAGGACACCTAACGACTACTCCCATTCGCGACACACTGTGTCGCGAATTAAGCTGGCCCCATTATCGAAGACCAGTGAGAGCTCCTGCTCAGAATCTCGATAGCTTAATAAAGCGCTCCCCTCCGGAAGTTCAATGAGCATCCAAATTCCAGGCTGAAAAGCAAAGGAGTATCGAAGCCGTCAATGCTCATTTCCTATCGAACACGCGGGTCAAAACAAGCTAATTAGCCTGATAAACTGTGTGTATTTTTGTCTACAAAACTGTATACAAAAAGAGTATCCGAGAACCGGCGCTCGACATTATGCCGATCGATAGGAGGCGCTATGGACGCTAAGCAGCTCGAAAAGATGATGGGGTTTGCTCCCGGAGAGTTGGAGAAAGCCGCGGAGGCATACGAAAAAGATGAGTGGCCGAAGGGTCGCACCATCAAGCTGGGAAGGCCGTCGATCTCCGATGAACCAAGCGTTGTTTTATCGGCACGTGTGGGTGAGTCTGTTCTTGATGCGTTTGACGCAAAAGCAAAGCGCCATGGGCAAACACGCACGGAGCGACTCAGGGAGCTCATCACGCTCGATGCAATGATTGCCTAGACTCAACTCCCCCGCCGACCCAAACATATACATCAGCATCCAAAGTCGACATTTTTCGACATCTTTGGATGCTGGTGTACAGTTTTTGCGGGTGTCATCGGGGACGTTCTTAAATGACTAGTCGCTAAAGAACGTCCCCGATGTCTAACTAGCCGTGGAAGCGGGCTATGGGTGCGAGTGGCTGCTCGCGAAAGACGCGCTCGACGGCGGCGCGGTATTCGTCGACCTTTTTAGTCTTACGTACGAGCTTGTGAACGGTAGTGGGGTCGGCGAAAGCGCACTTGGCGTAGAACCACCACTCCTTCATGCGAAAGACTGCATTGCCGCCAATCTCTTCTGCATAGGCAGCAAACAGCGTGTCATGGAAACGCTGCAGCTCGGCTGTCGTGGCAGCAGGGCCGCCGTTGACCATACGGGCCAGAGCGGGGTTCGCGAGCAGGCCGCGCCCCAGCATCACATGGCGCGTGCCGGGATAGGCCTCCACCAGCGCATCCATGTCCTCGAGATCAAAAATATCGCCGTTGTATGCCACCGGAAACGGCGCACGTTCCAGCGTCTCGCCATAAAACTCTTTGCGCGGCGAGCCCGCATAACGGTCCTTCTGCACGCGCGGATGCACGATCAGCTCTGCCAGCGGCATGCGGCAATATAGATCGAGTACGCGCTCGTATTCGTCGTCGCTCTCCAACCCCAACCTGGTCTTGACCGATACCGGCAGCGGAGAGCGCTCACACACGTCACTCAAGAACACCTCAAGTTCGTCGAGATTACGCAAGAAACCCGAGCCCTTGCCCTTGGCGACAACCGTCCCCGAGGGGCAACCCAAGTTGAGATTGACCTCGCGATAGCCCATGTCGGCGAGCACCTGTGCCGCCCACACAAACTCGTCCGCGTTCTTGGACATCAGCTGAGGCACCACGTTGAGCCCCTGGTTATTGGCAGGATCGATCTCCTTAAACGCCTTGCCGCCAAAGCGGTTTCCCACCCGCGGCGGCGGCAAAAACGGCGTGTAATAACAATCGAGCGCGCCAAAGCACTCCGCATGCACGCGACGGAACACATGCCCGGTAATCCCCTCCATGGGGGCCAGCGAAAGAATCATCTACTCTTCTCTCATATCAACGAACGCGACAAAGGAACCGCCCTTTTGTCACATTATTCGGAGCGCAGGGCTTCGACGGGGTCCTTCTTGGATGCGCTGCGGGCAGGCAGCAGGCCGGCAACGACCGTCAACAGCACCGAAATCGCGATGAGCACCAGCGCATCCCGCACGGGCAAGCTCATCAGATTGGGTACCTGTTTGGCAGCAAGCGCCCAGGTATTAACCGGAAAACTCACGAGCACCACGACGATAATGGCAAAGACGCCGGCGATGAGGCCTTCGATAAAGGTCTCGGCATTGAATACGTTGGCCACGTTGCGCTTCGACGCGCCGATCGCGCGCAGGATGCCAATCTCCTTTTTGCGCTCCAGTACGCTGATGTAGGTGATGATGCCGATCATGATGGAGCTCACCACCAGGCTGATACTCACGAATGCGATGAGCACCAAGCTGATGGTGTTCACGATGTCGGTCACCGAACCCATGATGATACCCATGTAGTCTGTGTACGAAATTGCCCGATCATCGTGGCCAGCGGCTTTGACCTGCTTGTTGTACGCATCGATGTGATCGAGTACGCGCTCCTTGGCCTCAAAGTCGCGCGGGAAAATCTTAACCGAGATGGGATCGGCCTCGTCCGCATAGCCCAGTGTGGCCAGATTGTTATCATAGGTGAGCTTCGACGCCTTCGCATAGCTCATCATGAGCGAGCTCAGGTCCTCGGCGTCCATGTTGAAGTGGATGGCATGAGCAAAGGCACTCGCATCCACGCGCATGGCGCTCGCCAGGTTAGTAAAACTCGACGACATCTGCGTCGCCATCTGGCCCATGAGCCCTGCTGCGCCTGCCTTGAGCTGAGCTGACACCGTCGACGCTATCTGCTCGCTGATTGCCTTCATCACCTGATCCATAGCCTGCTGCAGATACGGAGCCAGCTGCTTTTGCACATAGTCGGTCATCGCCTGCTGCAGGCGATCGGCCAGGGCATCGCCGCCGAGGGCCTTCAGCTGAGCTAGGCATTGCTGGGCTGTGTCATTATTCTCAAGATACGCCGAGAATGCGGCGGCGAGCTTTGACGCGTCCTTAAGATCATCGGGCGTCAACGCCTTAAACTGATCAGACTGCAAAAATCCCTCAAACAGCTGGTTGGCAAGCGTTCCCACCTGCTGCATTTGCTCGGGCGTGAGTTCCAGACCGTCAAAGATACCCGAGAGATCTGGGGTTGGCGCTTTTGCCATGATGTCGCTGAAGTCGATGTCCTTCCCAACACCCGAAAGGTCGATATCCAACCCGGACAAGTCAAGACCCGACAGGTCCATACCGCCGCCTGCACCCGAGAGTGCAGACGTATCGAACGAGAATGCGCTCTTAAGTGCTGCCTCGTCCACACTGAACATACTGCCCAGATCCACGCCCTGTTTTGCCTCGCCCTGCAGTTCATCGAAAGATTTGCCCGTAAAGACATCCGTCTCGGGGTGGGCAAGCTGCTCCTGCACAATCTGCGAATCGGCGGCGCGCTCCATAAGCTGGCGAGTCAGTGCATGCGTATAGGCAATGCCCGGGGTCAATGCGCTCGCGTTGGCCGTCTCGTTAGGTCGCACCACGCCCACAATGCGCACGTCAATACCGTCGGCAACCTTGGCCGTCATAAAGTCGGCATCGTCAGACATGTCAGTCCACATGCCGGTCTCTTCGTTTTTGCGATACGCATCGGCCGGCGACAGCACCTTAAACGTGGTAGACAGTGCATCGTCGTAGGTAAAGTCGGTGCCGGTCTCGGGCGTTTCGACCCCACCGTCAGCCGTCATAGCGCTGTTTACCAGATCGTTAAGCTCATTGATATCCAGCGCACCGATGCTGTAGAGCGTGTAGTCGCCCACCGTGCCGCGGCTCGAAAGCACCATCACGGCTTCGTTGGCGGACGTGGGCCAATGACCGGCGACGACATCGTACTGGCTGTCGAGCAGGCTCTGGTCGTCGATTATCTCGTTAAAGACCGAGGTTCCCATGGATTCCATGCTCACCGTTGCCGCCGAGCTCGCGCCTCCGCTCATGGCCTCGGTCATGGCGTTGGGAACAAGCCGAACGGGTTTCTCGTCACCCTTACCCGCACGATAGACAACCGGCGTCACACCGTAGCCGTACTGGATGGCGTTGACCTCTTTGTCGATGCCGTCGCCGCCGTCGTCAAGCCATGCCTTAAAGCTCGTCATGTCGTTGGACTTAACGCTCGCAAACATATCCTTTACGGCCGTGACCACAGGAATCTTATCGGTTCCCTGAGCCTTGCCGCCGGCACTGTCGTCGGACGAATCCACGTTTTCAGACGAGTCATCATCCGCAGTTCCCTGTCCGCCCATCATGGACGACAGGTCGTAATCCTGCTTGGAAATGGTGAGCGGGTAGCTCGAGAGCGTATCCTCCTCGACCTTTTTGATGTAGCCGTTTACGCCATTGGAGAGCGCCAGGATCGCCGCGATACCGATAATGCCAATCGAGCCCGCAAAGGCAGTCATGGCCGTACGGCCTTTCTTGGTCATGAGGTTTCGAGCAGAAAGCCCCAGCGCCGTCACAAAGCTCATCGAGGTTTTGCGCGTGGGCTTGGCCTCGCGACGCGCGGCCTTTACTACATCAAAGGGGTCGGAATCGTCGGTGATCTTGCCGTCCGCCAGGTTGACAATGCGCGTGGCATATTGGTATGCCAGCTCGGGATTGTGCGTGACCATGATGACCAGGCGGTCGCGCGCAACGTCCTTAAGCAAATCCATGACCTGCACGGATGTCGTTGAGTCCAAGGCGCCGGTCGGCTCGTCTGCCAGCACGATCTCGGGATCGTTGATCAGGGCGCGGGCAATGGCCACGCGCTGCATCTGTCCGCCCGAAAGCTGGCTCGGGCGCTTGTTCACGTGCTCGCCCAAACCAACTGCCTCGAGCGCCTTGCGTGCACGCTGGCGGCGCTCGGCATGGCCCACGCCCGTGAGCGTAAGCGCCAGCTCAACGTTTTCCAAGATGGTCTGATGTGGAATGAGGTTATAGCTCTGGAACACAAAGCCGATGCGGTTGTTACGATAGGCATCCCAATCGCGATCGTGAAAGTCCTTGGTCGAAATACCGTCGATCAACAGGTCGCCCGAGTCAAAGTGATCCAGTCCGCCGATAACGTTGAGCATCGTAGTTTTACCTGAGCCTGAGGGGCCCAGAATGGCCACGAACTCGTTGTCGCGAAAAGCCAGGCTCACGCTGTCGAGCGCCACCTGCGTAAACGACTGCGTAACGTACCTTTTGCAAATACCCTTGAGCTCCAACATGGACGGCAACCTCTCCCACGCGGGCGCACTTGCCCGCTCTCCCCCGCCGTTCGTATTCGACGCGTTTGTCCTACTCTATCCCCATTTTTTGCCGGAACCAGTGAGGAATGTAACGAACCGCGCCAAAAAACGAACGGGATGGCACCCAAAAGAAGAGGTCCCGAACGGGACCTCTATATGGTGGAGCTTATCTTGAAAAGCAGCGGACTACTTCGCACAGCGGCGCACGATCCTCGCTATGCTTTACGCGTTTTTTACTGCTCGCTATTTGCAATCGCCTGGTCGATAAGTTTGTCGAGTGCTGCGCGCTGCTCGGCGGAGCTGATGGCTCCCACGATTGGATCCCCTACGATGTTGCCATTCTGATCGATGACATACGTTGTCGGGAACGAGAACAAATTTGACGTAAACTTACCGGCCTCGCTATCCGACTTGAACCAGATGTTCTTATATGTCACACCCTTCTTGCTCAGCACGTCCTTGGCATCTGCAATCTCACCCTTGTTGCCATCGAGCGTAAAGGAATTGACGCCCACGACCTGGCCGCCCTTCTCGGCAAGCTCCTTATTCAGTTTCTCAAGATCGCCCAGCTCGCCCACGCACGGCTTGCAAGTGGTGAACCAGAAGTTCATGACGGTGACCTTGTTCTTAGCGAACAGCTCGTCGCTGCTCACGTCGTTGCCATCCAGGTCTTTGCCCGTAAAGCTGGGGAACTTCGTCGCCTCGCTCGAAGCATTGGCACCAGCCGTCATGCCAGCGGTCGAAGCGTCGACGCTCTCGCCTGAGCTCGGCGTGCTTCCACAGCCGGGGAACTCCTTCTCCAGGCTCTCGAGCTTGTCCTCGATCTCCTTGATCTGCTGTGCACCGGCCTTGAGTGTCTTAAGCTCATCCGCCGTGAACTTATCCTTGGCGCCGTCGATGGTCTTGAGCAGAAAATCGCCGTAATTGCTGCCATCCTCAATCATTGCCGAGTCTTTATTTGCCGCATTGAATACCTTTTCCCACAGCGCGTTATCACTCGAAAAGATCTCGTTCTCCTTCTGCATGAGCTTCGCATACAGCTCGGCGGCCTCGTCGGCATTGGCCGGCTTCTGCGCAGTGAGTTCTGCGATCTTAGGATCGGAGCTCGCAGATTCGTTCGCATTGCCACCGGGCGCCGAACATGCCACAAGGCACAAGGCCAATACCGGCACCATAAACAGGGCCGCAATCTTAGAAAGCTTCATGGTCATTCCTCCGTTTTGTCGAAGCTTGTTTACTTTTTATCGGCGGTCAAGGGAAGCTTTTCCGCCGACACATCCAGGCCATAGCGATAGCTGATGGCATCGACAGGACAGGCCCCGATGCACTTTCCGCACCGGATACATTCGGCATGATTGGGCGTGCGGACCACATCAACGTCCATCTGACAAACCTTTGAGCACTTGCCGCATGAGACGCATTTGCATGCATCGACCCGAATCCCCAGTAGGGACACCTTATTCATGAGCGCATAGAATGCGCCGAGTGGGCAAATCCATTTGCAGAAGGGGCGGTAGAACAAAACGCTCAGCACTACCACGGCAATGAGAACGGCAAGTTTCCAAGTAAAGAGCTGTCCCAACGCAGATCGAATGCCGGCATTAGCAATGGCCAGCGGAATGGCGCCCTCGAGCACGCCCTGAGGACAGACGTACTTACAAAAGAACGGGTCGCCCATGCCCACGTCGTTAACCACCAGCACAGGCAGCAATACCACAGCAAACAGCAGCACAACGTATTTGATATACGTAAGCGCCTTGAGCCTTTTTGTCGAAAGCTTTTTGCCGGGGATCTTGTGCAGCAGCTCCTGCAGCCAGCCAAACGGGCACAGAAAGCCGCATACAAAGCGTCCCAGCAGCACGCCGAGCAAAATGAGCGTACCGGTGACGTAGTAAGAAAAGTTGAACTTGGATGAACCTACCACCGCCTGGAACGACCCGATGGGGCACGCACCCGATGCCGCGGGGCACGAATAGCAATTAAGTCCAGGTACGCAGACGGTTTTTCCCGCGCCCTGATAGATGCCGCCTTTGGCAAAGTTTGGCAGGTGAATGTTGGTAATAAGTGTTGCCGCCGCCTGAATGAATCCGCGAAATCGGGCCAAAACATGCGACGCAGTGTTTTCTCTTTTATCCAATTCCGATACACTCCAAGCACAGCCTAATCGCTTTGGCCAGCACGGCATCCGCCTCGCCACGCATAACACCAAAGCACACCATGGCAATTCCGACGATCAACAAAGCGACCTGTACCACGGGTTTTACCGCTTTGAACAACCCAACCACTCCTTTCGTTACGTGACCATTGGACCATATCGACTATAAAATCCGTGTTAAGCGCGATTTGGAATGTGCAAGGAGACTGTTATGCGTATTTTGATCGTCGAGGACGAGCGGGCGCTGTGTGATGCAATCGCGCGCAGCTTGCGAAACTTGGCGTACAGCGTCGACTGCTGTCACGACGGACAGGAGGCGCTCGACTTACTGAACGTTGAGGCCTTCGACCTCGTGGTACTCGACCTCAACGTTCCCCGTATCGACGGCATGACCGTACTCAGGGAACTTAGGAAAACTGACTGCGAGACTAAGGTACTGATTCTGTCCGCACGTGGCGAAGTATCCGATAAAGTCGCCGGACTCGATGCCGGCGCCAACGATTACCTCACCAAGCCGTTTCATCTGGACGAGCTTGCGGCAAGGATTCGCAGCCTTACCCTAAGACGCTTTACACAAAGCGACATAGTTTTAACCTGCGGAAAGCTCAGCTTTGACACCAAGGCGCGCATCGCTTCCGTGGACAGCGAGGCCTTATCTCTTACACGCAAGGAAACGGGAATCTTGGAATACCTGATGCTTAATCAGGGGCGACCGGTAAGCCAAGAGGAGCTTATAGAGCACGTTTGGGATAGCAGCGTGAACAGCTTTAGCAACGCAACCCGCGTTCACATCTCGTCGCTCCGCAAAAAGCTACGCAGCGCTTTGAGATACGACCCGATTCGCAATCGGATTGGAGAGGGCTACGTTATGGAGGATAGCGAATGAAAAGGCTTTCGCTGCAATGGCGCATAACGATTATGACGGCACTGCTCACGTGTGCAGCATGCGTGCTGACGAACTGCCTGGTCGGCTATACGGGCATGCGCTACATGGATGCTATCGGCAGCGACATCTCGGCCCTTAGCGCAGCCGGCGTAGATGCACCTCAGGCGTTTGACCCAACGAAGGGGAGCCTCGATGACGAGGTCACGATCGTCGTAAACGACGCACAGGAGTCTTTTGGCACAACAGCCTGGTGCATCACGGCTGGAGTCACACTCCTTGGCGGCGTGCTGGCATACTTTGTGAGCGGCCGTGCACTCAAACCGCTACGGGCTTTTGCAGCCCAGGTTGAGCGCGTGCAGCCTGATAATCTAAGCGAAATCAGACTCAGTGAAGATGTGCCCACCGAGCTACAACGATGCAGCGCCTCTTTCAACGACATGATCGCCCGTCTTGGCGAAGGGTTCTCTGCACAGCGTCAGTTTACCGGCAACGCCGCACACGAGCTGCGCACCCCGCTCGCCCTTATGCAAGCACAGATTGAACTATTCATCTCCGAGCACCCCGGTTTGCAACCCGAAACGGCCGAGCTGCTCGGCCTGCTACAAGAACAAACCGAGCGGATGTCGCGGATGACCAAGGTATTGCTCGAGATGAGCGAGCTCCGCAGCGTTCCTTGCGAGGACGATGTTGAACTTGGCCCCTTGTCCGAAGAGGTCCTCACCGACCTTGCACCACTTGCCGAAAATAAAGGCATAGCCCTCAATTGTGCTGGAGACGCTTTAGTAATCGGGAGCGACACACTCCTCTATCGGCTGGTGTTTAATCTGGTCGAAAACGCCATCCGTTACAGCCGCTCCGGCTCGACTGCCAGCGTCTCCATCAGCGACAGCGACAGCCACGTGCTCCTACGAGTCAAAGATGAGGGCCCGGGAATACCCAAGCAGTACCGAGAGAGTATCTTCCAACCGTTCTTTCGCCTGGATAAATCCCGCAGCAGGGCATACGGCGGCGCAGGACTCGGGCTAGCGCTCGTTTGGGAGATTGCAGCGCTTCACGGTGGCACAGTAGAGGTCGAAACAAGTTCCGAGAACGGGACCACCATGCTCGTAAGCCTTCCAAAACGATCCGCAGCGTCAACCGAGCAGTAAAACGAAAGGGGTCCCGAGCAACAGGAGTACAATTGCTGCTATTGTTGCCAGCTGTTGGGAGATGGAAGATGGACTGCGATGGCTACCCATGCGTTCCCATGCCGTTGATGTGCACTGCCTTTGTGCCGGGGCAGATTGACGCTGCGGTTGCAGGCATTTCCGACCCCGATTCACGCACCATCGCCACGGCAGAAGCGCTGTACTTTCGCGGACAGGCCGCCCTCGCTGCCAAGACGGCGCGCCCCTATCTTGACGCCACCGATTCCGCACTGCGCTGTTCCGCATGCTTTATCTGCGGATACGCCAGCCTGTCGCTCAACCGTATCGCCGACGCCCGCCGTTGTCTTGCGGGCATCCTCGATACGCCAACTGACGAGGAATCACCCGCCGTCCACGCCACGCATATCCTGTTCGCCTCGGCCGCAAGCGTCCTGCTGCACTTGTCTTCCCCGTATTCTGCCGAAGAGTTTTATCCGCTTGCGGCGGATCTGCCCGAAGGCCTGCGCCTGTTCGCCAGCTACGTGATGGCGCATGCCCTGTACCTGCGCGGCGAATATGGCCGCAGTCTGGGCATGGCGGAAAACGCCCTGATCATGAAACAGGGGAGCTATCCGATCTCGGAACTGTTCCTGCACCTGGCAGCTTCCATGGCATGCATGAGTCTCAAAGACGTCGACGCCGCAAAAACGCACTTCGGAGCCGCTTGGGACATTGCGCGCCCCGACGGCCTTATCGAGCTCATCGGCGAACACCACGGCCTTTTGCAGGGACTCATCGAGGCATGCCTAAAATCGCAATACCCTGACGATTTCGCACGCATCATCGAGATTACGTATCGATTCAGCTACGGCTGGCGGCGCATCCACAACCCCGATTCGGGCGAGGACGTGGCTGACGACCTGACGACCACAGAGTTCACCATGGCCATGCTCGCCTGCCGCGGATGGACCAACGCCGAAATCGCACGCCACATGGGAGTATCGCCGGGCACCGTCAAAAACCGCCTATCCGGCGTATACGCAAAGCTTGGCATCGGCACACGCGCCGAGCTGGTCGCGCATATGTTACGTTAGCGACCGGACTACCAAGCGCATCGAACGCGTTCCGGAACCCGGCGCTTCGCTCGATCAATTTGGACATTTTGACCCTTGAATGGCACTACCGCCACGGGGCGCCTTCTCGCAAAATTGGATTATTTCCACCGATACCTGCGGGATAGGAGCCAAAGATGCTTGATCGCCGTTCGTTACTTGTTGCCGGAGCGTCCTCGCTGGCGAGCATTATGTTGCCGCGCGTGCCGGGAAGCGCAAACGCCTTCATATTGCCGTTCGCGCCCACCGAAGCCTATGCCGACGAAAAAGACCCTTTCAGGGTGCTCGTTCTCTCGCGCACCATGTTTGGTGTGGTCGTGGTCGACGTCGCCAACAAGAATACGCCCATCACGGGTGCCCAGGTCACGCTCACATCGCGCTATGCCGCAGGCAAGCAGCTCACCGCCACGACCGATGACGAAGGCACGGCCATCTTTGAGGTCGCGCCGCTTTCGGAAGGCTACGTGGACGAGGCAACGCTTCTCGACGCGTACGACTTTAACGGCGGCATTTCCATTAGCGTGGCGGGCTACCGTGATGTCGAGATTCCCCTCGCTCGCATTCTGGGCGGTACTGCCATTACCGCTCCCACGCGTCCGCTTTCCGACGGCGAGCCGTACTTCCGCCAGCTCACATTCGACGAATGGGACATCCAATACGCTGAAGCCACGTTCATGGCAATGCCAGCGGACGAAGCAGCAAACGACCAGCCCGACACGCACGCTTTTACCGTGCAGGCTCATCTGCCGCAGGGCGGGCAGGCAACGTTGCATATCAATAAAGTGATGCGCGCTGCGGGCAGCTCAACCGAAACCGTCACGCAGATCGGCCAGATCAAGGCCAGCGCATCGGGCGCGGATAATCTGGCGACGTTCACGCTCGAAGACACGTTCCTCGATGCAGCTTCGGGCCTTCTGGAGGAAGGGTGCAAGCTGCGCTTTATGCTCGACTACCAGGGCAAAACCTACACGCTCTCATCCCCTATGGCCGTTGTCACCGCGCCGGCCGCAAAGGCGGAATCGGGCTCGACCACCATCATTCCCACCACCATGGACCAAGAGATCACTCCGTTTGATTTCCCCGCGGCGTTTCCCGGTATCGGCGGCAATAAGTTCACGTGCTGGATGCCCACATTTCCCATTCTGTTCGATTTCTCGTTTGCTGGATACGTGCTGTTTGGCGGAGGGTACAAACCAGCTAGCTATATGAACGATTCGGGCAACCCTGATCCGGAATACTGGAAGAAATCGCCGCGCGAGTCGGGCGCCAAGCAGGCAAACCGCTACCTCGACGAGATGGAGGGGAAGTGGAATCAGTACAAGAGGATGAGTGCCGGTTCGGGCACCGATCCAAGAAACACCAAGCTCCTTCGCCACCATTGCACGCCGCTGTTCACGATGGATATCGCCACACAGCTGTACGGCTCGCTCGCCTACGATTGGGTGGGCAAAACCTGGGGCAACAACAACGACCCCGCATACGGCAATATTAAGGCCCTCTTCCAGGTAAGAACCGACCTCAATTGGACCGAGCAGTTTACCCTAGGACCGGTGCCATTTTTCCTAAACGTCAACCCCTGGGTGCTGGCAAAACTGGCGCTCGCCGTGGGTGCCCACACGCACGGCAGCGGCGCGGCGTTTTTTAAAAACATTTCGCTCGACTATTCAAACACGTCGGGCTCGTTCACCATCCAGATCGGGCTTGCCGTCACCTTTGGCGCCGGCGTTGCAGGCATCGCTTCGTCTGCCGTGCGCGGCGCCGCATCCCTCACGCTGTTCATTGGGTACGAGAAAGCAGATGGACACCAGCTTCCGCGACTGCGCGTGGGTGCAGACGTCGATGTCGATGTGATACTCCAGTTCGTAATGTTCAAGTGGACCACCAAGGCTTGGTCGGGGTCGTGGCCCACACTCCTCGATTCGTGGAATATGTCGGCGAACAATGGCGACCAGTATGTGCTCCAGCGCTCTGAGCTCGCATTGGGTGGAGATACGCCTTATACGCTGGATGCCTGCTTCGGCTCGGCCGGCAACATTGAGGCGGGCGGCGTGCCGCAATTTATCGCATCGGCCACCATCGTCACCAACGCCGAACTGCTCGCACGCGCCGAGGTTAAGGCCACTGCCGTAAACGCCGCGCCTGTCGTGCGCGATTGGGATCAAGCGGTCACGCGCATTGAGCTCGAGGCGGATGCAGAAAGCGACGACACGGGACAGATCGAGCATTTCGTCCATGCACTGATAGAGAACGACGAAAACGCCGCGCCGATGTATGAGTACACCTACATCGGTCAGGCAACGAACACCGTTGCCGACTCGAACGCCAATTCTGCCGGCGTGTCGGAGGACGAGCGTGGCGGCATAAAACCCTCGAGCGACAACGTGCTGTTTTCCGGCGTGCTCAGCGAAGCCCACATGAAGCTAACGATGATTGCCGGCGTGGAGTGCATATTCCGCATCGCCTCGGTGCGCTACGGCAAGAATGGTCGTTCGCGCCTGGTGGTGCATACAAAGACGAACGGCACGTGGTCCGCTCCCACACCCGTGGACTTCCCCCTTGGGTTTGGCGAGGGCGACGTGGAGCGCGACGGCATATACGATTACGACTTCGACGTGGTGGAATATACGGACGGGAGGGGAAACCAGGACGCTTACGTGCTGCTGGTCTCGGGCGAGCGCCCCGACGGCGACAACACCCTTTTCGATACGGCAAGCACAGCCGGCATACTGTCCGTTGTGCGCCTGCGCATAAGCAACGACGGAGTTCGCGTGATATCGCACACGTCGTGGCGCAGCATCTCGCGCGGCCGCCTTCAGGAGGATGGCTACCATTGCCTGCAGTGCCCACGCATCACGGTGGGCAAGACGCTGGTCGACGGACGTCTGTCGGGCGCCTACCTCCACCGCCGCGGAGCCACCGCAGAGAAGGCGCTCGGCAGCGAGGCCGAGGTTGCGCTGGAGTGCTTTACCCTGTGGTCGGACGTTTCGGGCGACAGTCTCACGTTCCGTCAGGTCCTCCGATTTCCGCAGGCACCGTCGAGCATCGAGCTGGGCGCGCCCGAGAATATCAACGGCAAAATGGTGGTGCCCGTTGCATACGAGACTGCAGACGGTTGCGGCTGCGCATCGTACGCCGTGATCGGCCAATCCATCGCGGGTTGGGGCGTTATGTCGCCAGATGCGACAGTACCCCACGCGGTGCCGTGGCCGCAGCACACGGGCTTTTTGGCTAACGTCAACGAGCAACTGCAGCATATTACTTGGGCACGAGGCGCATCGGCATTTGCAACGCAGCCCGTGGGCGCCGCGGGCTGTGGCCCGGCATCGTTTAGCGTAAGCAACAACGGCAGGTGCGTGCTCTATGTAGAGAACACCGATGGCAAGGTGGGGCAAACCTACGACGAAGAAGGCAACCCGGTAGCAGTGATGGGCAAGCACTTCCGCATCTTCGCCAGCACCTTGGCAGGCGATCTGTTTACGGAGTCGTTCGTGATGTGCGAGCTGGACCATCCCGTCGATCAGATAACGACATTTTTGACGTCGGGGAGCATGCTCTCCGCGCTCGCCACGCACATTGTGAGCGCGGAGAAGAGCGAGGCAGAACTACACGGCATCGAAGTGCCCTTGGTGGCGTGTGCCACTCCGACGGGCGCAGTCGCTACCTCGGGCGCGGTGGTGCCCGGAGCAGCAGGCGAATCCTTCATGGTCACGGTGCGAAACGACGGCAACACCTTGCTGACCGCCGGCACAATCGATCTGTACCGAGAGGGCTCCAGCCAGCCGTTCTCCAGCGCATCCATCGGGTTCGGAGCGAACACACGCATGGCATCGATCTACGATCCAGAGCTTGCCGAGGACGCTTCGGCCAACGACATGGCACACGTGAAGTACGCGCTCGAAACGCTGGGCACACCTTTTGCAACGCACCCGCTGGTAGCCGACAGTGGCAACGCCGTGCTGGCACCGGGTTGCACGGCACAGTTCCGCATGAGCTTCGCCATCCCCGAGAGTTGGAGCGATGAAGCGGGCAAACGTGTAACGCTATATGCGAAGGCGCGTAATCTGGTGGCGCTCGATCCCGTAACGCTCGAGGAAATTCGACCGGGCGCAAACTCGGCGCTGGGTGCCGTACTGCACGAGCTCCATGTGCCCGACGCGGCATGCGAACGCTCAGAAGTTCAGGTCGGCGTATACGACAGCGCGGATACGACAGGACTTCACGATGCACCGATGACGGCGGACGGCGGTGGCGGCTCAAGTGGCGGCGGTACTGACAAGGGCGGCGGCTCCGGCGGAAGCAGCTCCAGCAGTGGCAAGGACCACGGCACTAACAAGCGCTCCGGAAAAGCGGGCGCGCTTGCGGGCACGGGCGATGTCAACGCTCCCCTCATGGCAGCCGCAGCAGCACTCGCCGCAGCTGGTGCCGGCCTTGTCGCCTACAGCGCCCGCCGCACGGCGCTCGAAAACGACACCGCCGATGAGGTCAATTCTGATAAGCCTCACTAGCTCTCAGTTACCTTTGCGAGAGACGCCGACTCGGCTCATCGAACATCAAAATGGGCTGGTTCTGGATACCCAGAGCCAGCCCATTACGCATTAGATATCGTCAGAGGAGTCGAGTTCTGCCTCGAGCTTGGCACGCCGTCTTTTCGCCAACAATCCGCACGACACGTCTTCGACAGCGTATCCAACCGCAAACGCAGCAAGACACATTCGACCGTCTTCAAACTTACTCGGACAAAACCGACTCGGTTTTGTGCGAGTGAGCTCTTTTCAGCCTAAGCTCGAACGATTGTTCGATGGATTTCGTGTTGGTTGGAATCGCCTATGGGCTGGGCTATGCTACCTTGACTATCTATATGACTTAAACGCAGCAAAGGAGCACCGAGAGAGCGAGTATGGCAAAAAACACCGCAAACTATGGTAACGACAGCATCCGCCAGCTCAAGGACGAGGAACGCGTACGCCTGCGCCCTGCCGTCATCTTTGGCTCGGACGGACTCGATGGCTGCGCGCATGCCGCCTTCGAGATCCTGTCCAACGCCGTTGACGAGGCGCGCCAGGGCTACGGCAAGCTCATCACCCTTACCGCCTTTCGCGATGGTTCCATTCAGGTAGAAGACAACGGCCGCGGCTGCCCGCTCGACTGGAACCCTTCCGAGAAGCGCTTTAACTGGGAGCTCGTCTTCTGCGAGCTCTATGCCGGCGGCAAGTACAACAACAACCAGGGCGGCGACTACGACTTCTCGCTCGGCACCAACGGCCTGGGCTCGTGCGCGACTCAGTACGCTTCCGAATACATGGACGTCACGGTTTGGCGCGACGGCAACAAGTACTCCCTGCACTTTAAGAAGGGCAAGGTCGTCGGTGCCAAAAAGAAGGCACTCGAGATTGAGCCCAGCGACGAGAACCGCACCGGCACCACCATCAAGTGGCGCCCCGATCTTGAGGTCTTTACCTCGATCAGCATTCCCCACGACTGGTATCGCGAGACCATGCGCCGCCAGGCCGTGGTCAACGCCAACGTGACCTTCCGCCTGCGCATTGAGGGCGACGATGGCGAGTTTACCGAAGAGGATTTTTGCTATCCCAAGGGCATCGAGGACTACGTGCTCGAGAAGGTCGGTACCGACTACCTCACCGAGCCCTTCTTTATCGAGGCCGACCGTCGCGGTCGCGACCGCGAGGACCTGCCCGACTACAACGTGAAGATTACCGCGTGCATGTGCTTCTCGCGCACCTTCATGATGCAGGAGTACTACCACAACTCATCGTGGCTCGAGAACGGCGGTTCGCCCGAGAAGGCCGCCCGCAGCGCTCTGACCAGTGCCATCGATGCTTACATTAAGCAACAGGGCAAGTACAACAAAAACGAGAGCGGCATTAAGTGGCAGGATGTCCAGGACTGTCTGGTGCTGGTGACCAACTGCTTCTCCACCCAGACGTCCTATGAAAACCAGACTAAGAAGGCCATCAACAACCGCTTTATCCAGCAGGCTATGACGGCCTTCTTTAAGGAGCGCCTCTCGACTTACCTGATCGAGAACAAAGACGCCGCCAACAAGATCATGGAGCAGGTGCTCATCAACAAGCGCTCGCGCGAGAACGCCGAGAAGACGCGTCAGAGCATCAAGACCAACCTGCAGCAGAAGACCGACATGGCCAACCGCGTGCAGAAGTTCATCGACTGCCGCTCCAAGGACAAGAGCCGCCGCGAGATCTACATCGTAGAGGGCGACTCGGCAGCAGGCGCCATTCGTACCTCGCGCGATGCCGAGTTCCAGGGCGTTATGCCCGTCCGCGGTAAGATCCTCAACTGCCTGAAAGAGGACTACCCGCGCATCTTTAAGTCCGACATCATCATGGATCTCATGCGCGTGCTGGGCTGCGGTGTGGAGATCAAGGACAAGCGCATCAAGAACCTTGGCGCCTTCGACCTGGACAACCTCAACTGGAACAAGATCATCATCTGTACGGACGCCGACGTCGACGGTTATCACATCCGTACGCTCGTGCTCACCATGCTCTACCGCCTGGTGCCCACGCTTATCGACGAGGGCTACGTGTATATCGCCGAGTCACCGCTCTACGAGATCAACTGCAAAGAGAAGACCTACTTTGCCTACACCGAGCTCGAGAAGAACGGCATCCTCAAGGAGATTGGCGACCAGAAGTGCTCCATCAACCGCTCCAAGGGTCTTGGCGAGAACGACCCGGACATGATGTGGCTCACCACCATGAACCCCGAGACGCGTCGCCTGATCAAGGTGGAGCCCGAGGACGTCACCAAGATGGAGACCATGTTTAACCTGTTGCTGGGCAACGACGAAGCGGGCCGCAAGCGCCATATCTCCGAGCACGGCAAGGAATATCTGGACCAGCTGGACCTGCAGTAGCAGCAAATCGATAACGACGGCCCTTAAGAAGTTCAAGAGGATATCGTGGCAAAGAAGAAGACGAAGAACCAGCCGAAGAAAAAGCAGGTCAACGCCGAGAACGTCATCGGCCTGCACTCCGAGGTCACCGACCAGCCGATCACGCAGACGCTCGAGGTCAACTACATGCCCTACGCCATGAGCGTCAACGTCTCGCGTGCGTTCCCCGAGATCGACGGCTTTAAGCCCTCGCACCGCAAGCTGCTCTACACCATGTACAAGATGGGTCTGCTCAAGGGCGAGCGCCAGAAGAGCGCCAACATCGTGGGCCAGACCATGAAGCTCAACCCGCACGGCGATGCCGCGATCTACGAGACGATGGTGCGCCTGGCAACCGGCAACGAGGCGTTGCTCGCACCGTTCGTTGAGTCGAAGGGCAACTTTGGCAAGTACTATTCGGGCGACCTGAGCTACGCCGCCTCGCGTTATACCGAAGCCAAGCTCTCCCCCATCAGCGCCGAAATCTTCAAGGACATCGACAAGGACCCGGTCGACTTCGTCGACAGCTACGACGGTGCCATGAAGGAGCCGCGCCTGCTGCCCACCACGTTCCCCAACATCCTTGTCTCGGCCAACAAGGGCATCGGCGTCGCCATGGCGTCCGACATCTGCGGCTTCAACCTCAACGAGGTCTGCACCGCCACGATGCACTACCTGCAGGATCCCGATTGCGACCTGCTCGAGTACATGCCCATGCCCGACTTCTCGACCGGCGGCGAGATCATCTACCGCCGCGAGGAGATGGAAAAGATTATTGAGACCGGCCTGGGCAGCTTCCAGATTCGCTCCCGCTGGCGTTGGATTCCCGAAGAGCGCATCATCGAGGTCTACGAGATCCCCTACACCACCAAGACCGATGTCATCATCGAGCGCATCGTCAAGCTCTCCAAAGAGGGCAAGGTCAAGGAGATCGCTGACATCCGCGACGAAACCGACCTCTCGGGCTTGCGCATCGCCATCGACCTTAAGCGCGGCGTCGACCCCGACAAGCTCATGGCCAAGCTCTATCGCTCGACCACGCTGCAGGATTCGTTCTCGTGCAACTTCAACGTGTTGGTCGATGGTTACCCTCGCGTTATGGGCGTGCGTCAGATCCTGCACGAGTGGGTCAAGTGGCGTATTGAGTCCACGCGTCGCCGCATTAACTTTGACCTGGGAAAAAAGTCCGAGCGCCTGCACCTGTTGCACGGCCTCGAGGCGATCCTGCTCGACATCGACAAGGCGATCGCCATCATCCGTGGCACCAAGCTCGAGGCCGAGGTCGTGCCCAACCTTATGCGCGGCTTCGACATCGACGAGACCCAGGCCGAGTTTGTTGCCGAGCTCAAGCTCCGCAACATCAACGAGGAGTACATCCTCAACCGCACCAAGGACATCGCTAAGCTTGAGGGCGAGATTGCCGAGCTTGAGGAGATCCTCTCCAGCGAGGAGAACATCAAGAAGGTCATCAGCGACGAGCTGGCCGCGGTCAACAAGAAGTATGTGATGCCGCGCCGCACGGGCAGGATCGAGCCCCATGAGGTTATCGAAGTAAGCTTGGAGCCCGAGGTCGAGGAGTACCCGGTCACCATCATGCTCTCGCGCGATGGCTACCTTAAGAAGATGACGGACCGCGTACTCAAAAAGGCGACCACGCTCAAGTACAAGGACGGCGACAAACCCTTTATCGAGTTCCCGTCCTCCAACACGCACGAGCTGCTCGTGTTTACCAACAAGAGCCAGGTGTACAAGTGCAAGGTTGCGGCATTTGAGGACACCAAGTCGGCCCAGCTGGGCTCGTACCTGCCGACCGATCTTGAGATGGAACCCGACGAGAGTGTCATCTGGGTCATCGACCCCGAGGACTACAAGGCCGACGTGTTGTTCGTCTTTGAGAACGGCCGCGCGGTGCGCGTCGCGCTTTCTGGATACGTCACCAAGACCAACCGCAAACGCCTCAAGAACGCCATCTACGGCGGCAGCAAGCTGCTGTATGCCCAGGTGCTCAAGGAAGATCGCGACATCGCACTGGTCTCGAGCGACTATCGTTTGATGAACTTCAACACGTCGTTGCTCAAGACCAAGACGACTACCAACACGCAGGGCGTCCAGGCCTTTACGGCCAAGAAGGGCCGCTCGGTCACCACCGTCGGCACGACCGAGGAGATTCTTGGCGCCGGCGTCTCGGCCGAGAAGTTCACCGCGCAGAGCCTCCCCTCAGCCGGTGCCCTCATGAAGGAAAACGACATGCCGAGCCTGTTTGACTAGGTACCACGGCAACGAGACCGTTAGATACTTCGCAAAGCGACGAGGCCCGGAGCGCAACGGCATTGCGCCCGGGACTCGTCGTTTTTCTTCTCAACTATTTCTTAACGCAGATTAATTGATTTCTGCTTATTTTTCTGCGTTAAAAAATGTCAGCGTCACTGCTTCGATGCCCTTTGGTCGGTCGTTAGCAAAACTTGCAAAAATTAGCAAAACTTGCAAAAATTAGCAAAACTTGCAAAGGAGACACCATGGAGTACAGCAAGAACCCCTTTACCCCGACGTTCGGAAGTATCCCTCCCTTTCTAGCGGGTCGCGAGCATATTCTGCGTGACATCAACCGTGGTTTTATCAACGGCCCGGGAGATCCAAACCTGTCGACTATTTTTACGGGCGCAAGGGGAACGGGCAAGACGGCGCTTCTCTCGCTCCTTTCAGAAACGGCGCTTGAACACGGTTGGATCGCAGCAAATGTCTCCGCCATGCCAGGCATGCTCGAAGATATTATCGAGCGAACCAAAGAAGCCGCAGATAGCTACCTCTCACAGCCTCATGCGCGCATAAACGGCGTTCAAATTGGTCCAGTGGGCATCGATTGGACATATGCTCAAGAGGTCCAGGGCAACTGGCGCACACGCATGAATGGCATCTTTAAGCAACTCGAAAAACATGACATCGGACTTCTCATTACCATCGATGAAGTCACCGTCGATCTCGAAGAAATGCTTCAATTTGCCGCTGTTTACCAGCACTTTGTACGCGAAGGTAAAAAAGTTGCCCTACTCATGGCAGGACTGCCCTACAAAGTATCGGCGTTGCTGCGTAACGATTCCGTCTCGTTCCTCAGGCGTTCCCAATATCATCAGTTAGGACGAATCACTGACGTTGAAATTGCAAACGCGTTTCTCAAAACCGTTGAGGCCGGAGGACGTTCAATCACACCAGAAGCGCTCGAGAATGCTGTGAAGGCCGTCGACGGATTCCCCTACATGATGCAGCTCGTCGGATATCGCACTTGGGATGTTTCGGAGAACTCGCCCCAAATCAGTGCATCCGATGTCCAGCAGGGTTCCCTACTCGCACGCATGGAGCTGCGTGATCGCATTCTCGAAACGACCTATCGAGAGCTTTCCGATAAAGACATTGAGTTTTTACTCGCGATGCTGCCCGATTCTGGCCCCAGCAGGGTCTCGGAGATAGCCAAACGCATGGGCGTCGCCAGCAACTACGCAAGCCAATACAAACGCCGCCTTCTCGAGGACGGCGTCATCGGGGAACGCGGGCGTGGTCTCGTTGGCTTTGACATCCCCGCATTCAGGGAGTTCCTGAGCGAGAAAGTCTCCTAGCACGCGGAGATTGTCCATAAGGACATCAACGCATGGCAATCAGTAATCCTCTTGGTAAGGGAAGTAGGCTTTCCGCCAACGCTGATTGCCATGCGTTCTTCTTGTCCTTAGGCGAGCTTGCGAGCGAGCTCTCGCACCTCTTTCAACTTGGGCGACGATGCCATGCTGTCGCGCTCGGTCATACCGCTGATGGCGACAATGCCCTGGTCCTCCCACTTGCAGTACGCACAGGTCGACTTGTACATAGCGATCGCCGCATCATAGACGCCCTCGCTGTGGCTATCGAGTAAAAGGGCCGTCTTGGTGAACGGGAAGCCCGTAGCACCGAAGGCGTATAGGCGATCGATGGCGGCCTTCTCCTGCGCAGTGATATCAAACCAGTAGATAGGCGAAGCGAAGACAACCATGTCGGCGTCTTTCAGCGACTCGATCACGTTGGCCATGTCATCCTTCTGCACACAGGTGCCCTCGTGGGCGAAGCAATACTGGCACCCCAGACAACCAGCGATCTTCTTGCTGGCAACGCGGATGACCTCGACCGTATTGCCGGCCTCACGCGCGGTCTCAGCAAACGCCTCGACCATGGTGTCGGTATTGGCGCCCTTGCGCGGGCTACCGCTCAATACAACGATATTCATAAGAATCTCCCTTCTTCATGCCGCAGGCGCGCGGCATACATTTCGTTGTAACCAAAACGGATGGAGCTATTCAGTCGTCTGTAGATCGCATCTCTCGTTCGTGTTCTCTAGACACAATCTCATTGCCTAATAACTCCTCGGCCACCTTGATTCTCTCTCCGAGAATTGAACAGCAAATCGTTGCTCGCAAAGTATCGACTGTGAGAAAATTAGCTTGAGCTTTCTCCCTGCTCGCATAAGCGTTCGCGTGAAAGAGCCTAGCCGCATCGGCCAGGCGCAATATAGATCCGCGGAAATCGGCCTACGAATAAGGAGCGTCTTATGTATGGACAGCATGTTGCACCGCAGACCCATAACAAACGGACTGGCCTGTCTATCCGCGACGTCAAGCGTCATGCAGGCGCCAGAGTCGCCGCCTTCGGAGTAAGCATTCTTGTGGCAGGACTGCTTTTGCTACCCCGCACAGCACTGGCGACAGAAATGCCCGAAACCGATGTCGCAGCACCCATTACCTGCGACGAAGCCAACGCGGAAGGCAGCCTCACAGCTACCACCGTTGTCGACCATAACTATGACCTGGAGCTCCCTCCTGCCTTTATGTTGGTCCAGAATGAGGCGTTTGTATACGATTTCCCCGACAAACCCGAAGACTTCATCTACGGGCTTAACGACACCGTCCTTCTCTTCAAGATCGACACCGATACCGAAGGCCTTATAAAAACCGAGAACCCCAAAGAGGCCAGCGTCTCTATTGCCCTGACCATGATCGACAATCACGTTAGAGCAACCGTAGTCTTTACAGGCAGTTACGCCGACGACCAAATCCCTTACAGGCTGAACCTCAACAGCTCAGCCCACCTTGGCACACACGTTGACCGTGACTTCGACAGCGGGCAAGGGATTATGCACGAGACGCGGCACGATTACTACATCCGTTACATCTTCGACAGTGACGTGCACTTGATTGCAACCGATACGAGCGGTTCCAAACCCGATCCAAGTGTTAAGCCGATCCCAGAGGTCAAACCCGAACCGGAAACCAAGCCCGAGCCCGCACCGCAGCCCAAGACAGAAAAGCCCGCGGCAAATCCCGTTTCCACCAAGGCAGTAACGGCAGTTAAACCAGCCGGGACCACCCTACCCGTGACGGGCGACAACAGTGCGATGGCAACCGCCCTGAGTGTTGCCGGTGGTGTAGTTGCAGCAGTTGGCATTTCTGCAACAAGGCGTCGCAACCACTAGCCAGCATTTCGTACCCCGCAGACAAAGCTCTATCCCCGCTCCGATGAGCTTTACTCACCGAGAAGTTTCTTCCCCACGGAAATGAGTTTCTTTCCAACGGCCGCCTTCACGCCATCAACGCCCCGCGAAACCGTCGAAACAGACTGTGCCGAACCGCCATCGAGCTCTACCCCATCGCAAACAGTGTCGACGGCGTCTTCTGGCAACATTTTTGGTCGCCATAGCTCCGATTCGGCAGGGCCCAGTCTCCGCTCGATCTCGAGCAAGACTTGTAAGGAGTCCACAGTCAAGATCAACTACGGGAATCGTGACGAGCCGATACCGCCCGCATGCCCCCTTCGGAATAAGCGCTGAGCAGCTCCTGGGCGTGGGCGAACTCGGGCCCTCGCCTCCAACCAAGCAGGCGGTTGACTGCGAGATTTCCCTGGACGTTGTGAACGAAGAGCAGAGAGGTGACTGCCAGCCCCAGCTCCCGGGTCGCCCGGTGAAGGCGAGGAAGAAAGGCACGAAGGGAAACAGAGCGTTCCGTCGGGAAGTCGGAACGCTCTGTTTGCATTTTTGGGATTGTCCCAAATCCTTGCCAGCTCTGTGGCGGATGCCGAAAGCTGCAGATCGATTATCTACGGATTGTATTAATCCATGCCTGAATATCTTTCTCAGAAGTACGGAGCATGGATTCATCGAACTGCACATCGAGGCCCGGCTTCACGATTGCGCCCTTGCAGGCTTCCTCAAAGTCCTCCAGCGCGTGTCCCAGCCAGCCGCCATTGGTGGCAAACGGATACACGATCTTCCCGGTCAGGTCAGCCTGCTCCAGGAAACTGCGCATGGCAGGCGCAAAGGTGTACCACCAGACAGGAGAACCCAGGATGATGGTGTCGTAATCTCTCCAGCCAATGTGCAGCGGCTTCAGTTCCGGGCAATAACCCTCGGCAGTCTCACGCTGCCCCTGATTGACGACTTCATCATAATCGCCATCGTAGGGAACAACCGTATCCATACGAGCAATATCCCCGCCGATTTCCCTCTGGATCATCTCGGCGATGCGCTTCGTGTTGCCTCCGTAGGAGTAGTACAGAATCAAGGTTTTCATTTCACGCTTTCCCCTCATGCAAGAGGCTTTCCGCTGAACACGGGGAATGCGCTGAATTCACCATAGCTGGCAATGCGCTCCATGTTCTTGAGAGTTTCCATGTCTTCCTCGGAGATCGCGAAATCCACGTCTGCGTTGCTTTCCATGTGGGCGGGATCTGCCGTCTTGGGAAGCGCGACGGCTCCAAGCTGAAGGACATAGCGGATGCAGAGCTGGGCGGCAGATATGCCGTACTTCTCTGCCATCTTAACGATCGCCGGATTCTTCAGCGCCTCGCCGTGGGCGATGGGAGAGTATGCCTCCACCTGAATGCCCTGCGCCTTGCAGAAGTCCACCAATGCCGAATCGGTGTTGGTGATGTGCAGGAGGATCTGATTGACCATGGGCATCACGCGGCAAGAGCTCAGGAGGTTCTCAAGGTCATCTTGCAGGAAGTTGGACACGCCGATTACCTTGACCTTGCCCGCCGCCCGCGCATCCTCCAACGCACGCCAGACCTCTTTGTTCTCCTCGAAATAGCGCTTCTCCACACGGAACTCGCTCCACGGCTGGGGAGAGTGGATGATCATCTGGTCGAGGTAGTCGAGCCCCATCCTCTCTAGCGTCTCATCGATGGACTTCGCCGCATCCTCGTAGGTTTTCATCTCTGCTGCGATCTTGCTGGCGACGAAAAGCTCTTCCCGGCGAACGCCGCAGGTGCGCACACCCTCGCCGACGCCGCGTTCGTTTCCGTAGGCCTGTGCGGTGTCGATCAGGCGATAGCCCCGCTTTACCGCCTCACGAACGGCTTCCGCCGCCTTGGCATCGTCGATGAACCAGGTGCCCAGTCCCAGCTTGGGAACCTGAACTCCGTTTGCCAACGGGTAGGTTTCATTCAAGATCATCGTTCTACTCCTCGCCCCAGATATCCTTTGCCATGCGGAAAACCGCCCACGCCTTGGGCCAGCCGCAGTAGAAGGCTGCATGGGTCACGACCTCCGCGATTTCTTCTTTTGTAATACCGTTCTTCTTTGCCGCCGCCAGGTGATAGCGGAAGCTCTCATCGGTAAGCCCCTGAGCCATCAGCGCGACGACGGTCACGAGGGAGCGGTCGCGGAGGCTGAGCTGCTCCTCTCGGCTCCAGACCTCTCCGAAGAGCACGTCATCGTTCAGTTCCGCGAATTTCGGGGCGAATTCGCCCAGGGCATCTCTGCCTGCCGTCTGCTTGACTGCCATGTTTCGTTCCTCCCTACAGCCTTGCGTACTCTTCATGGGATACCGGCTCGCACCACTCGTTCTCGCAATTCTCGCCGGGAACCTCCACGGCGATATGGCTGAACCAGCTGTCCTTCTTCGCTCCGTGCCAGTGCTTGACGTTGGCAGGGATCATCACAACGCTGCCCTCGTGCAGGCTGACGGCGGCCTTGCCTTCCTCCTGGTACCAGCCCTCGCCAGCCGTGCAGAGCAGGAGCTGACCGCCTCCTTTATCCGCATGGTGGATATGCCAGTTGTTGCGGCATCCCGGCTCGAAGGTCACGTTGGCGGCGAACAGGCCGCCTTCCGGATCGGTCAGCGGATTCAGGAACGAATCGCCGGTGAAGTACTGAGCATAGGCGGTGTTCGCCGTTCCCGTGCCGAATGCGTTGACCTTCTCGAACTGCTCTTTTCGTTCATACCTCATAATTGAAACCTCCTGCTTAGGATTATCGATTCACGCCATAGCGCAGCCAGACCGCCCCGCCGTCCATGGCCTTCGCCTCTTTCAGCGTGAAGCCAAGGGCCTTGCTCTCCGAAATGCCTTCTGCGGCTCGGAAAACCGGCGGCGTATCCGGGCTCCCGTCTGCCGCCGCCGCCAACACGATGCTGATCTCATCGCACATCCCCGCTTGCAGGAACGACCAGTTCAGCACGCCGCCACCGCCCAGCATCAGGGTCTCGATGCTGATTTTTTCTTTCAGCTTGGAAAGGGCCAGGCCGTGATCCAGCTCCGTTTCTCCCGCGATGATGTACGAGATTCCCAGCTTTCTCAAAAATGCCCTGTAGGCGTTGCCGACCTGCTCTGTCAGCACCTCGACGACATGGGCGGTGGTGTCCACATAGCGCAGGGTGCTGCTTTTCCACCCCAGTTTGCCGTGGGGGTCCACGGAGACATAGAACATTCCGAAGTCCGGCTGCGCGATGAAATCACCTGCCGGAACGGCCGGCGCATCTTCGTCCAGGTCCGGCTTCCTGTAGAAGGTGAAGTTGTCGTCCGTCGTCACCCTGCCGGACAGCCAGCCCTGGTGATGGTAAAAGGGCTCTTTCCCGAAGGCGATGTCGTAGAACGTATCGCCCGCCGCTCTGCCCTGCGGCGTTCCCATGTAACCGCCCATGATCTTTCCGTCCAAAGCGCACATCATGTGGCAGAAAACATACGGCCTGTTCACGTTCGATTCCCCTCCTTATGATTGACAAACATTCTGTTTGGAAGCATGCTTCCTTTGAACTTCATGTGCATCCTAGAACTTGAAGTTAACTTTAAGTCAAGGAGTTCTGGAATAATTCGGAGGGATTTTCAGATGGTCTATACGGTGGGAGAGATGGCGAAGCTGCTGGGAGTTGCGGCGTCCACCTTGCGCTACTACGACAAGGAGGGGCTGCTGCCCTTCGTGGAGCGCTCCTCCGGTGGCATTCGCATGTTCCGGGAATCGGATATCGAATGGCTGCAGGTGATCGGCTGCATGAAGAAAGCCGGGATGTCCATCAAGGACATCCGGCAGTACATCGAGATGGCGCTGCAAGGAGACGACACCATCGATTTGCGCCTTGCCATGTTCCGACGCCAACAAGAAGTTCTGAAACAGCAGATGGCGGAATTGCAGCACACCATGGAGATGGTGGATTACAAGTGCTGGTATTACGAAACGGCGAAGGAAGCGGGTACGGTCGATGCCCCGCAGAAGATGGAGCTTGCCGAAGTCCCGGAACGCTTTCGGAAGATTCGGCAGGAGCTGCGCACTGCGCCGGGGACTGCGGCAACGATGTGACAAGACTGCTTAGGCAACGGCAGTCAGCCGCTTGATTATCACGGTAACTTTATCGTTCAAAAAGTACTACTAACAAACGACCACCTCGGCTATCCGCTGTTCGCGGATGAGCAGGGGAGCTCTTGTCGCCGGGACGGAACCTTTTTCAACTCGCAGGATAGCAGAATCACCTCGCAAGCCAGAATCAGCACGGGACGGCAGCGGCAGAACCGCCACCCTTAGATTACCCTCAAGCTGCCACTGGCAGCCCTGATTAAATATGCTAGGTATCTCGGGATAATGCTTTCGGTCGCATACGCGCAAGAGTGTCCGCTGATTGCAACTGGCTGTTCCCCTTCCTACGCCAATGGTGTGCAGACATCTTCGATATTCTTGCTCGTTATGGCGAAAATCACGTCTCCAGGGTTTGCCTTTTTCGATTTAGCGTATTGCTCTTCAGATCATCGTGGTGTGCTCGTAGCCGCGCTCCACGAGGAGCCGCTCGGCAACGTCGAGAATCTTCTCGACCGTCTCCTCCGGGTACTTATTGCGTGCCACGAGCACCTCCGTCCTTGTTATCGCGATAAACATACCATGAGTGGCGTACGAGTCGAGAAGGGCTGGCGCCAAAAGAGCCCAACGGCCGTTACAGCTTCGTTAGAAACGCGCCCCACCATGGATGTTGAACCCGAAAGGTAAGGCGCGCGGGCACGGCGACTCGGCCCGCGCGCCCGGAAGAGAAAGGATAAGCCCATGGGTTACATGCTCGAGACGCGCGGGCTCACCAAGCGCTTCGGCCGCGGCGACCAGGCGCAGGACGCCGTGGCCGACGTGAGCCTTCATATCCGCGAGGGCGAGGTGTACGGGCTGCTCGGCCCCAACGGCGCCGGCAAGTCGACAACGCTCAAGATGATCTGCGGGATGCTGCGGCCGACGGCCGGGGAGATCCTCTTTGCCGGGCACGCCTGGCGCCGCGAGGACCTCTACGCAATCGGCAGCCTCATCGAGGAGGCGCCGCTCTACCCCAACCTCACCGCGCGCGAGAACCTGCGCGTGCGCACCACGCTGCTGGGCCTTCCCGAGAGCCGCATAGACGAGGTGCTCGCCGCCGTGGACCTCGCGGACACCGGGAAGAAGCGCGCCGGGCGCTTCTCGATGGGCATGCGGCAGCGCCTGGGGCTCGCGCTGGCGCTGATTGCCCGGCCACGCCTGCTCGTGCTCGACGAGCCCACCAACGGACTCGACCCCATCGGCATCGAGGAGCTGCGCGACCAGATCCGCGGCTTCGCGGCGGCGGGCACGACGGTGATCGTCTCGAGCCACATCCTCTCCGAGGTGCAGCAGATGGCGGACACCATCGGCATCATCTACGGGGGGCGCCTCGCCTACGAGGATGCGCTTCGGCCCGGGCAGGACCTCGAGGAACTCTTCATGAGCGTCTGCCGGGAGGGGCGACGAGCGCGCGGGGAGGTGGCGGCATGACGGGCGAGAAAGGCGGCCTGCTCGCGGGCCTGCGTGCTGAGGCCCTGAAGTCGCGCCACGCGGCACCGGTTCGCCTGGCCGTGCTCATGGCGCTGCCGATGCCGCTGCTCGGCGCGATGCCCTACCGGGGCGTGCAGATCTTCAGCGCGTGGAACTACTGGTACGCGCTCTTCCTGCCCGTGGCTCTCTCGCTCGTGGTGGCTTGCGTCGCGCGGGCGGACGCGCGCACGCGGATGCGGGGGCTTCTAGGCTTGGGCTTCCCGCTCGGGCGCGCCTGGTGGGCCAAGGCGCTCTGGTGCCTCGCGCTCTGCACGCTCTCGAACCTCGTAGTCTTCGGCATCTACCTCGCGGGCTCGGCGTTCTCCTCGCAGGGCCTCACGGCCGCGGGCACGCTCACGATGTTCCTCTGCGCGCTCGCCAACACGGTGACCGCGGCGTGGATGATCCCCGCAGGGCTCTTCCTCACGGCGCGACTCGGCATGCTCGCGGGCATCTTCTGCCCGCTCGCCGCGCAGCTCGTGGGCGGGTTCGCCTGGTCGCTGGTGCCGCTGCCGCAGCTCTTTCCGCCGTCGGCGAGCATGGTCATCCCCACGAGCTTCATCCCCGTGCTGCCGAGCGGCGAGCCACTCGCGGCGGACATGGCGCTCGGCGGGGCGCTTACGGCGGACGGCATGCTCACACTGGCGGGCCTTGCGGTCTGCGCGCTCGCGTTCGCCGCGCTCACGGCGGCGGGCGCGGCCTGGTTCGCGCACTCCGAGGAGAGGTGATGGCCATGACACGACTCTCCGACCCGACGCCGCGCATGACTCTCCCGCGGGCCCTGCTCTCCGAGGCCCTGCGCCTGGCGCGCTCCCCGCTCACGGCGGTGCACCTCGTCTGCGGCCTGGCAGCCGGTCTTGCCTGCGGCGAGTACTTCTCCGTAACCCGATGGGACCCGGCGCTGGGCGCGGACGCCTACGCCCAGTTCCTCGGCGCCCTCATGCCGCTCATGTCCGCCATCGTCTGCGGGCTCGCCGTGGACGAGGAGCGCGCTGCCGGACGCCTCGCCAACCTCACGGCGGTCCCCTCGCGCGGGCGCGCCGTCGCGGCGAAGCTGCTCGCCCTTGCAGCGCTCGGCGCGGGCGCGCTGGCCGTGGCGCTCGGCGTGTTCGGAGCCGTGCTCGCCGTCGCCGGGCGCCTGCCGCTCGGGCCCGCTCCGCTTGCGGCCGCCTGGGCGGGCATCGTGCTGGGCAGCCTGCCCCTCTACGCGCTGGAGCTCGGCGTGGCCCTGCGCCTCGGCCGCAACGCCGTCATCGGCGCCGGCGCGGCGGGGATGCTCCTCGCGTTCTTCTCAGTGGGCGGACTTGCGCACGGCCTCATGACCGGCGAGCTCACCGGTGCCCTGGCGACGCCCCTGAGCTGGGTGCCGCTCGCCTGGCCCGCGCGCCTGGGATCGCTCGGGGTAGAGGCCTTCATCGACGCCGCACGCGCGGCGGGCCCTCTCCTCACGACTGCGCTCGCTGGCCTCGTGCTCACCCTGGCAACCGCCGCCGTCCTTATCGCCTGGTTCTGCCGCTTCGAGGACGGGAGGGCAGATGCGTAGGAAGCCGCTCGCCGCCGTGTTCGCCCTCCTCTCCGCAGCGCTCGTCCTGGGCGGGAATGCCCTGCTCGTCGCCGGCTGGGGGTCGGCGCTGCGCTCGATCGCCGACCGCGTGCTGCCCAACCCTGAGATCGCCATGTGGGCGCCCGCGCCCGCGGCTGCGCGCGGGGCTCTGGACCGCTGAGCGCGGCGCAAGTACAATGCCGACGGGAGTTTCAGGAGGTCGAACATGGCGAGGATACTGGCAGTGGATGATGAACGGGCGATCCTCGACGCGCTCGCGCGCGTCCTCGGCCGCGACGGCCATGAGGTCGTCAAGGCAGCGGACCCGACGGCGGTCCTGGAGATGGACCTCTCGCGCTTCGACCTCGTGCTCTGCGACGTCATGATGCCGGGGCTCGACGGCTTCGAGCTCGTGCGGCAGATCCGCCCGGACTTCGACGGGCCCATCATCTTCCTGACCGCGCGCGTGGCCGAGGAGGACGCCGTGGCCGGCTACGGCCTGGGCGCCGACGACTACGTCCGCAAGCCCTTCGGGGCCGCGGAGCTGCGCGCCAAGGTCGCGGCCCATCTACGCCGTGAGCGCCGGCCGCGCTCGCACGCCCTCTCCTTCGGGGAGGTGCGGATCGACCTCGGGGCGCGCGGCCTCGCCGTGGGCGACGAGGCCGTGCCGCTCACGCCCACCGAGTACGCCATCTGCGAGTACCTCGCCCGCCACCCCGGGCAGGTCATGAGCCGCGCACAGATACGCGAGGCGGTGCTCGGCTGGGAGAGCGACGCCGACGACGCAGCCATATCCATGCAGGTCAGCCGCGCCCGGAGGAAACTCTCCGAGGCCGGCGCCGATCCGATCGCGACCGTCTGGGGGATGGGGTACAAGTGGCAGCTCTGAGGACCGGGGCGCGAGGTCGCGGGGGCATGCCGCTCTCCTTCGTCATCGCGCGCTACTTCGCCTACGCGTTCGCGGCGGTCGCCACGGCGTGGCTCGCCGCGTTCATGGCGCTCTCCGCGGCGATCAACGCGGGCTTCGTCTACGAGGCAAGCTGGGGGCCGGCCAATGCGCGCGAGGTCGCGGAGGGCCTGGCACGCGACGGCGTCTGCGGGCAGCAGGACGTGCCGACGGCGTACCGCTACCTCATCCTGAATAAGGACGGATACGTGCTGATGACAGACCTCGAGGGCACGCGGCTCGAGGACGCGACGGAAATGGCCCGTGCGGCACTCGCCGCGGATCCGGGCACAGTGGAGATCGAGGGCGGAGGCTCGGGCCTCACCTACGCCGCGTTCCCGCTCAAGGGCGGCGGGGCCTGCGCACTCGTCAGCGAGTACCTGCCGCAGTGGGTCTCGCGCGACCTCGCCGGCCTGCTTCCCAACCCGCAGAACCTCATGCTCGTCGGCGCCGCTGCGGGAAGCGCGCTCGCGCTCGCGCTCGTGGCGCGCCGTGCGAGCCGCGTGATCTCGCGCAAGATGGCGCCGCTCGCGGAGGCAGCGGGGCGCGTCGGCGCGGGGGATCTCGACTTCGCGGTCGGCAGCACTAACGTGCGCGAGGTGAACGACGTCCTCGCCGCGATGGACGCCATGCGGACCTCCCTCGCCGAGTCGCTCGAGGCCCGCTGGGCCGCGGAGCGGGGGCAGCGCGAGCAGGTGGCGTCGCTCGCCCACGACCTCAAGACGCCGCTCACCGTGCTGCGCGCCAACGCCGACTTCGTGGCGGAGGAGCTGGAAGACGAGAAAGACGCCGACCTCGCGGCCGCCGCGCGCGACATAGCCGGCAGTGTCGAAAGGCTCGACGGCTACGTGCGCCTGCTCATCGAGGCCTCGCGCGGGTCCGGCGGGGCGGAGAGGGCCCCCATGCGGCCGGCCGAGCTCTGCGAGCAGGTCCTCGCCGAGGCCGCCCAGATCGCCCGGGCGCGAGGCGTGACGCTCGACGCGGCCACGGGCCCTGCTGTCGCGGGCGCGCCCGAGGCCCCGCTCGACCGAACCGCCCTGGCGCGAGCCGCCGCGAACCTCGTGGCCAACGCCGCCGAGCACGCGCGCTCGCGCGTGGCGGTCTCCTGCGACGTCGAGGGCGGCCACCTCGTCATCGAGGTGTCCGACGACGGACCGGGCTTCTCTCCCGCCGCCCTCGAACGCGGCTGCGAGCGCCTCTTCACAGACGACTCCTCCCGCTCCTCGCGCGACGGAGGCCGCCACTACGGGCTCGGCCTCCACGCCGTCTCCGAGGCCGCGAGCGCCCACGGGGGCTCCGTCTCGCTCGCCAACAGCCCCTCGGGCGGCGCGGTGGCCACCATCGCTGTCCCCCTGTGCGGGGCCTGACGACTCAGGCCCCGCACACCGGCGTGGCTCGCAATCAAACGCTTCCATCTTGAAATACGGGGAGTAAATAGCGAAATCGCAGGTGAAGGGGAGTAAAACGACAAAGAAAAAGCCTCCGTTCCAACATGGGAACGGAGGCTCGATAATCGAGTTTACTCACCAATGTCGCTGGTGGCTTTGCCGTAACTCTCGTACGAAACGAAACTCAGGAGCACAGTGCGGCACTCAAAAGTGCAGGTCAGAACCCTGTCAGCCTACTCCCACTCGATAAAACAATAGTGTTTCATTTTTACGATTTTGTCCTCGTTTTATCCGTGGTTTTTTCTCGTTGTCAGCTGTATTCGGTTAGCCTCTCTCAGAGAAAACTCATCCCAAACTCAGCTCTTTTCATTTTGCCATTTCGTGAGTTTTACGCCTGAGTTTCGACGAAGGATGGATTTGGTGCGCGGCCTGCGAAAACCCGCTATCCCCGTTCGATTGAATCCTTTTCTTTCGAATGAAACACCCATCGAGAACGCGACTACGATAAGGGTTCTTGATGCCCTTCATTTCGAGTCGGCTTGCCAAGCATCATTCTGATCGAAACTCAAAGGGGGCAAGTTCGCTCTTCAGAAGGATTTCGCTGTCATTTCAGGGCAAACTCACGACGTCTCCGAAGATAGCTAAGAATGAGATTCCGCCTCGCTGACGCAGGAGCGCCCGCTTGCGAGAACACCCAGTAATTTCGATTCCGGGTCGTCATCGAAAGCGACCTTCGCGATCGATCTCCACTTGCGTGGGGGCATGCCGACCGATTTCGCGAAGAGGGCGGAAAAGCTTGTTGCTCGTGCATACCCGCAACGATGCGCTACCTCGTCTATGCTCATATCATGGTCGGTGAGCAGTCTTTTCGCCAGCTCGATTCTTTCCGAGGAGACGAACTCGGTCACTGTCAATCCCGTCACCTGCTTGAATGTCTTCTTGAATTTGGTTGACCCCATGTTCGCGGCCTCGAGCAGATCCTTCTGCCTGATCGCACCGCCTAGGTTGTTCTCGATGTACGATACGGCTCTCGCGATCGAAAGGCGGTCCTGCTCGGCCACTCCCTCGCACAGGCTCTCTCCCATCCTGAGCAGCCTTGCCATCACCAAGTTCGCGATTCCGGAATACAGGAGGCTCGCTTCCGGCCCCGGGATCTCCCTTGGAGTTATCTCGCCGAGCATCTCCGCTATTTCCGGATCCCAGGAAGCCTGGTTCCTAAGACCCTTCAGGCTGGTCGCTAGCGGTTTTAGCGCCTTGTCGATTCTTTCCCCGAAGACGCTTTGACAGTATTCGTCGTAGTACTCGATCTCCGTGTAAGAGAATCTCGCTTCTTTTGGAAGCAGGATCGAGCTTGTCTTGGGCTTTGCTTCCAGAAAGGCGGAAACGCTTGATTGCGGCATGAGGCCATGTCTTTCGCGGCGGACGGCGAAATAACCGCCAGAATCGAAACAGAAGGGCAGGGGTTCTTTCAAAGTGAAATCGCAGCAGACGACGGAGAAGAACCGCCGCGCCTCCCACGCCCAGTACCACCCCTCGCATCGGCATCCGTCGCCTTCGAAGAGGGCTCCCTCGCCGTTCCAACCGTCCGCCAAGACGAGGCCGATTGGCTCAAGCGAGGCCGCAAAGGTCTCCGCCGCGGCTTGGGCGGCGTGGGAGAACATCGTTTCCCTGTCGTACATCTTCCGATCCTTTTATTCGCGTTCGGACGCAATTCTTGCGCGCTCGGACTTTTCCCTCCAGGTGCAACCTGATTCATATTAACCAAGGCTAACATTTCTTTGTCAATTATAGCGATAAAAGAAAGGCTCTCTGGTTTTGCGAAGAAGAACACGGAAAACACTCGCGGAGGACATCGATGTCAGAACGAAGGTGGCCATGCTCGTCGTGCTCATAGCGACCGGGGCTATCGTGAAGGATTACGTTCTGGGCTCGGTCCTCTTTGCCGTCGTCGTCCTCCTCTCCTTCGCAATCGGGCGCGGAAGGATGGCGGCTTCTTTCTCTTTCGCCTATCTCTTTCTCATGGGCATCTTCTGGGTCACGACGATGCTTCCGCCGAACGCCGCCGGAGCCCTCGGCTCGTTCGCCCTGGCCTGCCGCACCTGCATGCCCATCTGCCTGTTCGCGGCGGTCTTCGCGACTACCACCAAGATCGGCGACCTCACGGCCGCCCTCTACGGGATGAGGCTGCCGAAGACGGTTGTCGTTCCGCTGGTGATAGCGGTGCGGTTCTTTCCGACGCTCAAGGAGGAGTCTTCTGCCGTAGCGGACGCGATGAGGGTGAGGGGGCTCGCCCTTTCGCTTAAGAATCTCGTTTCGAAGCCGGCGCTGATGTTCGAATCCGCGGTCGTGCCCGTGATGCTGCGCTGCGCCAAGATCGCAGACGAGCTCGCTGCTGCGGCGGTTGCGCGCGGCATCGACCGGCCCGGGAGGAAGACCTCCTACAACGCGCCCCGGTTCGGACGGGTCGATTTCCTGTCGCTCGCGTTCCTCGTTATCTGCTGCTCGCTTCTCGTAGCCGTGAAGGTCAATCAGGGGATCGGAGGCCTGCTGTGACGAAAAACGCCGTCGAGCTCAGAAGCGTCTCCTTCACCTATGCGGGGTTCGATGCCCCGGCGGTCGACGACGTGAGCCTTGCCGTCGCACCGGGCGAATGCATCGTTCTTTGCGGGGAGTCTGGCTGCGGAAAGACCACCGCGACCCGGATCGTCAACGGGCTGGCGGGAGGGTTCTACGAGGGCAGCCGGACGGGGGAGATCCTTGTAGCAAGCAGGGACATCGACGACCTGGAGGATTGGGAGCTCTCGTCTTTGACGGGCAGCGTTTTCCAGAATCCCCGCACCCAGTTCTTCAACCTCGACACGACCGGCGAGATTGCGTTTGGCATGGAGAACCTCGGCGTTCCCAGGAAGGAGATGCACAGGCGCGTGCGCGACGTCGTGCGCGAGCTCGGCATAGAGTGCCTGATGGGCAGAGGCATCTTCGAGCTCTCCGGGGGCCAGATGCAATCGGTGGCCTTCGCGAGCGCATGGGCCTGCAAGCCGAGCGTCTACGTCCTCGACGAGCCTTCGAGCAATCTGGACCCTCCCTCCATGGAGAAGCTCGCCTCCTTCATCTCGAAAGCCAAGTCGAGCGGGTCTGCCGTGATCATCGCCGAGCACAGGCTCTCCTACCTCGCGAGCGTCGCCGACCGGTACTTGCTCTTCGAAGGCGGTTCCGTCGCCGCCGAATGGGACGCGCAGCGATTCCTGGGGCTGTCCGACGCGGAGCGAGAGTCCTGCGGGCTCAGATCCTCCGAGCCGCCGAAGCTCGCCGACCTGATGCAGCGCCTTTCCCGTCCCGCCTCCGCCTTTCCCGCCGTCGAGGCGAGGGGAATCTATGCGGGGTACGAGAGGGGTGTGCCGGTCCTCGAGGGGATTACCGTCTCGTTCGACCCCGGGAGGGTCGTCGGCGTGGTCGGGCGAAACGGGGCAGGCAAGTCAACCCTGCTCAAGTGCCTGGCGGGGATCAAGAAAGAAGAGCTCGGGCATGTCCGGTTCCAAGGCTCGGTAGTCCCTCCCAAGAGAAGACCCAATCATGCGTTTCTGGTCATGCAAGACCCCGACTACCAGCTCTTTCGCCCGAGCGTGCGCGACGAGTTGGCATCCGCGGCCCCGTCTCCTTCCGACGTCGACGAACTTCGTCTCGAAGCGGTCCTGGAGGAGTTCGGCCTGGGAGATGTCGCCGACCGCCATCCCGCATCGCTCTCGGGAGGGCAGAAGCAGCGGTGCGTCTGCGCCATCGCGTCGGAATCGGGAGCGCAGGCGCTTCTCCTCGACGAGCCCACGAGCGGCCTGGACTTCCGGAACATGGAGCGCCTCGCGCTCATCTTGCGCGAAGAGGCGTCTCGCGGGAAGACGGTGGCGGTCGTCAGCCACGACACGGAGTTCCTGTCTAAGGCCTGCGACCAGATCGTGCTCATCGAGTGAGCCGGCCTGCAAAGACTGAGAAGGATTCCTATGAAAGAAAGGATTTGGAAATGACAGCAAAAGCAAAACAGAAGGAAAGCGGCAGCCTCAGCTCCAGGGACCTCATAGCCCTCGGCGTCTTCTCTCTGCTGTTCATGGTGGTGAGCATGCTCGTCGTGGGAATCACCTCCATGAGCGTCGTGGCGTACTGCGGCTGCTGCGCCATCGCGGCGATACCCGCCGGGATCGTCTGGGTCTACATGCATGCGCGCGTGCCGCGCGCAGGAACCTCGCTGATCATGGCCCTCGTCTTCGCCGTGGTCATCTTCGTCATCGGGTCGGGATGGCCCGTGGCGCTCGGCCTCGCCGTCGGCGGCGCCGTCTCCGAGCTGGCGCGGAAAGCGCTCGGGTACGGGAGGTTCGCAGGCGTCGCCGTGGGGTACGCGCTTTTCGAGACCTGCTGGGCGGCGGGCCTTTTCGTTCCCATGTTCGCCTCCCAGGACTACTACCGCGAGCTGATGGGGTCCAACAGCATCGACCCGGCCTACATGGAAGCCCTTCTGTCCACGGTGACTCCCGAGACGTTCGCGATCATCGCGGTCGTGACCTTCGCGGGCGGCATCATCGGCTCGCTGGTCGGACGGGCGGTGTTCAAGAAGCACCTCGAGCGCGCGGGAATCGCCTAGCGCCCTTTTTCAAAGCAACATGAGAGAAGAGGTATTCAATGAGCAAGGAAAGCAAAGGAAGGAAGCCGGGGGCCCTTTCCCGCTGCCTGCGGTTCGCGGGGAGAAGAAAGCCCCTCGTGTTCGCCTCCATGGCGCTGGCGGTCCTATCCGCGGCGGCGTCCTTCGTCCCATACGTGGCGATCTACTTCATGATTAGGGATGCGGTCGGGGTCTATCCGAACCTGGCCGCCGTCGACGTTTCGGCGATGACGGGCTACGCGGGCTTGGCGGTGGCAGGCATAGTCGTTGACGTGGGGTGCTATCTTGCCGCGCTGCTGTGCTCTCACGCCGCGGCGTTCGACGCGCAGTACCGCACGAAGCTCGATATCGCCGCCCATCTCGGGAGGATCCCTCTTGGGCACATAGCGCGGCTCGGCACGGGTAGGATCTCGAAGGTCATGGACGAGAGCGTCGGCGGGATCGAGCAGTTCATCGGCCATTCCATCCCGGACCTGGCGGCCACCGCCGCCGCGCCCGTCGTTTTGGCGGCGCTGCTTTTCGTCTTCGACTGGCGCTTCGGCGTCGCCACGCTGGCGGCGGTCGCCGTCGCATGCGTCGTGCAGTTCTCCGGCTATGCCGACAAGCGCGTCATGGCGAGCATGGGGCGCTACCAGGAAGTCAAGGAGCAGATGGGCAACGCCTCCGTGGAGTACGTCCGCGGAATGCGCGTCGTGAAGGCTTTCGGCCAGACGGCGCGCTCGTTCAAGCGCCTCTCCGACGCGATAAAGGACTACACCGGCCTCTCCCTCGACGTCACGCTCTTCTTCAGGAACTCCATGCCGGGCTTCACGGCGGTCCTCAACAACGCGTACCTGTTCGTTCTGCCCGTCGGCATACTCCTCGCCCCGGGCGCGCAGGACTGGCCGACGTTCGTGCTCTCGCTCGTCTTCTACCTCCTGTTCGTGCATTCGATATCGAGCGTGTTCACGAAGATCCTCTACGTGAGCGAGGACGGGATGCTCGCCCAGGCAAACATCGACCGCATCGACTCCGTGCTCGGCATCGAAGAGCTCTCTTGTCCCGAGGCGCCGAAAGCCCCGAAGGACGCCTCGGTGTCCCTTCGGGACGTGACTTTCTCCTACGAAGACGACGCGGAGCCGGCGTTGCGCAACGTCTCGCTGGAAATCCCCGCCGGCACGGTGTGCGCGGTCGTCGGGCCGAGCGGCTCGGGCAAATCGACCCTCGCGAACCTCGTCGCCCGCTTCTGGGACGTCGATTCGGGCCAGGTTCTCGTCGGCGGCGTCGACGTCCGCGAGATGGGCCAGGATGAGCTGATGGGCAGCCTCAGCCTGGTGTTCCAGGATTCCCACCTCTTTCGCGAGAGCGTCGCGGAGAACATCAGGCGCGGCAGGCCGGGGGCGACCGACGACGAGGTGGTCGAGGCCGCGAAGGCCGCCCAGGCGGACGCGTTCATAAACGGCCTTCCCCATGGCTACGCCACGGTAATAGGCTCCGAAGGCGTGCACCTGTCCGGCGGCGAACAGCAGCGGATAGCCATCGCGCGCTCGATCATCTCGGACGCGCCCATCGTGGTGCTGGACGAGGCGACCGCGTTCTCCGATCCCGAGAACGAGCATTTGATCCAGAAGGCGTTCGAGAGGCTCATGGCCGGCAAGACCGTGATCATGGTCGCCCACAGGCTCTCCACGGTCGTCGGTGCCGACAAGATAGTCGTGCTCGACGGCGGGCGCAAAGTCGAGGAAGGCACCCATCAAGAGCTCCTCGCCGCATCGGGGACGTACGCGAAGATGTGGAGGCAGTACACGGAAGCGGTCGAATGGGGCATCGAAGCGGCCCCGCGCGACGACACCCGATCCTCCGAAGCGACCGCCCCGCATGCAACGCAGGGCGTCTCCGCCGAGGAGTACGACCCTGCGGAGAAACCCGGCAAGCCGTCGAGCGGCAGGGCGCCTTGGCTTCAGAGGACGTTCAACCTTTCCGACGAGGGCTACGTCGGCCTCAAGCGCTCGGCCATTGCTTGCACCTTGAGCGATCTGGCGCTCATGATCCCCTTCGTCTGCACGGTCGCCGCGTTCGCGGCTCTCGTGGGGACCCTTGCGGGCGAGCCGTTCGACGACGCCGCGCTCTGGTCGATCTTCGCCGTGGGGCTTGCGGGGATGGTGGTGGTCTTCGTCGCTTCGAGAAACGACTACAAGAAAACCTACGTGGCCGCGTACACCGAGTCCGAAGGCACCCGCCTGCGCCTCGCCGACCACCTGAGGAAGCTGCCCATGAGCTTCTTCAACCGCCGGGACACGACCGACGTGGCCGACCGCCTCATGGGGGACGTGACGGCGCAGGAGTCCATGCTCTCGTCGACGCTCCCGCAGCTCATCGCCGGAATCGTGTCGACCGTGGTCATCTGCGCGATGCTGGCATTCTTCGACTGGCGGCTCGCCTGCTGCGTTATGGTCACGCTTCCGCTTTCGGCAGGGGTCATCGCCTTGAGCCGCCGTCATCAGTCGCGCCTTTTCGAAAGGCAGAACCGCGTCCGCCTGGATGCGCTGGCGTGCGTGCAGGACTACCTCGAGGGCATCAAGGACATGAGGGCCTGCAGGGCGGTGGGCAAGGACTCCGCCGCCATGGAGCAGGCGATGCTCGAGCTCAAGAGGGTGACGATGCGGGTCGAGCTCGCCGTCGACGTCTCCGTCTCCCTCGCGAGCGCCATCCTCCGCTCGGGAGTCGGTTTGACCGCCTGCGTCGGGGCGGTGCTTCTCGCCTCCGGCGGCGTGGACTTCATGGTTCTGCTCATGTTCTTGCTCATCGTCTCCCGCGTCTACGGGCCCATCCTCGCCCTCGTCTCGCAGCTGCCCAACCTTCTCAACCTCTCGACGAAGACCGCCCGCATCAAGGCGGTCATGGACGAGCCCGAAGCGAGGGGGTCCGCCTCGGCGGATGTGCCCGGCCACGACCTGTCCTTCCAGGGCGTCCGGTTCGGGTACGGCGACGAAGAGGTGCTCCACGGCGTAAGCTTCGTCGCGCGCGAGGGGGAAGTCACCGCGCTCGTCGGGCCGAGCGGCTCGGGCAAGTCGACCTGCGCCCAGCTGGCGGCCAAATTCTGGGAGCCCGACAGCGGCAGGGTCCTCTGCTCTGGAAAGGACATCGCCGAGTTCTCCGAGGAATCGTGGCTCGCGCACGTCTCCATAGTCTTCCAGGACGTGGTCCTTTTCGACGACACGGTTGCGAACAATATTCGCATCGGCCGCGAAGGCGCCTCCGACGAAGAGGTGGCCGAGGCTGCAAGGGCGGCGCACTGCCTGGAGTTCATCGAGAGGCTTCCCCAGGGGTTCGACACGGTGCTGGGCGAGAACGGCGCCTCCCTCTCGGGCGGGGAGCGCCAACGCCTTTCCATTGCGAGGGCTCTCCTGAAAGACGCGCCCGTGGTGCTCCTCGACGAGGCGACCGCCTCGCTCGACCCCGAGAACGAGACGCTTATCCAGAGAGCGGTCGGAACCCTGTGCGCAGGCAAAACGGTGATCGTCATCGCCCATCGACTGAGGACCGTCGCCAATGCGGACAAGATCGTCGTCCTAGACAGCGGGCGCGTGGCGGAGGAGGGGAACCACAAGACGCTGCTCGCCGAGGACGGGCTGTACGCGAGGCTGTGGAGGCTCCAGCAGGAAAGCTCGTCGTGGACCGTTCCCGCCGACAGGGGCGATGCCGCCGATGTCCCGACGGGCAGATGAGCGGATGGGCGGGCGAGAATCCTCCGAGGACTACCTCGAGGCCATCCTCGTGATCCACCGCCTGCGCGGGTCGTGCCGCAACGTGGACATCGCCGAGCGCATGGGCGTCGCCAAGCCGAGCGTCACCAAGGCGCTCGGCAACCTGGCGCGCAGGGGCCTCGCCGAGGTGGTCGGCCGCGACGTGCGGCTGACCGAGGAGGGCGGGCGCCTCGCCGAGGCCACCCTCGACAAGCACCGCTTCTTCGAGCGGCTGCTCGTCGAGTCAGGCGTGGACGCCGAGACCGCCTCGGCGGAGGCCTGCCGCATGGAGCACTGCCTGTCAGAGGACTCCTACAGACGTTTCGCGGCCTATCTCGGGAGCCGACGAGACGAGGGCGATGGCGGGTAAACGGAGGGCGGCTTGCAGGCCAGACTGGGCGACTGGCTCAGTTTCGGATACCGCCCACTAGGCAACTCCTCGCTGAGCGAGGGGACGATATCGAGCGGCGGCGATGGCAACGAGCATCGCGCCATCGCCGCCAAGCCCCGCGACGCCGAGGTGCAGCGTCTGCCGCTCCGGAAGGAGCAGACGCATGGCAGTCGAATCAGCAGGATGCCCGTACGTCAAGATCCCCGTGCCGATACAGGACACGTACTCGGTGGCGGAGATAGCGATACTCTTACGTGTGAGCAGGAACGCGGTCTACGAATGGAGCCTCCTCGAGGACGACCCCCTGCCACTGAGGAGGATGATGGGCAGAAAGAGGGGGCGCTTCGCGTTCAGGGACGAGCTCCTCGAGTGGAGCAAACGGCACGCGACGTGATTGTAGTCAGACAGAACCTTTCAGGACGCCCCGCTTCGATTCGAGTAGAGATAGTTCCCGCCCAAATTAACTAGGCGGTTCATCGAGGCTCCTCCGTCTATCAAGCCAAGGCCGCTTCTACTGAGATATCATGAGCATAAGAGTTGACAGTGACTAACTTTGGTGGCAGAATTCCCAACACGAAAGATAGCTAAGTTATTATTGGAGGGAGGTGACTGCAGTGAGCAACGGCAACTACCAGGAGACGCACGAGCGCATCTTGAAGAGCGGCCTTGCGGCGTTTCTGGAAGAGGGGTTCGAGAAGGCGAACCTGCGCAGGATCTGCAAGGCTGCCGGCGTGACCACCGGGGCGTTCTACAAGCATTTCAAAGACAAGGAGGCGCTCTTCTCGGAGCTGGTCGAGCCGCTGGCGAGCATGATTCGCAAAGCTTACGCCCAAGGCGAGAAGCGAGGTTTCGCCGGGTACGACGAAGGGAAGCCCGTGACCCCGGAGCAGGTGCGCGCCGCGCTCGAGGCCAAGGCGGCGGGGACGCTCGCGACCACGGCGATGCTGTACTCCCATCGCGACATCTACGAGCTCCTTGTGTTCCGCTCCTACGGCACCCCCTACGAGCACTTCCTTGACTGGCTCGTCGACGAGGAGGACAGGACCACCCTCCGCGTTCTCGAGCTGATCCACGGCGCAGAGAAGGCTCGAACCGTCATCTCGAAAGAGTCTCTCCACATCGTCAACCACGCGTTCTACAGCGCCCTTTCCGAGAATATCATCCACGCGAAGAGCGTCGAGGAGCTCAACGCGACGACCGAGGTCATTTCAACGTTCTTCAATGCGGGCTGGGAGAAATATCGCACGCTTTGACGGCTCTTTCTTTTTTTGCGTCAAAGATAACTAAGTCATTATTAACCGAAACTATACTTGAGGTGGTGCCCATGGCAGAGACAAGCGAACAAGACCGGCAACGGGATGAAGCGGGGCGGGAGGCTATCAGGCGCCTGTCTTGCCCCGTCAAGGGACGCGTCATGCTGGCGCAGGCGTTCACGGTGCTCTCGGCGCTTTTATCCTTTGCCCCGTATTTGGCTTTGGTATGGCTGGGAGACCTATTTCTGGCGGGGGAAGGCCCGCTCGCGCAGGCCGATGCCTCCAAGGTGCACGAAATTGCCCTCCTCCTCGTCATGGCGTTCCTCTCGCAGCTGTTCTTTCGCGCTCTTGCGCTCATCATCACGCATTTTGCCGATATGAAACTGCGCTACGTCATTCGCAAGGGTATCGTTGAGCGGTTGAGCCGCGCGCCTCTTGCTTGGTTTAGCGCTACGGAATCCGGCAAGGTCAGAAGCGCTGTGCAGGATGACACGAAGACGGTCCACACCGTCATCGCACACGGACCGGTCGACCGTCTTAACGGCGTTTTGCAGCCGATGGTTCTTCTGGCTTTCATGTTCTGGATCAATTGGCGCTTGGCGCTCATCGGCATCGCCACGATCCCCTTCTATTTCCTGCTGCAGGCGCTCTCTATGAAGGATATGGGACCGAAAACCGCCGAGATGAACGGGCACCTTGCACAAGTGTCCTCGACGATGGTCGAGCTCGTGTCCGGCATCAAGGTGGTCAAAGCGTTCGGAAAAACAGGAGAGGCGCATCGTAATTACGCGGACGCCGCATCGGCATTCTCGCAGTCGTACTGGGACTGGTGCGCCCCGCTCATCGGGCTTTGCTCGATTGCCGGCGAGCTCATCTCCTCCCCCTTGCTGCTGCTGATCAACCTCTGCGGCGGCGCGCTTGTCATGGGGGCAGGGTTGGCCAGCCTCCCCCAGGTTCTCGCGTGCGCGCTGATAGCCATCGTGCTTCCGACCGCCATCAGCGCTGTCGCCAACAGCACGTGGTCGTACCAGATGGCCGGCGCTGCCGCAGTCAGGCTGTGCGAGATTCTGGACACGCCGTCGATTCCCGAGCCGAAAACCCCAAAGAAGCCCGACGGGGTCGTCGTTGAGGTGAACGACGTATCGTACTCCTACGGCGATACCCAGGCCTTGCGCGGTGTCAGTCTTGTCCTTAATCCCGGTACCACGACGGCGCTCATCGGCCCGTCAGGCTCGGGTAAATCGACGCTCGCCACACTCATTGCACGCTTCGACGACCCGGAAAGCGGCTCCATCCGTCTCGGCGGCGTCGATCTGAGAGACATCTCCTCCCGTGACCTCTACAACACGGTTTCGTTCGTGCTCCAGGACCCGATGCTGATCAACGCCTCCATCGGAAGAAACATTTCTTTAGCTAAGCCGGAGGCTTCCCTGGAGGAGATTCGGGAGGCTGCCCGTACGGCGCAGATCGACGATTTCATCATGTCGCTGCCCAAGGGATACGACAGCGTTTTGGGAACGGACTGCTCGCTCTCAGGCGGCGAGAGCCAGCGCGTGAGTATAGCGCGTGCCCTTTTAGCCGACACGCCGATCCTCATCATGGATGAGGCCACCGCTTTTGCCGACCCAGATTCGGAGCTCGAGATCCAGAAAGCACTAAGTTCCTTGGTCGAAGGCCGAACGGTTCTGGCCATCGCCCACCGGCTCAACGCAATCCTAGGCGCCGATCAAATTGCCGTGTTGGAAGAAGGTAAGATCGTCGCCCTTGGAACGCATGCGGAGATTCAAGACAACGAGCATTATCAGGCGCTTCTCAAGCAAGGAGGCCTCTGCGGCAGTGAAGAAGAGGGCGATGCAGATGAGTAATTCCAAACGCTTCTTACCGAGACTTCGTCGTTATATGGACGAGGGTGATAGGCGCCAGCACCGTTTGGGAACTTTGCTCTACGCCCTTTCCGGCGTGATGTGCGGCATCGGTCTCGCCATCATGATGCCGGCGACCATGGCTCTCCAGTCCGGCGACCCCCAATGGGGCTTGACGTTTTGGGGCTGGGCAGTCGCGCTTGCGGCGGTGACAGTCGTCGGCTCAACAGCCTCGTTCTTCGGTACCAAGCTCAGCTATGCAGCGGGGTTAGGCTTCATGCGCAATATGCAGGTGGTCATCGGGAACAAGGTGTCGCGTTTGCCACTTGGCTGGTTTAAGGCGGATAGTGCCGGAAGGCTTTCGCGCATGGTTACGCAGGAAATGATCTCGACCGGACAGGCCGCTGCTCTTTATGTTGGCCAGCTTATAAAAAACGCTGCCGCCGCAATCGTGTTCTGTGCTGCCGTGTGGCTTTGGAGCTGGCAAATTGGAATCATGCTGACGCTTTCCATCCCAATCCTTTTCCTTCTTCTGCGCGTTTCACAGGCATGCGTCGGAAAAGGAAACGGGTTAGAGGATTCCGCCGAGCGGGACATCGCCGCGAGGATAGTCGAGTTCGCACGATGCCAGGGAGCCCTGCGCGCCTGCCGTGCGGGTGCCGACTATGCGGAGCTTGAGGATAGTTTCGTAGAAGGCAGAAAGCGGTCGGTCCGCGGCCTGTGGTGGAGCGCCCTCGGCGAAATCCTTTCCGGGGCGAGCGTGCAGATGCTCGTTGTGAGCATGATCATCGCGGTGAGCTACTTGGGTGCAAGCGGAAGCATCGGGGCGCTTGAAACAGTGGTCATGATCGGCGTCGCACTAAGGTTCACCACGCTCCTCAACGAGATCGCCTCAGCCCTATTCGGGATGGAGGACCGTCGGGCAATGCTCGACGGCATGGACGAGGTCGTCGAAGCGGCCGAGCTGCCGGTTGTGGACGCGTCGAAAGCTTGTCCGACCGACGCAAGCGTCCGGATGGGAGAGGTTCGCTTTTCCTACGTGAAGGAGAAGCCAATCCTTCGTGGAGTCGATCTCGACGTTCCGGAAGGCAGCATGGTCGCCATCGTGGGCCCGTCTGGCTGCGGCAAGACGACCATGCTCAAGCTAATCGCGCGTTTTTACGACGTCGACGACGGAGCGGTCAGGATCGGCGGCGTAGACGTCCGCGATATGACGACAGAGGATCTTTTCGCTCGGGTGTCTTTCGTTTTCCAGGACGTCTATCTCTTTAACGACACGCTGCGAAACAACGTCCTTATGGCGAACCCGGATGCTTCGGAGGAGCAGCTTCGCGCGGTCGCTGACCTTGCCGGGGTGACGGAGGTCGTCGAGCGCCTTCCTGAGGGCTGGGAGACGCTGTGCGGCGAAGGGGGTCGCTCGCTTTCCGGCGGCGAGCGGCAGCGCGTTTCCATAGCCCGCGCGCTTCTCAAGCAAGCCCCCATCGTGCTCCTGGACGAGGCGACGTCGGCTCTCGATGCGGAAAACGAGAAGAACGTCGTTCGCTCAATAGAGACGCTCAAACGGCGCTCCACGCTCATCGTGGTCGCGCACAAGCTCGAAACCGTGCGCATGGCGGACAAGATCGTGGTCATGGATAGCTCGGGCAAGGTTGCGGAGACAGGGACGCACAACGAGCTGATCGCCCTCGAAGGAGAATACAAAGACTTCTGGGACAAGCGCAACGCGAGCTCCCAGTGGCAATTGGTCTAGCAAACAGAGCAAAAGGAGGCTCACATGAAACTGAAGGACATCGCGACAATAGCGGTACTGGGAGTGATCGGATTCGCCCTCGGGATGGGCGTCGGCATGATAACAGGCATGTTCGGCGCGCTTTCCATGTACGTCTCGGCGGGATTCGCGGCCTTCTTCGTCGGTCCCGTTTACACCATCATGGCGCGCAAGGTGCAAAAACGGGGGACGGCCTTCTGCTTCTGGTTGATCTACGGCGTGCTCTACGCGATCATGGGCTTCGCCGTCGCGACGCCCCTGTGCCTGATCGCGGGCATCGTCGCAGAGATCATCGCCGGCGACTACGGAAACAAGAAGAGGGTGTGGCTGTCGTTTTCGGTATCGATGTTCATCTACTCGATGCACATGATAGTGTTCGTGCTCGTTCTGGGATCCGATGGGCTGGCGACTTTCGTCGAGAGCATCTCGCTTGAACAGGCGCAGCAGATGGTGGCGATGTACACGGTCGATATGATGGTCATCTGCGTGCTGATCAATATTGTGACCGAGCTTCTGGCCGGGCGTTTCGGAATGTTCATCAACGACAAGTTCTTCGAAAAGGGCGCGAAGGAAAGCAGGCTGGGTTGATGGGGCGAACGGGTCTGCTCGACAGCGGGCGCGAGGGGCATCTGCACCCGCTGACGCTCTTCGCGCTGACGCTTCTGGCGCTCATCCAAGCGTTTCTCGCCAATCAGCTGGTATATGCCCTCGTTCTGGCGCTGTCGTTTCTCGTCCTTTTGGACGTCTCGCCGGCGTCCTTCTTGAGGCAGCTCGCGCTCTTTGCGGTGGCATGCGGGGTCGTGCAGCTGATCCTGCATGTCGACATCGGCTATGTCACGAGCATCTTCCTGGGCGTGGCGGTTTTGGTGGTGAGGGTCTTCCCCGTCGTCAACATCGGTTGCGCCCTCATGATGACGAGCTCCTCGAAGCTTCTGGCGAGCATGCGCAAGCTGCACGTTCCGAACAGAGCCGCAGTCGGCGCAGTCATAGGGTTGCGCTTCCTCGACGAGATGGGCGATCGCGTGAAGGAGATAAAGCGCGGGATGCGGGTTCGCGGGCTGCGCCCGAGCCCGCTTCGTCCCGTGCACGCCTTCGAGCTCTACTTCGTTCCCCTTGTGTACAAGTGCCTGCACGTGAGCGAGACGCTCGTCTCCTCCGTGATTTCGAAAGGAATCGAAGCGAATTGCGAAAAGACGAGCTACCGAAGTCTCTCCTTCGGTCTGCTTGACGGAGCCGCCTTGGGCGTCGGAGTCGTTCTTTTGGGGGTCGCGGTATGGATGTGATTGACGTCGACATTCGGTCTTTCTCATACAAGGGAGAAGATCTCGCGGCATTGAAGAACGTGCGGTTTTCGGTGGAGCGCGGCGAGCTCGTCGTACTCACCGGCAACTCCGGGTGCGGGAAGACCACTCTCCTGCGCGCCATGAACGGTTTGATTCCCGATCAGTACGAAGGCGAGCTCGATGGGAGAATCGAGCTTCTCGGGAAAAGCCTGGGAGAGTTCTCCTCCGGCGAGCTCGCCCGCACGATCGGCAACGTGTTCCAGAATCCGACCGATCAGTTCTTCACCCGCAAGGCGGCCGACGAGGTGGCCCTCGTCGGCGAGAATCTGGGCATGCCTCGCGAGGAGCTGATCGAAAGGGTCGAGTCGGCTTTCGAGAGCATGAAAATCGCGCATCTGGCGGGCAAGGACCTCATAGGCCTCTCGGGAGGAGAGAAGCAGCGCGTCGCCATAGCCTCGACGCTCGTCTACGACACCCAGGTGATTTTCTTCGACGAGCCGTCCGCCAGCCTCGACCACGAAGGGATAGAGGACTTTCGCCGAATCCTCGCCGATTTGAAGGCCCTCGGCAAGACCGTCGTCATCGCCGAGCACAGGCTTTACTTTCTGGCGGATCTCTACGACAGGCTCCACGTCATGGCGGGCGGCCAAATCGTCGATTCGTTCGCAGCGGGTCGGCTTCGCGCGGAGGATTGCGCGCGCTATGGACTTCGCGCGCTCGATCTACACGGCCTGAACCCGGAAAACCACCGTCAGCTCGGGGCGGAGGTCGCTTCAATGAAAGGCGTTTCGGTCTCCGCAGGCGGGCGAGCCCTGATCGGGCCCTTGACGCTCTCTTTGCGAGAGGGCGAGGTTATGGGCGTCCTTGGGGCAAACGGAGTCGGAAAGAGCACGCTCGCCCGGGCGATGTGCGGCCTTGCGGGCGGTCGACAGGCCTTCTCGTGGGGAGTTCGGCCTCGGCAGAGGCTTCGCCGATCGTACTACATGATGCAAGACGTCGATTACCAATTGTTCTTCGACACGGTGGAAAACGAAATCCTGACCGACCAGAAAAGCATCGACGACAACCGTCTCAACGAGGTGGCGCGTATCGTCAAGGCCATCGACCTATGGGACAAGAGGACCGAGCATCCGCAAAACCTATCAGGAGGCCAGAAGCAGCGTTTGGCGCTGGCTTGCGCCTTTCTGAGCAGCAAGGAGATTGTCGTTCTGGATGAGCCGACATCGGGACTCGACTTCATGCACATGGCGAGGATTGCCGGGCTCATCGAGGAGCTTGCCAAAGGCCGTCCCGTGGCCGTCATCACCCATGACCTTGAGTTCCTGTTCAAGGTCTGCACTTCGGCTCTGATGGTGGGGCGAGACGGCTGCGAGAAGGTCGACCTGCGGGCGCCCGGATCCAGCAAAAGCGTCCTTAGGTTCATGGGGTGCGTTCGCTAGTTGTCTTCACTCGACGTAGCGGAAGCCGATTCCACGTCCCTTCCCGGATGGCAGAAGAGGCGTGCCGCATGGAGCAGTGCATCTACGGATTCTTTCGAGAACCCCTCCTCCTGCCTGGAGCGGATCGAGGATTCTCTTCGATGAGGGATCGGCATCGCCAATCGGCCGGCCCCATCGTCTTCGCCGATGCGGGGTCGGCTCGTGCGGCGGACTGTTCGCGAAGCCGTGTCGCCTGCAGGGACTAGGCGAACGAGAGGATGATTTGAATGAGGGATGAAGCCGATGCGAGCCGCGGCTCACGGAGCAGGGCGACAACCAAGTCGTCCGAAGACTACCTCGAGGCCATCCTCGTGATCCGCCGCCTGCGCGGGTCGTGCCGCAACGTGGACATCGCCGAGCGCCTGGGCTTCTCGAAGGCGAGCGTCACCAAGGCGCTCGGCAACCTGGCTCGTAAGGGCCTTGTCGAGGTGGTCGATCACGACGTTCGCTTGACCGCAGCTGGAAAGCACCTTGCCGAGGAGACGCTATCTAAACACCGCCTCTTCGAGCGTCTGCTCGCCAACGCCGGGGTGAATGCGGAAGTTGCCTCCAAAGAGGTATGCCGCATGGAGCACTGCATCTCCACGGATTCTTTCGAGAAGCTCTCCTCCCACCTAGGGCGGATTCAGGATTCCCTTCGATAAGGGATCAGCATCACCAAGCGACCGGCCTCATCGCCTTCGGCAATGCGGAGTCGGCTTATCTTTCATGATAGCCCCGATTCATCTGGTGAGTTCCCCTACCAGCAAAGCGGCCCTCCGAATTGGACGGGGCCGCTTTGCTATGTCGTTCTCTTCTTCCTTGTCAGGTCCCCACCTCATCATCTCGATTATCTGCGGCCAAGGCCTTCAAGTTGCAGGACGCATCCCGAAAATCAAGGCACATAAAGCAAAACTACTACCTGGGTGGCGCTTGCGGCGGATTGCGCAGATTTCGTCAACGAATGACATGCAGGGACTTAGCGGGACAAGCCCGCTTTTCCCGTTTTGACCCCATTCGACTCCGGCTCGAACATGACCGAAAGGACTTTATTGGAGCTATCGGTGCTCGAAACGCTTTAAGAGCGCCTTGTGGAGACGAAAGGAAACCCATGGACGTATCGGAAGACGGCATCAGAGGCCTTCGGCGATTCGGAGGATCGAGCCAATCGCTGTCCGACCTCGTTGATGCGGAGGAAGTGTCCCGGCATCTCGGAATAACGCCCAGAAGGGTGCTGTCGATGGCCCGCAAGGGCTCGATTCCCTGCGTGAGGCTCAGCGCGAAGACCATTCGCTTCGATATCGAAGCTGTCGACCGGGCCCTTGGAAGGCGGTAGGCATGCTGACGGCGCTCTTGCGCGCGCTGCCGCGTTCCGCCGCCTTCGGAAGGAGCACTCGATATGATTTCTGATAGAAAAACATCTGGCGTCTTCGTCAAGACGCCCGTCCTTGTCCAGGACACGTATTCGGTCGAGGAGATTGCAATTCTGTTCCGCGTAAGCCGAAACAGCGTCTACGAGTGGCACAAGCGCGAGGACGACCCCCTGCCTTTGAGGCGCATGAACGGCAAGAAGCGCGGGTTCTTCGCCTATCGCGACGAGCTCCTCGAGTGGAGCAAGCGCAATGCGGTCTAGGGACGCGGGGAACGACCGGCATGGCGGAGCGTAGCGACGAGGCTTTCATCATCGTAAGGGAGTTCATGACGAGGGGGCTCGGCCTCACAGGCCTCCCCCTCCTTGTGTACGCCCGGATCTACGGCTTCTGCGAAAGCGGATCCCCCTACTTCGAGAGCAAGGCGCATCTGGGCAAGATTCTCGGAGTCGACACGCGAAGCGTTGTCCGAGCGGTGAGGAAGCTCGAGGAGGTGGGCCTTGTGTTCGAGGTAGGCCGCCAAGAGCTTTCCAAAGGGAGGGAGACGAAGGTCTACCGCATAGACTTCGAGGCGGCCCGAAGGGCGAAGGGGGCAATCGAGGGGGCCGGCCAGTCGACGCATGGCGAAATGCCATCGGATGACCGCGGGCCGCGCCCGTGCCGCCTTCTGCATGACCAGACGCCATGCCGACCCCTGACGCCTTGCCAGCTAATAACAAAGACGGAAAACAAAGATTACAGATAGGACGTGCCATGGGCGAATCGAAGCCGACGCATTCGGAGGCTTGCTGCGAATACTGCGGGCGCCCCCTCGCTCCATGCGTGGTCGAGTTCGGCGCCAGGCGGATCGTCGCGGGGTTCCGCGAATGCGACTGCGAGGGCGCACGCGGGCAAAGGGCGCGAGCCGAGAGGATGGAAGCCGCGAAGAGGGAAGCGCGCCTGGCCGAGCGCCGCAAGCGCGCGGGGATCCCGAAGCGGTTCCTCGGCGCGACCGTCCAGCACCAGGACCTCATCGACTACCTCGAGTCGTTCGAGGGCAGCGCAGGGCGAGGCCTCTACATATACGGCTCGGTCGGAAGGGGGAAAAGCTATTCAGCCGCAGCCTTGGCGAACGCCTTCGTGGACGCCGGCTACCGCACGGTGTTCACAACGGCATCGGCGATGCTCGAGAGGATCAAGGCGAGCTTCTCGGGGAACGGGGAGACCGATTCGGTCATTTCCAGATACGCTGCATGCGACGTCCTCGTCCTCGACGACCTCGGCAAAGAGGATGCCAAGGAGTGGTCCTCGAACATGATGTTCCTTGTGATAAACGCCCGATACGAAAACATGAGGCCGACCATCTTCACCTCGAACTACTCGCCCCAGGCGCTATCGAAAAGGCTTGGAAGGAAGGGAGAGACGGAGACCGCCGAGGCTATCGCGAGCCGGCTCTCGGAGACCACCATCCCCATCCACCTCACGGGGCCGGATATGAGGATTGCGTCAAGGATGTGACCGACGGGACTTGCCGGGACGACGGCGCCTTCTCCCGCCGACGCCATCGGCGAGTCTGTGAGTAAATCGCGACAAGAATCGAGGGCAGTCGGCGTGCGGATGGCAGCCGACTCCGGAAGGCGATGGAGGAACGATGACGGGCAGGTTGAAGGAAGCCGACGAGAGAACCAAGCGGGAGCTCGCCGACAAATGCCAGGAGAACGGCTGGCTCAGGCGGGGCGGATACCCCTGGCAAGACGACCCCTACCTCGAGGAATACCCCTACGAGTTCGCGAAGGCCGGCAGCGTGGAAGAGCTGCGCGGCTTCTTCGCGCACGGAAACTGGGCGCTGCGCCAGGGGATCGTGTACGAGGATCTCGCCTTCGTGCAGCAGGTCGACGGCGGCGACGAGTGGTGGACGCTGAAGCGCACCGACTCCGGCTGGCTCGCCTTCGAGAGTTGGTCCTTCGGCCGCATCGTGCAGGAGCCCGAGAGGTTCTCACATGCGATAGAGTGCATGCATCGCGCAACTCCAGAGCAGTGCAAGCGCCTCGAGTACATGGAGGCGGTTCCGAGCATCGAGGATGCCGCCAGACGCGCACGCGATTCCATCCAGCAACTGAACAAAACGGCGATGACGCCCACGCGCGGCGCGCGGGCGGAGCTTCGCTGAACACACTTACGAAGGCGGGTTCACCCCGCCTTCTCTGTTTTCGGAAAGCGACTGGGACAGTCTGTCCCACCAAGAGGAAGGGACAAGAAGCATGACAAACGACTTCGGCGACGACTCCGGAGAGAAACTCGTCGACTGGATGATCCGCATAGGTCAGGATGCCGGCGAGGCGGCCATGATGGCCAGCGGCGAGCGGCTCGCATCGGCATTCAGGCGCGCCCGCGGCGAAGACGCAATCGAAGGCGGGGCCGAACCTGGCCGCAGCGTGGCCGAGTGGGCAAAGCTCGACCTGTCCGAATTCACAGCGCTTCCCGAGTACGAGACCATCCGCCAGGCCATCGACGAGAAACTCTCGCGCGAGGGCATCCGACACGAGTTCGCGCCCATGCCGGAGGGCGAGCATCTCGTCTTCATGGTCGAGGATGCGCCCGCAGTGAACGAGGCTTTCAAGGACCTCGAGAAGACCACGCGCGCATCCGCCCAGCGCGCGGGAAAGGAACTCTCGCAGATGCGCGAGCGTATCAAGGGCGAACCCATCGCGGAGAAGGCGGCGCGCGCCAGGGAGGCGTCATCCCGACTGGAGGCCGCCAAGGGAAAGTCGCGCGAGATGTCGCGCGGCGTCGAGACGAGGGCGAAATGAGGCCGCTTGCGCAGGCGCTCGCGGCGGGTGCCGCAAGCGCCGCCTGCTTCTGCGCCGGAGACGCGCTCGCGGCTGCGGCCGCCGCGTCGGGGTTCCCCGCATGCGACGCCCCAGTCCTGCTGTCGGCGATTCCCGAAACGGGGCTCGCGGCGGAGCCCATGGCGCTTGCCGTGGGCCTCATGGCCGCATGCATACCCTGGGCGGTCTGGGCGCGCAGCCTCGTGCGCGCGGGCACGTACCGCCAGGGCGAGGAGCACGGCTCCGCCCGCTGGGGAACCCTCAAGGAGGGACGAGCGTTCATGGACAGGAAAGACAAGGCGAACAACATCCTGCTCTCGAGGGACTTCGCGCTCGCGCTCAAGCCGAAGCGCTTCGACCTCAAGCACGACCGAAACCGCAACGTCTGCGTGCTCGGCGGCCCCGGATCGGGCAAGACGCGCTACTACGTCAAGCCCAACCTCATGCAGGCAAACGCCGACTTCCTCGTCACCGATCCCAAGGGAACCCTCCTCGGCGATGTCGGCTGGATGCTCGAGGACGCCGGATACGACATACGCACCTTCGACACGACCGACTTCTCCCGCTCGATGCACTACAACCCGCTTTCATACGTGAAGGACCAGGCCGACATCCTCGTCTTCGTGGAGTGCCTGATCAAGAACACCACGCCCGACGACCGCAAGGGGTCGGACCCCTTCTGGGAGAACTCCGAGCGCCTGCTCTACACGGCGCTGGTGGCCTACCTCGTCTACCACGCGCGACCCGAGGAGAGGGACCTCAACTCCCTCATGCTGCTACTGAGCCTCGCGGAGGCGCGCGAGGAGGACGAGTCCTACATGAGCCCGCTCGACCTCATATTCGAGGAGCTCGAGACGGGCATGCGCTTCATGGAGCGCGGGCGCGGGCGCGAGGCGCGGGAAGAGCGCCCCTTCGATGACGGGGGCGACTGGGGCTGGGTCCGCATCGCCGAGCCCCGCGACCCGGAGGAGGACTTCGCGCTGTCAAACTACCGCGCCTTCAAGGTGGCGGCCGGGAAGACCCTGAAGTCGATCATCATTAGCTGCAACGTGCGCTTGAAGCCCCTTTCGGTCGATGCGGTCTCCGATCTCGTCGCATACGACGAGATGGCGCTCGACTCTCTCGGCTCGGGAGAGGGCAGCCACGCCATCTTCGCGAGCATGTCGGACTCGGACTCGACTTTCGACTTCCTCTTCGCGCTGCTCATGTGGCAGGCCACGAGCGTGCTCTACAAGACGGCTCTCGCTCGCTTCGGGGGCTCGCTCAAGCGCCCCGTGCACTTCCTGCTCGACGAGTTCGGCAACATCGGCACGGTGCCCGACTTCGAGCGCGTCATCGCCACGGCCCGCTCGCGCAACGTGAGCTTCAGCATCATCCTGCAGTCGGCCAGCCAGCTCGAGCGCGCCTACAAGAAGGAGGGCGCGAAGACCATCCTGGACTGCTGCGACACCGTGGTGTTTCTCGGCGGCAAGTCGACCGAGACCAACGAGATGATCTCCAAGATGGTCGGCAAGCAGACCGTGAAGGTGCTCACGGAAAGCGACTCGAGGGGCGCGAACCGCTCCACCACCCAGAACTACAACGTGATCGAACGCGACCTCATGACGCCCGACGAGGTGGGAAGGCTCCCGCGCGACGAGTCGATCGTGCTCATCAGCGGGACCTACCCCCTGAAGGGCGCGAAGTACCGCATCGAGGAGCATCCCTCCTATCCCGAGGTGGACCCCGGGCATGCGGGCGCGAGGCACGAGGAGCGTTTCGACTTCAAGGAGTACCGGGAAAGGAGAGGCGGTGATGCGCCCATGAGATGAGAGATGGGACGGCGGGAGCCGACACTCCCTTGACAAGCGCGGCGCGGCCAGCTTCCACACAAGCCCGCCGCGCGCCGTCCCGGATGCAAAGGGGCGCGAGATGCGCTCCACGACCAATTGTACCAACCGGGGCGGCCGCCTCAAACCCAACCGTTGCGGCCGCCCACAAGCAAGACATGCAAAGGAGCCAAGATGCTCTCAAACATCATCGGACTCGTCTCCGGCTGCGTCACGTTCCTAGGGGGTTTCTTAATCGTCTGGGGCGCGGTGTCGCTCGGCCTCGCCATCCGAGAGCAGCAGGGAGGCGCTCAGATCGCCAGCGCGATCTCGACCATCGCTGGCGGGGCGATCATAATCGCCGCCGCCATCTACTTCGGCCAGCTCGACACGTCCTGGCTCCCCGCCTAAGGGAAGGAGGATGTGCAAATGCTATCCGTAAGGGTCCAGAAGGACATCGGCGAGTACACCGAGAAGATCGTGGGCAAGCTCTCCGCGCGCACGCTCGCGTGCCTCGCAGGCGGACTCGCCTCCGCCGTCGGAGCCGCGGCGCTCTGCCAGTTCGCCCTCGGCATCGAGGTGCGCGATGCAGCCTTGCCGGTCATGTGCGCATCCATGCCGTTCTGGCTCGCGGGGTTCTGGCGGCCCCATCACATGAAATTCGAGAAGTTCGTCCCGCTCTGGCTCGACTTCAAGCTCGAGGACCAGAGGATCCTCTACCGCTCCACACCCGTGCTCGAGGGTGCGCAGACCTCTCCCGTGCCGGGACGCCCTTCGCGAAAGGCCAAGCGCAAGGCGAAGAGGAAGGGGGCGGAGGCGAATGCTGCTGTTCGATAAGACCAATAAGAAACCCAAGGAAAAGGAGGCGGCGGCACGCAAGGGCAGGCTGCCCGTGCGCGGCGCGCATGCCCGCACGACGAGGCTCGAGGAAGAGGAGAAGAAAGTCGAGCAGGCGGCGCGCCGCAAGAGGCGCGCGCGAGCCGAGGCCAAAGACGTCCTTTCCGCGATCGGCTACGACGCCATGTACGCCGACGGGACCGCGCAGGTCGAGGAGGGCCTCTTCAGCCAGACCATCGAGTTCGGGGACATCAGCTACCAGTCCGCGCGCGAGGAGAACCAGCAGTCGGTGTTCGCGGCGATGAGCGAGCTCTACGACTACTTCGGCTCGGAGACCTCCGTGCAGCTCACCATAACCAACACTCCCATACCCGAGCGCGAGATCGGGCGCAAGCGCTTCTTCGAGAAGAGCGACCCGCGCGTCGACGAGTACGTCGAGGAGTACAACCGCATCCTCAACGACAAGATGCGCGAGGGGGTCTCCAACCTCGTGCGCCACCGCTATCTCACCTTCCTCGTGGGGGCGGACGACCTCGATGCCGCAGCGCCCAGGCTCGCCCGAACCCGCGGCGACTGCATGCAGACGCTCGCCCGCATCCGCTGCGAGGCGCGCATGCTCGACGGGGCAGAGCGCCTCGAGCTCGTCCAGTCACAGCTGCGGCCGAAAGCGGAGTTCACCTTCTCGTGGGACAAACTGTCCCAGCTAAGCGGGCTTCGCACCAAGGACCTCATTGCGCCCTCGGTGCTCGACTTCAAGCCGGACGGGCGCGCCGACTGCTACCGGGCGGACGGCACCTGGTGCCGCGTGCTGGTCTTCCGCGGATTTGGCAGCGATCTCGAGGACGACTGCATCGCCAACGTCGTAGACCTGCCGATGCCGCTCAACGTCACGCTCCACATCCATCCCATGGGCAAGGCCGCCGCGGTGGCCTACGTGAAGAAGCGCATCGCCTGGATGGACAAGGAGGTCATCGACGAGCAGATGAGCGCGGTCAAGAAGGGCTACGACTTCTCCATCCTGCCTCCCGAGCTCTCGCACTCCAAGGAGGAGGCCGAAGAGCTCCTCGACCAGCTCCAGAACAAGAACCAGCGACTGTTCACCTACACGGGGCTCGTGTTCACCTACGCGGACACGGCAGAGGCCCTCGACCACCAGACCCGCCAGATCATGGCGGCGGCGCGCCAGCGCTCCATCGAGGTGGAGCCGCTTTCGTACCGCCAGCGCCAGGGCATGAACTCGATCCTGCCTTTGGGGCTCAACCACGTGGAGGTTTCGCGCTACATGACGACCGCGCAGATCGTCATACAGATGCCCTTCGCCTCCCAGGAGCTCAACCAGGAAGGCGGCGGCTACTACGGCCAGTCCAAGCAGTCGGGCAACCTCGTCATCTGCAACCGCAAGAAGCTCGCGAGCCCCATGGGGTTCGTCTGCGGCAAGCCGGGCTCGGGCAAGAGCTTCAGCGTCAAACGCGAGATCATGAACACTATCCTGGCCTATCCCGACGACGAGGTGATCGTCTTCGACCCGGCGGGCGAGTACGCGCCGGTCGTGGAGCCCGCGGGCGGGACCTGCATACGCTTCTCGCCGGACACCGACACGTTCATGAACCCCTTCGACCTCTCCGACGTCGCCGACAAGGCCAACCAGGCGCAGCTCGCCTTCAAGATCGACGCGATACTGGCACTCTCGAGCGCGACCATGGCAGAGGGGCGCGAGGGGCTGCCCGAGGCGGACAAGTCGATCATCAGCCGCTGCGTGGAGCTTGCCTACATGCGCTGTGAGGGCAAGGGGCGCCTGCCCGTCCTCGGCGACTTCTACGAGCTGCTGCTCGAGCAGGAGGAGCCCGAGGCGCGCGACATCGCGCTTCGCTACGAGCGCTACGTGAAGGGGGCGCTTTCGTTCTTCAACCACCAGAGCAACGTGGGTTTCACCAACCGCATCACCAACGTCGACTTCAAGGACCTCTCGCAGAACATGAGGGTCTTCGGCATGCTCACGGCGCTGGAAGCGGTGCGCAACCGCATGTACGCGAACTTCGAGCGCGGCGTGACCACCTGGCTCTACATCGACGAGGTGCAGAGCCTCTTCGGGCACCCGGCGATCATCAGCTACTTCTCCAAGTTCTGGGCGGAGGGCCGCAAGTTCAACCTGATCTGCACGGGCATCACGCAGAACTCGACCTACATGCTCGAGCACGAGGACGCCCGCAACATGGTGCTGAACTCGGATTTCGTGCTCCTGCACAAGCAGAGCCACCTCGACCGCAAGAGCTGGGTCGACCTGCTGGCCCTCTCGGCCCAGGAGGAGGGCTACATCGACGACTCGATCAAGGCCGGCGAGGGCCTCCTGGTGGCGGGAGGCGTGCGCGTGCCGCTCAAGGACGACTTCCCGAAGGGCGCGCTCTACGACCTGTTCAACACCAAGCCCGAGGAGATCGCCCAGATAAAGCGCGCCCAGGCGTTCGCGCGGGCCCGGGAGGGCGGCGATGCCTGAGAGCGCGGCGACATACTCGGACGGATCGGCACGGCTCGAGGCGGCAAGCCGCGAGCAGGCGCGTGCGCTCGGGATGGACGACCGGCCAGACGCCATCTCGGCGGGGATCGTGAAAGGATCGACCGAGCGCGCGGGCGAGGTGCTCTCATCGAAGGGCGAATCTCCGGGGCGGGGCAGGGCGGACTTCGCCGAACCCTCCCCTGTCGGTGCGGGCAGGCCGAAGGTGAAATCCCGCCTCGCCGCCCAGGCCAAGGGGAACCTCAAGCGCGCGATCGCCGATGCCGCCGCGTCCGAGGCGGACGACTCCGAGGAGCTCTCCGGCATCGGACAGGCGAGCAACACCTTCCGCGGCGCACGCTCCGTCATCGCACGGCATTCCGCCTCCAAGAAGGCTACTGCCGCCTCGAAGCCTAAAGGCCCGCTGAAAGGGGCCGCAAAGCATGCCAAGGCGGGGGCCTTCGGTCAAGGCGCTGCCGCGAAGGCCCGGCATGCGGCCGTCAGCCAGGCATCTGCCGGGGCTGCGAAGGCTGCGGCATCCGCCGGCGGCAAGGGCGCGGTCGTGAGCGCGGGCTCGTCGGTTGCTGTCCCCGTGGCGGGCGTGCTCGCGGCGATCATGGCGTTTTTGCTCGCCGTGCTCGCAATCTCCCAGATCGTGAGCGCCCTTTTCGGGTTCTGGGAAAACGAGGCGTCCAAAGCCTCCCTCGAGGGGCTGCCGCCCTACATCACCTACGAGATGGTCGAGGAGGCGCTCGCGTGTCAGGAGGAGTACGGGCACCCCGCAGGATGCACGATCGCGCAGATCATCGTCGAGTCGGGGCAGGGCGACCACCTCTCGGGGCTCGCCACGCAGGACCACAACCTGTTCGGCATGAAGTGGTCGAGCTCGTATGCGCTGTGCGAGGAGGTCGCGGGGAAGAGCTCGTGGAGGACCGGCGAGGAGTACGGCGGCGAGCAGGTCACCATCACGGCGGACTTCATCAGCTTCGTCGGCGACGCGGAGTGCATCCGCTTCCGCAGCCGCGTCTTCCTGCAGGCCGATCGCTACGCGTCAAACGCGCTCATACGCGAGGCGATTGCGAACCACGACTCGGACAAGATGGCCGAGGGGCTCAAGGACGCGGGATGGGTGACGAGCTCGAGCTACGTCGAGAGCCTGAAATCCACCATGGAGACCTACAACCTCTACCGTTTCGACGGCATGAGCCTGGAGGACTTCAGGTCCGGGGCGGTCTTGGCAGATGCGATCGTCTCCGCCGCCTACAGCCAGCTCGGTGTCCCCTACGTGTGGGGCGGGACGACCCCGGGCGTCGGCCTGGACTGTAGCGGGCTCACCCAGTATTGCTACAAGCAGGCCGGCATCTCGATACCGCGCAACACCGAGGCCCAGTACGCGCAGGGAAAGAAGATCGCGCTCTCGGAGGCGCAGCCCGGCGACATCCTCTACCGCATGGGGCATGTCGGCATCTACATAGGGGGCGACCGCTACATCCACGCGCCCCATCGGGGCGAGGTCGTGAAGATCGCAAGCGGGATCTCGAGCTTCACCTGCGCCCTGTCGTATCGATAGACAAGGAGCAAGAAGATGGACAAGAAGACGAAACTGATGGCCATATGCGCCGCGGGCGCCGCAGCGATCCTGATAGGGGCAGGGCTCGCGCGTTGCGCGATAGAGCCGAGCGAACCCGAGGCCGTCGTTCCCGTAGAGGAGCGAAGCCAGAAGATAGAGAAGGCGGACGAGTCGCTCGCGGGCTATGCGGGCACCACCTGGGAAAGCGAGGACGGAGCGTGCACGCTCACGCTTTCCGACTCGACGATCGTCGAGTCTGGAGAGGCCGGGGTGCAGGTGATGTACTACGAGGTGCTCTCAGAGGAGTCCGCCGACGCTGGCGTCTCGGCGCAGATATCCTTCACGCGCTCGGCGGGTGAGGCCGCCTCCCAGACACTGCTCTCCATAAGCGATGCGGGAGGCCGAAAGAGCATCTCCTGCGACGCGTTCTCGCTGTCGAAGAACTACCTCATCGCCGAAGGCTCCGATGCCGGGCTCGAGCTTGCCGCGCACCCCTCTGAGCTAAACGACCTCCTCGATGCCGAGGATCCCGAGATCGCCTCCGCCATCGCGCAGAGGGCGTCGATCGCATCCCCGACGGCGACGCTCGCCACCTGGGACGGCGAGGTCTACATCGACTGCAACGAGGACGTCCTCACAACGTCCTTCCACCTGAACGACGCAGCATCGACGATCGTTCAGCTCTCCCTAGACCGCGCGAGCGGGGAGCTGAGCGCGCTATGAGGCGGGTGGCGACGATGATCTCAGACAGGCGCTTCCGCATCGCGTTCGCCTCCACCTTGCTCTTCGCGACGCTCATGCTCGTCCCGGCGTCTCCCGCCTACGCGAGCATCGCCGACGACGTGAACGCATGGCTCGCCGGGCTTCTGCGGGATGCGTGCAATTGGATGTTCACCAACCAGGTGGCGGTGCTCTCGAGCATCGGCTACGAGGGCATCATCGGCGCGGACTTCTCGCAGATGCTCACGACCGCAGGAGATGTCTCCATGTACGACATCGCGCGAGGGGTCTGGGACGCCGCAGTGCTTCCCATCGGATGCGGGGTGCTCGGGCTGGTGTTCACGGTGAAGCTCATCCAGATAAGCCAGCGCATGGACGGCAACGCCTCCTTCCCCGGCGTGAAGGAGGTCGTCTTCCTGCTGGTCTTCTTCGCGGTGTTCCTGTTCCTCATACAGAACAGCTTCGAGCTCATGGAGGCGATCTACTCGGTGGTGGGGCTCGCCATCGACCGCACGATGGCGCTTTTCGGCGCGGGCGGCGCGATGGACCTCTCTGCCGTGAGCGTGGTGACCGAAGACGACGACGTTCCGGCCCTCATCGCGCTGCTCCTGGTATCCGTCATCAGCTGGGTCGTGGTGCTCGGGGCCTACATCGTGGCGCTCGTCGTGTGCTGGGCGCGCGCCATCCAGCTCTACGTCATGGCGGCGTTCGGCCCGATCCCGCTCTCGCTCATGGCGCTCGACGACACGCGCCAGATAGGCATCGGCTACCTGAAGAACTTCACCGCGGTGTGCCTGGCGGGGCTCATCATCCTGATCCTGCTCGTCGCCTTCCCGCTCATCCTGGGCGGGCTCACCGGGGCGAGCACCTCGACGGGAACCCCCATCGACGGCATCGCGACCGGGCTCACCTACGCGCTCCAGTACCTGGCGATGTGCGTGCTTTTGATCCTGTCGCTCGTCAAGAGCGGCGCTTGGGCGCGCGACATCGTATCCGGGGTTTGATCTTGTCGGAAGGATCTCTGAAAGGGGGTGATCGCCTTGGACGGCTGAGGGGCTTTCGACGGTACGGACAGGCAGGCGGGCTTCCACATCGACAACCGCCTGCGAGGATGCAAAGAAAGGGGCATGGAATGCCTGAGAAGAAGAACACCTACCTCACGCTCCACAAGAACTTCGTGCGGACCGACATCGAGTACACCGACCGGGAGACCGGAGAGGTACGCACCTTCAACTCCGTGACGCTGCCGAAGGGCACGGTGGTCGACGGGGTTGACGTGAGCTACTACCAGTTCAGCCCGATGTTCGTAAACGAATCCCGCTACCGCGGCGAGAACTACCGCGACATCCCGCTTCTGACGGATCGCGAGGTGTGGCTCAAGAAAAGCGTGCTCGACGAGGACGGCCAGCCGGTGCTCGACGAGCGAGGAAAGCCCGCCAAGGACATCGTGCGCGTCATGCCGGCGCAGATCAAGGAGGCGCTCGACCGCAACCGCAGCGAGTACCTGCAGAGCCTCTCCGAGAAGGCGCGCGGCGCGCGCGAGGGCTCGGAGCGCCTGGGAAACGGCGATAGGCGCGCCGCCCAGAGCCGCGAGAGCATCGCGATGTAGGAGGAGGTGCGCGAGAAATGAAAGAGAAGACGATGGAGAGGATAACCTCCTCGAAAATCGTGCGGGTCGCCATGGCGATGGCGCTCGTGCTGTCCGTCGCCATCGTCCCGACCAAGGCATATGCCTCCGGGAACGTGAACGTCTCGATCGGCAAGAGCATCCCCTATGCCGGATACGAGACGACCCAGATGAGCGCCAACGGCAACGACGCCTACTGCATCGAGCCGTCGCGCTCCACGCCCGATGCGGGAACCTATCCGACGAGTGAGGCGGGAGATCTGGCGGCGGCCATGTGGTTCTCCTATGGGGCACCCGGCTTCGACGCGTCCATGTGGCCCAGCTCCTGGTACGACGGAAGCGGCATGGACGAGGACAAGTACCGCGTGGCGAGCCACATCCTGCTCTCGTACGCCAACCTGGGATCTGCCGCCGAGGCGACCTACGGCACGAGCGCCGAGTTCGCCTCCTGGGCGGAGCGCGAGATCGCGGGCGACGTGTGGAGCCAGGTCAACGCACGTGCGAACGAGGTCTCCACGGGATTCTCGGCCATCAGGATCCATGCGGGATCAGACGCCCAGACGCTCGCCAGCTTCACGTGGGAGCGCGGCGGCGTGAAGATCGCCAAGGTCGATGCGCAAGCCGGCGCAGGCGAGCAGGGCGACGCCTCGCTCGAGGGCGCCGAGTTCGCCATCGTCAACGCATCGGGGATGAACTCCTACGTGAACGGCCACAGCTACGCAGACGGCGAGACGGTCATGACCATCTCCACCTCCTGGGACGGCTCGGCCTACACCGCGCAGACCGCGAGCGACGCGCTGCCGTGCGGCACCTACCGCATCGTTGAGGCGAACGCTCCGGAAGGCTACCTTCCCTGGGAAGGCGAGCTCGGGTTCGCCATCGAGGGCGACGGCCAGGTCGTCGACCTTTCCGGCGACCCCGTGCATGACGACGCGATACGCGGCGGCGTGCAGGTGACCAAGGCCGACGCGGAGCTCGGCGAGTCCGAGGCGGTCGGCGGGAACGGGCATGCAGCAGAAGGCGTCGGCACGACGCTCTCCGGCATCGAGTTCGCCATAACGAACGCCTCCGAGAACAAGGTCCTCGTAGGCGATGCCTGGTACGAGCCGGGCGAGGTCGTCGCCGCCATCGAGACCGAGTGGGACGAGGAAATCGGCTCCTACATCGCGAAGACCGCGCCCGACGCGCTGCCCTACGGCACCTACACCATCCAGGAGACCGCGACCAACGACTCCTACCTGCTCACCGACGGCGAGCCGAAGACCTTCGAGATCCGGACCGACGGCCTTGTCGTGACGGCGGACGCGGAAGGCGGCGAGCTCACCTTCTACAACCAGGTCGTCCGCAACGACCTCAAGCTCTCCAAGAAGGCCGAGGACACCAACGCGAGCCTGCAGGTTCCCTTCGCCATCTCCAACGTGGCGACCGGCGAGACGCACGTGCTGGTCACCGACCGCAACGGCCAGGCTTCGACCGAGGCGAGCTGGAACAGGCACACCGCCAACACCAACGGAAACGACGTCCTGCTCGAAGCCGACCGCATCACGGCCGGTATGATGGACCCGTCGGCGGGCATCTGGTTCGGGCTGGGCGAGGACGGCTCGTCGGCTCCCGCCAACGACGCGCTCGGCGCGCTGCCGTACGGCCAGTACACGCTCGAGGAGCTTCCCTGCGAGGCGAACGAGGGCTACGAGCTCGTGACCAAGGCCTTCTGGATCGAGCGCGACTCCGGCGTGGCGGAGGCCGTCTGGATGACGCTCGACGACCAGGAGGGGCCGAGGATCGGAACGCGGGCAACCGAAGTGGCCGACGGTGACCAGATCGCCCAGGCAAACGAGCAGACGACGATTGTGGATACCGTCTACTACGAGAACCTCGAGTTCGGAGGCACGTACACCCTCACGGGCACGCTCATGGTCAAGTCCACCGGCGAGCCGCTGCTCGACGCCGAGGGCAATCCCGTGACCGCCACCAAGGAGTTCACGGCGAACAACACGAACGGGTCGGTGGACATCGAGTTCACCTTCGACGCGAGCCTGCTCGCGGGCGAGGACGTCGTGGCCTTCGAGAGCCTCGTGAAGGATAGCATCGAGGTAGCAGTCCACGCAGATATCGAGGACGAGGGCCAGACGGTCCATTTCGTCGACATCGGCACCACGGCGGCCGACGCCGCCGACGGCGACAAGCTCGTGACGGGCTCCGAGGTCATCATCGCTGACGAGGTGGCCTTCGAGGGTCTGACCCCTGGAGGCTCTTATACGCTCGAGGCGACGCTGATGGATGCCGAGACGGGCGAGCCGCTGAAAAGCGGCGAGGGGCTTCTCGCGACTGACGTGGCCGCGACCGTCGAGTTCACGCCCGAAGCTGCCGAGGGTACCCAGACGGTAGAGCTCTCATTCGATTCCTCCGGCCTCGGCGGTCACCGCCTGGTGGTGTTCGAGAAGCTGCTCGACGCCGAAGGCACCGTCCTCGCGGTGCACGAGGATATCGAGGACGAGGGCCAGTCCGTCACGGTCGTCGAGATCGGCACCACGCTCGTCGACGCCGCCGACGGCGACCACATGGTCGAGAACGGGACGGTCACCGTCGTGGATACCGTCGAGTACAAGGGGCTCGTCGCAGGAGAAACCTATACTGCCCACGGCACCATCATGGACAAGGCGACTGGCATGCCCCTTGAGGACTCGGAAGGCAATCCGGTGACCTCAACCGCGGAGTTCGTGGCGGAAAGTTCTGAGGGAACCGTAGAGATCACCTTCGAGTTCGATGCTTTCCAGCTCGAGGAGGGCGCCTCCCTCGTGGCGTTCGAGGAGGTGCTCGACGTGAACGGGAACGTCATCGCGGTACATCAGGACCTCGAGGACGAGGGGCAGACCGTGGTCGTCGACAACCCCGAGACTCTCGGCACCCCCTACGACAAGACGGGAGGCGACCTGCTTCCCGTATGGGTTCTGATCAGCGCCTTGATCCTCTGCGGCGGCGCTGCGGGCGCATACGCGCTTCGCGGCCGCATCCGTCGAAACGCATCAGTTGGCGAGGGATCCACTGACGAGGGTCCCGAGAAGTAGCCGGGTCCCGGTCGATCGAAGAGGGCGGGGCGGCGATGAGCCTCCCCGCCCGTCTTCCTGGAGGTTCAAGTGAGCACAAATATCAAGCAGCGATTTGCAATCATGGTGGCGGTGACAGCGCTGGTCGGTGCTGCGGCGTTGGGGTTGTGGCTCTTCAGCATCCATGACAGGGCGGCAGATGTAGACCCCTCTCCTATCTTGGCAGATGCTTCGGGAAGCGATGCGGCATCCGATGGCGCCCCGACGGTCGACTGGGAATTCTGGCTGTCGGTGAACCCCGACATCGTGGCGTGGGTGAGCGTCCCGGGGACTGATATTGACTATCCGGTGGTACAGGCGAGCGCCGACGATCCGACCTTCTACCTCGACCACGACGTCTACCGCGGCTGGAACCCCTACGGATGCCCCTACCTCGACGCCGGCTGCGCGGGGCGGGGAATCGACAGCCCGCTCGCTCTCATGTTCGGCCACCACATGAACGACGGCAGCATGTTCTCGGCATTCGCGAACTACTCGGACAGGGGGTTCGCGCAGGAGCATCAGGAGATTCTCCTGCAGACACCCGAGAGGGACATTCGCCTGAATGTCATCGCGGCGGACGTCGTGGATTCGAACGCTGAGCACAAGCGCCTGGAGTTCGCCGACGACGGAGAGCTCGGCTTTTGGCTCGAGAGGCTGCTGGCCGAAGCGGACGTCGTGCTCGACGTCGACGTTGAGGCGGATAGCGTCAAGGCGTTCTGCACCTGCAGCTACGGCAGGTGGAACGGGCACGAGAGGACGATAGTGTATGCGCGGGAGGAGGTGGTGTGATGCAATCGACCATATGCTTCTTCATCGGCATGGCGATGATGGCGTGCGCGATCGTGGGGTACGCCTGCATTCGGGTGGGCGCCATGAGCGAACGTGAGGAAATGCTCGCCGAGGGCAAGCGGGAACCCTAGGCTGCTTTCGGCAAAAAAAGGGTATGTAAAACAAGTGGTTGGAAATTGGTAAATCTCTGGTTGGTTGCTGTTGAGTCTAAATCAACTCATCCAACCATCTTTCTAACAGCTGGAGCTGCAATAATCCAACCACTTATTTAACGTCTCTATGTATCATGTCGAAGTCAATCAGCTCTAGTTGCTCTACGAACTTCTCTAGATATGAGGCGACTTCCTCGTCATTCACGAAGAGCGGCCTATCCTGCGTGAGCCTTCCTGAACTGTCCTGCGGATAGCGAAGACTGATGCCGTTGTCGTCGATGTCGGCTACGGCCTCTACGAATGCGCCCATATTTTTGATGGCCCTGTTGTCCTCACGGCACCTCTGCCCTGGGAACCTCGAGAGCAGTGAGCTCCACAGCTTCGTGAGGCTGTGCTCTCTCTTGGGCTCGACTCCGCACTTCCTAATCACCCTCTTGATAGCTAGTTCCATGCAGTGTCTCGTGAGGAACAGGACCGGGATCGCATAGGAGTGCTTCAGCATCACGTACATCCCAGGTCGGTCGATGGCCCTTCTTCCGGCGGCCGCCAGTTCCTTCGCGGCGTTGAGGAACGAGCGGATGAACTCCTCCTCGAACATCTCGCCCTTGAGTTTTTCCTTCATCAAGACGGATGAGTCGAGCAGGGAGAAATCCCTCAGGGTGGGGTCGTTAAAGCCGTTCATCTGGGGCTTCATCACTTGACGCCCCACGTATCTAGGAAATACATGCTCGGTGAATATGCTCCCCATTAATGGATCTCCCCAGTCGTTGCGTCGACCTTCACTCCCGACCTCGGGTCTATGAACTCGTCCACGGCCTCGTCCTCGCGGTCGGGCTCGGTCACGAAGAGCGGGCCGGGAGCATCGATGCGAGGGCCGATCGTGAGCCCGTTGCTCGCGATGATGCGGTCGAGGTTCTGCCTGCGGTAGAGGGTCCTTGCCCGAAGCGTCTCGAACGAGTATCCGCGCCCTCTCATGTCCGTTTCGTTGATGAGCCGGTTCGCGCACTCGGTGTAGCCGTTCGAGATGCGGCTGGGGCATTCCCAGTAGTTGAAGATGAACTCGCGGTGGTTCTGGACGGTCCGAGCAAGGGCTCTGAACGGATCGAACTCCCTGCCATCGGGAATTTCCCGAATCCAGGCGTCGAACGCCGCCTCAGCCTCCTCGCGTGAGGACGGATGGTCGTCGTAAATGCCGAAGAAGTCCTCCTTGAGGTCGTACGCGGTCATCAGCGTCGAGTAGGAGGGGTCTTCCCGTAGCGCCCTTAGGGCCGACGCCTCGTAGGGGCTGAGGTCGCGTGTCCGCTTCCTGAGGGCGTAGGCGAGGCCCTTCTTTAGCTCAAGGCGGCCCTTCCTGTCGAGGGCTCCCTGGAGGCCCTTGCGGACCGCGTCTAAGGCCTCGTTGGCTCCCCTCACGACATGGAAGTGGTCGATGACCCATGTCGCGTTCGGGGTGTACTTGGCTATGCTCCTCCAGAACGGCCGGTACATGTCGCTCGAGACCCATCGTACGCGCTCGAGGCCCTCCAACGAGGAGAAATAGGCGTCGAGGTCGGACTGCGTCCTGCCGGGCACCATGTCGAAGACCGTCCTGTGCTCGAGGTCGGTGATCACGGTCACCATGCCGACCCTCTTGAGGTTCTTCTCGTCTATGCCCAGGAACGCCGGCACCTTGAAGCGAAGCCTCGAGGCGTTCTCGCGGACGTAGTCCTCGAAGACGTTCTTCACGGTGACGTGCGAGAGCGGGTACTCCTCGGCGACCTCGCGGAAGGTGAGCCTGAGTGAGCGCTGGGCGATGTCGGCGTATGCCGCCTCCGTCATTCGGTGACCCGCGTCGACCCCGCCTATCGCCGGGCGCCACACGTAGCCGCACTCCGGGCATCGCATCCGCGGGAACCCTATCTCGAGCCTCGTCGGGATGCCCAAGTGTGGCGTCGACACAACGCCGACGGTCCTCGCGCCGTGGCTGTGCAGCGTCCCGCCGCACTCGGGGCACGATGCGGGGACGGGCCCGCGGTATCTCAGGTCGAACTGCTGGAGCCTCCTGCCGCAATCGACCTTGGTCGCACTGCCGATGAGCTCGCAGCCCCGGACGCCGAGCAGCTCCTCGACGTAGCCCGCCGCGCCCATCTATTCCCCCTTCGAGAGGTAGGAGGCGAGCTCGGCGATGTCGTAGCGCTTCCCCTGCGAGATGAGGTCGTACACCTGGTCGGCCAGGGGCTCGATCGCCTGCGGGTCGTCGAGCGCCTGCTCGGCGAGGTCTCCCAGCTCGTTGCTCATCATCGACATGAGGGCCCTGATGACGATGTTGCGCAGGCGCCCGTCCGCGAGGACAGCCTCCTTCGTGTTGCTCGTGTTCGTGATCTGCGTGTTGGTCACGGGGTCTGCCGCCACGGCGTCGGAGACCGCATTGACGGCTCGGGCCTTCACGAGGGGGTCGCCCTCGTCGCCCCACGTGCGGTTCAGCCTCTCCACGATCCTCGCCATGGTGTCGCGCTTGGGAGCGGCGCCTGAGCCGCCCGCGCCCATCGGCATGAGCTCGCCGCCCTCGACCCCCTCGGGGACCTTCTGGGCCGATATGCGGAAGTCCCGGAGCACGAGGCCGCGCACGTCGACGTCGTCGAGCGAGGTGCCCGCGATCCTGTGGCCGAGCAGCTTTGCGAAGCTGTAGAACACCTCGAGGTCGGGGTCGCCGAAGTCGAGCGCCTGGGACAGGAACGTGTAGGCGGAGCAGTACTTGGAGAGCTTCTTCCTGAAGGTCATCAGCTCCGCGACGCGTCCCGCCGCCTCGTCCGCGCTCCTCTTGGCCCTCTCCGCCTCCTCGGCCTCGCCGGCCGCCTCCGCCCGGTTGGCGCACTCCAGCCAAGTCTCGTAGGAGTCCCTGGCCGCCGCGAACCTCTCGCGGAAGATCTCGGCGGGCCCGGAGACGGCGGAGTAGAGGGCGGTCCTGTAGGCATCGCTCTCGCCGCCGGCTGCGAGGCCCTTGGACCTGTAGAGCGCCTCCTTGAACCCCTCGACGTCTCGCGTCGCGAACACGTCGGCCGCGTCGAGGGCGTCCTTCAGGTCGTAGACGACGTTCGGGTCCTGGGCCGCGCTCATCGTCGCGCCCTTGTCGTAGGTCTTGAAGGCGGCGAGAACCGTCTCGGGGTCGTTCACGAAGTCGACGACGAAGACCCTGTCCTTGCCGGAGCACGTCCTGTTGACGCGCGAGTAGGTCTGCACGATCTCGATGGCGTTGCCGAGCGGCTTGTCGACGTAGAGGGCGACTAGCTTCTTCTGGTCGAACCCGGTCTGGAACTTGTTGGCCACGATGAGCAGCCTGCTCTCGGGGCGGTCGAACGCCCTCTCGACCGGGCCCTGCCCGGTCGGGTTCATGTTGGCCTCGGTGTACTCGTATCCGCGCTCGATGAGGGCGAACGGGTTGTCCTCGAGGTACTCGTCCTCGGGCAGGACGCACCTGTCGCCCAGGACCTTCTGGGAGAAGGCGACGAGCGGCTCGCCGGGCACCTTGAAGCGCAGCCTCGGCTCGACCTTGGCGGGGTCGAGGTCCGGGCGGGCGCGGAGGTACGCCTCTATCGCGTACTTGTAGCGCACGACCTCGGGACGCCCGGAGGTGACGATCATGGCCTTGGCCTCGCCGTTCAGGAGCGGCGCCACGTTGTCGACGAAGTGGTCGATGATCCACTTGGCCTTCTCCATGACGTTCGTCGGGTGGAGCGAGCGCCACTTGGCGATCTTCCTCCTGGCGCGGCGCTCGTCGACGAGTCTCCCGTCGGCGTCCTCGGACTCGTCCTCGATTCTCGTGAGGGTCTTCAAGGGCACGTATCCCGAGAGCGGGTCGATGATGTAGCCCTCCTCGATCGCCTGCCGCATCGGGTAGAGGTGGAAGCTGCCCATGACCGGGTTGCCGTCCTCGTCCTCCTCGCCCGTCGGCGTGCCGAAGAGGGTCTTGGTCTCGGCCTTGGGGGTCGCGGTGAACGCGAGGAAGGAGACGTTCGGCGGCATGAGGTTGCTCGCCTGCATCTGGGCGAAGTAGGCGTCCATGACCGACCCGTCGTCGCCCGAGTCGTCGTCGAAGTCGAGCATCCTCTCGAACTTCAGCTTGTCCGCCGCCGCGTTGAAGGCGGTCTTGAGGGACGCCGCCGAGCTGCCCTCCTGGGAGCTGTGCGCCTCGTCGACGATCACCGCGAAGCCGGCGCCGTCGAGCTCGGGCAGCACCGCGATGTCCGGCCAGGCGTAGAGGAACGTCTGGATGGTGACCACGACGATCTCCCTCTTCTGGCGCAGGGCCTCGACGAGCTGGGAGCTCTTTGAGCCGTCCGAGACGGCGTTGCCCCTCTCGTCGCGGCCGATCATGACGACCTGTCCCGTCACCTTGGAGAGCTGGGAGATGGTCTTCTTTATGTTCTGGTCGAGCGACAGCCTGTCGGTGACCACCACGACGCTCGAGAACATCTTCTCGCCGTCCGCGCGGCGGAGCCTCGCGAGGTCGTGCGCAGCCCATGAGATGGTCTCGGTCTTGCCGGAGCCGGCCGAGTGCTCGATGAGGTAGCGGCGCCCCGCCCCGTGCTCGCGCGCGTCGGCCAGGACCTTCCTCTCGGCGTCGAACTGGTGGTAGCGGGGGAAGATCTGGGTCGCCTGTCTGCGCCACCGGCCGCTCGCGTCCTGCCTGTCCTCGACCTCCTCGAAGACGAAGCGGTCGAAGATGGACAGCCAGTTGTCGCGCTGGAGGATGGTGTCCCAGAGGTAGTGGGTCCTGTACTCGCCCTCCGGCGCGTCCGGGTTGCCCGCCCCGCCGTCGCGTCCCAGGTTGAACGGGAGGAAGCGGGGCCTCGCCGACTTGCTCGGGAAGGGGCCGAGGTTCGTGCACATCCAGACCTCGTCCTCGGAGACGGCGAAGTGGACCACGGCGCCCCTCTTGTACATGAGCAGCGGGTTCTTCCTGCCGCCGTCGGGCTCCACCGGCTTACGCTCGTCGGCGTACTCGTCGATGGCGTCACGCACGGTCTGGGTGAGCTCGGTCTTGACCTCGCCGGTGGCGACGGGGATGCCGTTGACGAACAGGACGAAGTCGAGAGACTTGCTCCCGGCGGTCTGGTAGTGGACCTGGTGCATGAAGCGCAGGATGTTGGCGTCGTAGCGCTCCCTCGCCCCGGGCACGCGCTCGTCGTCCGGGTAGCCCGCCATGCACTCGATGGTCTGATAGCCCGCCATCTGGAAGCCCTTGCGCAGCGTGAGGACGGTGCCGTTCCTCTCGAGACTCTTCACCAGGGCGCGCTTCAGCTGGTCGGCCCAGCGGGCGCCCTTCTCTCGGCGCATCTTGTCGAGCTTCTCCGGCGCGGTGGCCTCGAGCCAGGCGACGAAGTCGTCGAACACGAGTGCGTCGTTCGGGTCGAACCCCGTATCGTCAGGTGAGAGGGCCCAGCCCGAATGCTCCAGCCCTGCGACCTTGCGAGATATGTAGCGCTCGAACGGCGCCTCCTGATGGATCTTCCGGCTGCCGTCGAAACTGACGTCGAGATCGGATTTGCCTGGGATATGCATATCGACCTTTGTCATGGTTAGGCCTCCATACAGTCGATTTTGCCGGTCACGGCGTGGTGGATGACGGACTTGCGGTACTCGCCGAGCTTCTCGATGAGCTGCTCCTGGCGGGCGATTGCCTCGTCGATGGCCGCGCAGCGCTCGTCGAGGTAGTTCGCGACGGTTATTTGCGTTTCAAATGGGGGTTCAACTATGGTGATGCCCTTCATCTCTGCCCATTTTGTGGTCCAAAGGTCGTCTACTATTCCGTGACCGTTCTTATAAAACTCATCAGCAAACAGGGTCGTGTGAAACAACCAGTCATAGAAGCGTGGCTCCATATGTTCTCGGGGGATAAGTACCGTATTGATAAGGGATACGGAGCCATCTTGTCTTGCTATTCCGCATGATCCACGTCTATCTGACCTGCTGTTGATTACGAAGTCTCCCTCCATAACCAACTTCCTATCGTCATGCGCATCGGTCTTGGCAGCGCTATCAAGTTGAGGAACGATGCCTTGCATGGTTACGGACAATGGCTCGTAATCGCAATCGCTGACTTTCGTGTTGCGCAGGTCATAGACCTGTCCGATTTTCGTTAGACGCCAATTCGCCGGCACCTCGCCGATCCAGTCGACTCCGCTGTCCTTCATCTCTGTGTTCGGGTCGAGGCCCTTCGTCACGGCATGCGCAATGAGTGACTTCTTGTATTCCTTGAGCTTCCCGATGACATCGCGACGCTTCGCGACATCCTCGTCGATGGCCGCGCAGCGCTCATCGAGGTATGAGATGATTCGTCGCTGCTCCGCAAGTGGAGGGCGGGGGATTCTCGAATTGTCCCAGTCAAATTGAGTCATACTCGGCTTAGCCGTGTTGGTCATATATGGCTTAATGTCAACACAGGTTGCAGCATAGTAGAAGAACTTCAGTGAGAGCTTTTTACTTGTGATTTTCGCATCAAAAGCTGTATCGACGTTCCAGTAGAGCCCGGTAACAAGTTGGGGGCAATCTAATGTTCCCTTTCGTCCAAGAAGCACCGCTGGCCCATTCTTATGCTCGCCACAGGTTTTAAAGGGTTCGCCCCCGCTGCCCCAAACCGGAATATCACCAGGCGTTGTGGGGTCGGAGCCATGTCCAATTGAAACATCCGCCTTTATCGGAACGATTTCCCAGTTGACCGGCACCTCGCCGATCCAGTCAACGCCACTGTCCTTCGTCTCCCTCATGCCAGGAACCCCCTCATGAGCTCGCCGAGGCCGTCCTCGAGCTCGAGGATCTCCTTAGCGATGACTTGCGGGTCGCGAGGCTTCTCGTACTTGTAGAAATACCTGTTGAACGAGATGGTCGTTCCGACGACGCCAACCCCGCCGTCGCCGAGCGGGTTGGCCGTGAGCCCGCTCTTGGCGTCGTACTTCGGCTCGTCCTTTACGGACTCGTCCACCACGGCGTCGGGAGCGTAGGGCAGCACCTCGGTCGCCATGTAGTCGTTGATTTCCATGCCGATTGGAACGTTCTCCGTGTCCTTGAGCTCGGGGTCGAACACCGGATTGCCCTTCGCATCGATTGCGGGAGTCGCGGACGGGTCTCGACGTCCGAAGACCTTGACGAGGGCGTCGGCGAGGGCGGCCTTCTGTGGCTTGGGCTTTTCGATCGCTTTGTGAAGCTTCTCGGTCGCAGCCAGGACCTCGCTGTATGTGAGCGAGGCGCCCTCGTTCTTCTCAACCCAGGAGCGAATGGCGGCGCGGCTCGCGTCCGACAGCTTCTCCATGGGCTTGCTGAGGGTAAAGAGGGCATCCAGCCCATCGACCGAGGGCTCAATGACAACGCGCAGCGGGCGCTGCGTGGTCACCTTGCGGTACATGAAGTTCTCGACCGGGACGATGACCGACCTGCCGTGGTCGTGCCCGTCTACGTAGGTGCGCACGATCCACGCGGCCTGGTCCTCGCCGATCTCGTAGCGCTTGTTCCCTTGGCTCTTGCGCAGGGCGGTCTTCTCCTCCGAGGCGTCGATGAGCTGCACGTACCCCTTGCGGTTCTCCGGCTTGTGGTTGTTGAGCACCCAGATGTAGGTTGCGATGCCCGTGCGGTAGAAGATCTCGGTCGGCAGCTTCACGATGCAGTCGACGAGGTCCTCGCTGAACAGCCAGCGGCGGATGCCCGATGGCCCGCTGCCGGCATCCCCGTTGAACAGCGGGGAGCCCGAGAGCACGATGGCGGCCTTCCCGCCGCCCTCCTTGGGAGGGGCCATCTTCGCCGCGACGTTCTGCATGAAGAGCATGCTGCCGTCGTCGATGTCGGGCTTGCCGGCGCCGAACCTGCCATCGAACCCACGGCCCATCTCCTCGAGGACGGCGTCCTTCTCCTTCTTCCACTCCTTGCCGTAGGGCGGGTTCGTGAGCTGGTAGTTGAAGGTGCGTCCCTCGAACCTGTCGTCGTCGAGGGTGTCGCCGAGCATGATGCCGGCCGACAGGTCGGTCATCTGGTCGAGCACGTCTCCCGAGCCCCCGGCGATATTGCGCAGCATGAGCGCGGCCTTGCCCATGGCCCAGGTCGCGTCCTCGAGCTCCTGGCCGTAGGGGACAATCTTGGTTGGGCTCTTGAAGTGCCCCTTGTCGTGCCACTCGTCGAGCTGGTCGAGCGCGTCGCAGATGAAGCCGCAGGTGCCGCAGCTGCCGTCGTAGAGCGTGCGGATGTCGCCGTTGTCGGCGTTGAGGAGCGTGTCCTCGTTCGCGAACAGGAGCGCCGTGGCGAGCCTCGCCACGTCCTTCGGCGTCATGAAGTCCTCGGCGTCCTGCGAGATCTCCTCGCCGTATCGCTGGATGAGGTGCTCGTAGATGTCGGTCATCATGCGGTCGGAGACCGTCTCGGGCCCGAGGTCGAAGCCCGAGAAGCGTGTGCACACCTCGTAGAGCATGCCCTTCTCATCAAGCTTCTCGCAGGTCTGGCGCATCTCGAAGCGCTGCAGGACCTCGCGGGCGTTCACGGAGAAGCCGTTGATGTAGGCCATGAGGGCGTCACAGGTCTTCGTCGCCCCGAGGTTGGAGAGCGTGAAGCTCGTGACGTTGTAGAAGCAGTGGCCGGAGAGGGCGCAGTACTTCGGGTCGTCGTCGTCCCAGACTCCCTTGGCGGCCTGTCTGCTCACGGCCGCCCGCGTAGGCTCGAGGGCGCACTCGAAGCGCCTCAGCACAGCGAAGGGAAGGATGAGCTTGTTGTAGTCGGCGGGGCGGATGACGTCGCGCACGTAGTTCGCGATGCTCCATATCTCATTAACGTAGTCGAACGCGGTCTTATCGGCCATGGTCGGACCTCTCTGCGTAAAATACATTCCCAACCATGTATTTTACAACCTAGGTCCCTCATTTGGGTTAATGGCCAACCAATTGTTCAACAAATCTGGTAAGTGGTATCACCAACCACTGATTTAACGAACTCAACCAGTATATTTACATACCCCAAAAAAATAGGGCAGAAACGCTTTCGCGATCCCGCCCCGCAAACCCGAAGGTTTCTGTCTGGCTATAATTATCGTGATTGCGGCCCGTTTGTCAAATCGAGCATATAGGATTTACCAGTATCACCGTTGGCTCAGCCATGCCTGGAAGACCTTTGACAGAAAGTCGTATGCCGAGATGATAGTCGTGTTCCCCCTGTACCAATCCGAGTTCTCCTCTGCACGTTGCCTAAATGCCAGGAATCCGTCGTATGCTCTCGCCTGCCTTTCTCGGGTGACGAAACGGTTGCAGGCATAGGCGAGCACCGTCGTCTGGAGCACTCGCGGATTGCGCATCTTGGATCGTCTCAGGCGCTTCGAGACACCTGCGTCGCCGAGCGCTTTCGCGACCGATGCGGGGTATCTCGTCGACGTGGCCGAGGAGATACCCAAGCCGTTGATGATGGCGCTCGAATGGGCAGCGGCGTTCCTGAGCGAATTCGCTCGCCTGAGAAGGTAATGGTCATCTCTCATTTCCGTATCGCCCCATCGGTTTGCGCAGAAGAGGTAGAAGCTGGCAAACGCGCCGAACGACGACAGCTCCAGGAACACCCATGCCGGCATCTCGTCTAGCGGATAGCGCTCGACGAGCGGTCCGAGGTAGGCGTCGTTCTCCAAGCGCGAGATCTCGCCTTCGCGCCTGTTGCGCTCGGCGTGGTTGAGGTGCGTGAGGTAGTCGGCGAGGACGGAGTAGCCGTCCTCGTTGCGATTGTCGGTTATTTTCTCGACGAGTTTTGTCTTGGCGGCGTTCTCCACGTCGAGTGTGAGCGGCAGCAGGAACCTGCGCAGTTCCTGGTCTATCCCCGCGAGGTCGACCAGTTGCCCGAAGTCGAGCTCGGCATACTCGCCGTCGTGCTTGCCGCCCACCCGTTTGGGAAAGAGCACGCGGTACGCCGCGAGGCGGAAGTAGTGGTCCTGCTCGGAGAGGATGCGAGAGGCCTCTCCCTCGTCGCACAGCTCGAAGGTCACGCCCTTGGACTTCAGGTGCTCTATCTGCTCCTCGACGGTGAGCTTGGGCTTTCTTTTATTATCTTCTGCGATTTCGTTCATAGCTTCGATCTTTCGTGCTTGGATAGGGATCGGTCTCGAGGGACGGAATGCGCGCCGTTTCTCAATTATCCTTCTTTTCGCATGCAATTGCGCGTGAAACGGCGATTGGAAGGTGCGCCTTGCCTACATGAACCGGAACACCGCCTTGAACATCCAGCGGACGAACGCCCCGATTCCCCTGAACACCGCTTTAATCATTTCCGAATCCTTCCATCCAATCGTCTTCCATGTCGTCTGCTGGCACCTCCTGTGCCGCTTCGGCCTCGACCGCCCTTTCGAGTGTAAGCGGAGTGACGCCGACCGCCTCCGCCATGAGCGCCTGGCTTGCCGCCAGCCTCTCGTCGTCGTTCGCCAGGTAGCCGCTCAGCCTCACGATGCGGCTGGCGAGCGACCCTCCGGGCCCGACGAAGAGGGCGCAAGCGCGATCTACCCTGGCGACGTCCACGAGCTCGCCGAAGAGCCTCGCGAGCACCGTCGAGCCGTCCAGGGTGACGCTCTCGATTCCGGCGGCCTCTCTCGGGGTGGCGAGCTGGAACCTCCAGCCCTTCTCGCGCCTCGCCTCGGGGGCCTCTCCGCCGTCTGTCCGGTAGGCCTCGTTCGCGGCGTAGCAGTGCGCCGTGAGCCAGAGGCCCTTCTTCTCGACGTCTGCGTAGTCGAGCGTGAGATCGGCGAGCATGCTCTTGCCCGAGAACGGCTGCGCCTCGGTGAAACGGTCGGTGTCGAACGCCTCGATGCGCCCGCGGTAGGCGACCTCCACCCTCATCGGAGCTCCCTCCTTTCTCGCCGCCGTTCCTGCTGTGCCTGCGTCTCGCGGCTACGCGGTTTCGCGTCGCCGCGCCTGACGGGCGCTTCCTCGCCCTGCGGCTGCCTTTGCCGCCTTGTCTGCGCGGTTTCGGGCAGGAGCCTGTTCGCCGCCGCGTATGCGCGCACCTCGCGCAGCGCTTCCGCCCGTTCGGCGGAATCGCCGTCGGCGCGGCCTTCGAGCCTTTCGATCCTCCTGTCGAGGTCTGCCAGGCTGTGCGCGTTCGCGGACATGAACGCCTCTATCGCGCCGGCGAGACGTTCCAGCTCCGACAGGTCGTTCAGCTCGATGGCGCTTTCGGCTTCGGAGAGTATCCGTCGGGATGCCGCCGGGGCTGGGTGCCAGGCGGCGATCCTGTCGAAGCGCCGCCTGAGCGCCTCCTGGCCGAAGGAGAGCCCCAGCTTCTCGCCTCCGATGCGCCAGGTGGGGTGGTCTGAAAGCGAGTAGATCCAGTCACGTCGCCACGACTTCTCCGAGTTCTGCGAAACATCCACTTCGAGCGCCTCGAGCACGGCCATGAACTCGTCCTCGTTGCGGGCGAGCGCCTTGGCCACCGTGACCCGGTTGCGGATGTCTGCGACCCACGAGTAGCCACCCTCTTTCTGGATCTCCCGCTCGGCGCGCCGCATGTATACGCTCTGCAGCGTCGCGGGCGTCGCCTTGCGCGTCTGCCCCTCGTCCTCCTCCCTCACGGTGTCGTTGCGCATGAAGCGATATCCGCGTTCCTCTGCGAGATCCTGAAGGCTGCGGTTGAGCTCCAGCGGGTCGGGGGTCTGCAGCCTGCGTTCGGTGGCGAGGTTGGTGTTGTTGACGACGATGTGGGCGTGGGGGATCCTGCGCTCGTTGTCGTCGTGCAGGACAATCGCCGCCTCGAAGTCGGCGAAGTGCCTGAGCGCCCAGGCGCTCGCGAGCTCCGCCACCTGGTCTGCGGTCAAGCCGTCTTGAGGATCGGGCGACATGACGAAATGCTTGAAGGTCCTCGCCGGCTTGCCCCGATACGGGGTGTCGTTGCCGCAGGCGCGCCTCGTCGCGTCCATCGAGTCCGCCCAGTCGAACCCGGCCGGGGCGGCCGAGACGTCCTCGAAGGCGCGCTCCTCCTGCCATGCGAAGTTCATGACCATGATCCCGAGGGCGCGCCCTCCCTTCTCGAGGTAGTGCTTTATGCCGGCGCATCCCGTGTGGCCGGCTATGGGCTTCAGCAGCGGCATGCTAGTCTCCGCCCACTATGGCACGGCCTTCGAGCGAGGCAAGCTCGCCCGCCATCTCGCAGCGACCCTCGTCGACCTGCGCGAGCAGAAGCGCGCACTCGTCGAGCTTGCTGGACACCCACTCCAGGTCGCCCCTTCCGTGGTCCAGCGCGAACTTGATGGAGTTGAGGGCGTGCACGCCCTGGTTGTAGTGGTGCCCCCACCTGACGAGCTCGCGGGAGAGCCTGCGCATTGAGAGTCCGTCGAGCAGCACGCCTCCGCGCTTCGCGTTCTCGGCATCGTCCGCGACCATGCGGGCGACGTAGCGCAGGTACTCGGAGCGGGTGAGCCCCTCCTCGTCGGCGCGCTCACAGACCGCGCGGAAGTCCGCGTCGCTCACGCGGGCGGTCAGCACGTTGTCGTATCTCAAGACCTTCGTCATCTTCTCCATCCTTCGCATCCTCCGCCGCCCCGATGCGGTGGAGGCTCGGGCGGCGCTCTTTCCAGGGGCGCGGGGCATCCCCCGCATGGCGCGGGCCGGGGAGCTTGCGGCAGCTTCGCGCGCCCGGCGGCGTCGCCTCCGCTTCGGGCTCTGGGCTCCGGGGCGGGGTGCGCCGTGCGCCCAGGCCGCCATCTATCTCGTGTATACGAGATAGGCTACTTGCTGGAAACGGTGCAGGAGCCCCTTCGGGCGCCTGCATGGGACTAAATGCGTCCAAGGAGCCTGCTGGCCGTTCTCGAGATCTTCTCGAGCACCTGCCTGTCCAGCCCGCTCGGCGGGTTTTCCGCCTTCGACTCGTAGCGCCTGAGCGCGCGAAGGGCGCTTGCGAGCGCCGCCGCGGGCTTGGGCGCGGGGCCCTTCACGTCTTCTTCGGCGGCGGGCTCGGCGGTCGACTTCTTGAGGAACTCGGTCGTCTCCTTCTTGCCCAGGGGCTGCGCCCGCCATGTCGCATGGAGCCGGTCCTGCGCATCGGAATCCAGATCGGCGAGGATCCCCACGGCGTCCGCCGAGAGCGCGTCCGCGAGCGCGGCCTCGCGCCACTGGGGCGTGAGCCTCTCCTCGATCTTGCGCGCGAGCGACTCCTGGCGCTGGATGGTCTTGCCCGATACCTTGCGTCCGGTCTGCTCGGATATGATCGCCGCCTTGATGTCCTCGGTGCGCACGCCGGAAAGCTCGGGGTTCTCGGCGCGCATGCGCTCGACCTCCACGCCGAGCGCACGGCTCGCCGCCGCGCGCTCGGTCACGGTGAGGCTGCGCACGAAGTAGTTGGCGGCGTGCAGCAGCATGACCGACTGCTCGTCGGTGATGCCCCGGATGACGCGGCAGGGGATCTGGGCGTATTTCTCATCTTCTTTCGCGAGGAGTGCGTAGGCCGCCTTTCGGCGGTGCCCGCTCACCATCTGCCAGCCGCCGTCGTCGAGCTTGCGCACGAGCGGCAGGTCGGTGAGCCCCTCCTCCTCGATGCTCTTCGCGAGCTGCGCGATGCCGGCCTCGTCCATCGAGTAGGCGGCGTTGGCGGGGTGATCGGCTATCTCTTCGATGGGGATCCTCTCGACGGGGTAGTCGTTGCGGGTCGATGCGCTCCTGTCGAGCAGCCCGGAGATGGTGAACCCCGATGTCGTGGGTTTAGCCATGGAGCACCTCCTCGGCGAGCGCCTCGTAGTCCTTGGCGGGCCGGCTGTTCGGCTTGAAGGCCGCGACGGGCTGCCACTGCCAGCTTCCCTCGCAGACCTTCGAGCTCGCGTGGATGACGGTGGCGAACTGGTTGTCGGGGAAGTACGCGTCGAGCACGTCGGCCCCGGTGGCCTCCGCGTTGGTCATGAGCCCGGGCACGCACGTGCGCAGGATGCGCCATGCGGGCGTGGGCACGCGCAGCGCGTCGGAGATGGACTCGATGGCGCTGACCGTGAGGGCGGTGCCGCGCATGACGGTGGAGTCGAGCTTCACCGGCACGATCACCATGCCGTCGCCCGCAGCGGCTAGGTAGGCGTTGAAGGCGAGGCGCTTCATCGTGGGGCTGCAGTCCACGATGCAGACGTCGTAGTCGCCCGCGCAGTCGTCGAGCGCGAAGCGAAGGCGCTGCTCGCGCAGGAGCAGCTCGTTCTGGTCGACGAGTTCTATGGTCGAGGGCACGACGGAGAGCCCATCGGCCTCGGTTTCGAAGGCAACGTCGCCGACGGGCGCGTTCCCGTAGAGGAGCTCGACGGCTCCCCGACGCTCGGCCGCGGCGCGGTCGTAGAGCCCGAAGAAGTCCGTGGCCGACGCCTGCGGGTCCAGGTCTATCAGGAGCGTCCTCAGGCCCCGCCTGGCGTAGATGGTGGCGAGGTTGACTGCAGTGGTGGTCTTTCCGACCCCGCCCTTGTAGTTCGATATCGCGAGCGTCCTCATGCTTCCTCCGTCCTCTCTGCGATCGTCGATGGCGTTTACCCCGAGTATACAGAACGGAAACGTTCTGTTAATACTGACCGTTCGCCATGGGGTGGCGGTTCGCCATGGGGCGAGCCGCCTGCAAACGGCCCCCTCCGTCCGGAGGGGGCCTGCCCAGGCGGGCCGGAGGTCCTAGGCCTCGCCGAAGGCGTTGATGTGGTGCCTGAGCAGCGCGCGGTCCTCTCCGACGACAATCATGCTGATCTTGTCGAACCTCACGCCGACCGATTCGGCGAAGTCGTTCTCGACGAGCCAGGAGACCGCGAGCAGCTCCATCGTCTCGCGATCGTTCCTCCCGTCGCCGAAGCCGGCGCCGGAGTTCGGGCGCGCGGAGACGTCGACGAACACGAGGTCGTCGGACTCGGGGTCGCGTGCGACCAGGTCGATGGTTCCTCTCGTCTCGGGCGACTTCCACCCGGTCGCGAGCGTCTCGTAGCCGCGGACCTCGAGGAAGCGGGCCGCCGCCTCGACCGCCCTGTCCTGGAGAGTGGGATTGGTGTTCATGGTGACCTCCGTTCGGTTGGGGCGGAGCCCCTTGCCCCGCCTTGTGGCATCGGGGCCGCACCGCCTGCCGCGCCCCGCAAGGGAGGAAGCGAAGGCGCGTTCCTCGCCCCATCGGGCCGTTGGTTTTCCGAAGCCCGGAGGGCGCTTTGTTTTGCCGCTTTCGCCTTTTCTCTCGGGCGGCAAAAGAAATCGGAAAAGCATCGCGACCCTTGCGGGGCGCATCGGGCGGCTGTGCGAGCCTTTGATGCCCAAGGAGGAGGCAAGGCGATCCGATCGAACGGAGCCCGCCGTGCCGCGAATGCCCCCAGGAGGCTGTCTGAGGGTCGGCTGCTCGGGGGAAGCCCTTGCCGGGCCGCCCGGCGGAGCTAGCCCCTCGCCATCCTGAGAACCGCCGCGTCCTGCTGCGCCACGTCGTCCCCGACCGCCCCGAGCTCGTCGGCGCCGAGGTCGACGAACACGCGCGTCAGCACCTGCATGAGCTCGATGAGGCGCTCGTCGATGCCGTCGGCGCTCCTGAGCCTCCTGAGCTCGACGTAGACGGATTTCATCTGGTCGCGCAGCATCCTATAGACCCTCACGTTCGGGCTGACGTTTATGTCGCGGCACTCGAGCCTGGAGGTTATGTAGTCCTGCTTGGTCATGCCGCTTGCCGCGACGAGGGCGTTTATCACCTCGTCCTCCTCCGGCGAGACCCGGAACGCTATCGTCTTGCTGCGCCGGCGCCCTTTGTAGTCGACGATCGGCCTGGACATCAGGGCCTCCTTCCCTGGTCGAGCGCCGCTGCCATGTCCGACTGCTTGCTGGGGAAGAGGTGGGCGTAGCGAAGCGTCATCTCGTAGGTCTCGTGCCCCAGCCGGTCCGCTATGGCGATCGCGCTGAACCCCATCTCTATGAGGAGCGAGACGTGGCTGTGGCGAAGGTCGTGGATCCGGATGGGCTCGAGCCCGCATGCGGCGCAGCCGCGCTTCATCTCGTGGTGCAGGTAGCTTTTGGTGAAGCAGAAGATGCGGCAGGCGCGCCGCTCCTCAGGGATGGATCCGAGGAAATCGGCGAGCTCGTCCGCGAGGAACTCCGGCATGACCACATCCCTCTTCGATTTGGGCGTCTTGGGGGAGGTGATGACGTCCCTCCTCCGAATCCGCTGGTAGCTCTTGGTGACGTGGATGAGGCACTTTCCAAGGTCGATGTCGTTCGGTTCGAGGGCGAGGAGCTCGCCGACCCTCAAGCCGCACCAGTACAGGATCTCGAACGCGTAGAAGCTGGCTGGCTTGTCCATCACCTCCTCGCTGAACGCGAGGTACTGCTCCTTCGTCCAGAACCTCATCTCTGCGCCTTTCCGCTCGCCGATCTTGATTGTCGGGGTGGCGGGGCTCTTTCCCAGGCCGTAGTACTTGACCGCGTGGTTGAAGATGGCGCTCAGCTGGTTGTTTATGGTTCTCAGGTAGGTGCCGCTGTACGGCTTCCCCTCGTCGTCGTACGAGCCCACCATCCTGTTCTGCCAGTCAACCACGTCTTTGGGGGTGATGTCGCACATCCTCTTCGGCCCGAAGAACGGCACTATCTTCGTGCGGATGATGTGCTCCTTGGTGAGCCAGGTGTTGAGCTTGAGCCTTGGCCTCACGTCTTCGGAGTACCTCTTCACGAACGCCTCGAAGGGCATCGACATGGACCCGTCGGCAGAGGCCAGGAAATCAGCCTCCCACGCCAAGGCATCGCCCTTGGTCGCGAACCCCCGTTTCACCTTGTGCTTGCGGTTGCCGTCGATGTCGCTGTAGTAGCACTGGACGTACCAGGAGCCCGTCTTCCCGTTCATGTAGGCGGGCATCAGCGGGCCTCTTGTCTGGGGGCGGCGTCTCCGCAGTGGAAGCGCTCGTAGAAATACTTTCGGCTCACCTTCCCTTTGATGGTGGTGTAGCCTCTCTGCTCCATCTCGGAGTTCAGCATCCTGATGATGCGGTAGGCGTAGGGCCTGCTGATGCCGAGGGCGTGCATGACCTCCTCGACGCCCATGATCACCGGCTTAGAATTCTGCTCCATATCTTCCTCCTTCGTTCGATGAACAGAACAGAAACGTTCTGTAATTCGTGACACTAACAGAACGAAAATGTTCGGTCAAGACAAATTGAGAACGTTTTTGTTCTCTAGTATCATGGGGAAAACGATCAGAGGAGGAGAGATGACGACGGGAAGCCGCATACGGGCATTGCGCGAGTCGCGGGGGATGACGCAACGGCAGCTCGCTGAGAGGGCCGGCTGCACCGACGCGGCCATCAGAAACTACGAGGCGGGCAGGAGGGCGCTGAAGGGCTCCGCCTTGGATGCGATTGCAGGCGCCCTCGGGGTCGCCCCCGAGGCCCTCATGCCCGTCCAGGCTGAATCCGTCAGGGACGCCCTCGAGCTCCTCTTCAGGATCGAGGAGGAGTTCGGGCTCAGGCCCGTCGGCGGAGGCAGGCTCGCCGTCGCGCCCGGCGCGGAGAAGGCGCCTAAGCTCGCCGCCGCCATCAAGGCCTGGGAATCCCAGGTGGATGCGCTCGACCGCGGAGAGATAACCCCCGAGGAATACGAGTCCTGGAAGATGGGGATTGGCGGATGCTAGGCGATTCGAGGAGGATTTCGAGGGCGCGCCTTATCGGCAGCCTTCTATCAAGAATCCAAGAAGAGGCTCCGAAGCTCATCGCATTGAAGCGCGAAGGCGCCTACTGGGACTTCAAGAAGGAGTGGCACAAAGACAATTCCGAGCTGATCCACGACATACTATGCCTTGCCAACAATCTCGAGAGCGACGTGTCGTACCTCTTCATCGGCATAGACGAGGAAGAGGGCTATTCGGTGTGCGATGTCGAGAACAATGATCATGCCGAACGGAAGGCGAACCAGATGATCGTCGATATGCTCTCGAAGACAAAATGGGACAACGGTCAGCCTCCCTTCGCGGTCGTGGAGCCAATGGAGCTTGACGGGGGAACAATAGACATCCTATGCGTCGTGAGCAGGCGGGAGGATATGCCTTATTCCCTCTCGAAAGGGTCGGGGAAAGTGCGCGCGCATATGGTCCACACGCGACGCGTCGACTCGAACACGCCCATAGACGAAGGAGCGTCGTGGAACGAAGTGGAGGACATCTGGCGCCATCACTTCTCGCTCGACGAATCTCCTCTTGCGAGGGTGAAGGTGATGCTCGAAGACAAGGAGCATTGGAGGTTTCTCTCCGAGGTGGTCGGCACGGAGGACAAGTATTATCTGTACGCTCCGGAGTTTACCGTCTGCCATTATTCGGACGACGAGCGGGACGGCTACGAGTACTACATGCTGAACCAGACAGACCCTAGTCCGAGCTGGTATATGATCGAGATCCGCTATTTCCAGACTCGCATATTCGACACTCTCGGCATCGCCCTCGACGGCGGCAGGTATTTCGCGCCCGCCCCGTCGCGTTCCTTCGTGCGCTGGAATCGGCGCAGCCTGGATTTCAATCTCATGTATTGCTACTACACAAGGGATTCTTTGGATTGGAACCTGAACGAGTTCTTCTTCGACGAGAACTACGGCGATGCCAGGATAGCGCGCAGGCGGTTCCTCGAAACCGTCGTCATCTTCCAAGACGAGGAAGAACGTAAAGGCTTCGAGATCCTTCTTCGCGAACGTCATTCCGAATTCGAGGAGGAGATGTCAGAGGCCCCCGACCCGTACGGCGCAGAGCGACTTCCCGAGGACTATCCCCAGGAGGCGAAGGACCAAGCCACCCGCGAGCTGAAAGCGATTCCCATCCTCAAGCGCATGCTCGAAGAATTCAGGGACGATCTCGAAGGGTTGCGCTTGCCCACTTCCAGGGATTGGTAGTTTGGCCCGCAAGCCCTCTGCTGCTACTCGGGAGGAGTAATAGCGAAATCCGACCGTCTTCGTGAGTTTGCGAGAATGACACTTCCAGGCTCTCCGCCAGGGGCATCCGTCATTCTTGAGTTTCGTTTTTCCGGGTGAGTTTCGTTTGAGTTTCGTCGATTTTCGGCGGCACCTGCAAGCCTCCCGCCATCATTGCCTCTCGTCGGCTTGCAGGTTCTTCGGTTCGCGTCGGTTCCCTTCGGTTCCGTTCGAGTCGTTTCAGGCTCGTTCGACCCATGCCCGTTTGCCATGGGGTGACAACCGACCATGCGTCTACCTGCGGAAACGAAAAGGCTCCTCGATTCTTTCGAGGAGCCTTGTGAGTTTCTATCTGATTTCGGAATCATGCGGTTTGCAGGTGCGGACGTTCTGAAATGTCGTCATCGGTCGCCATTGGAACCGCTAGAAACCGTATGAAAATCACAAACAAATGTTCTATTACTATTCCCACTCGATCGTCGCGGGCGGCTTGGACGTGATGTCGTAGCACACGCGGTTGGCGCCGGGAACCTCGGCAACGATGCGGCCGGAGATGCGGGCCAGCACGTCGTAGGGCAGTTTGGCCCAGTCGGCGGTCATGGCATCGCTGGACTCGACGGCACGCAGGATGATCGGGCGCTGATAGGTGCGCTCGTCGCCCATAACGCCGACGGACTTAATGTCGGGCAGGACCGCAAAATACTGCCAGCAGCTGTGCTCGGAGTTGCGCTCACCGGTCTGCTCAAACAGGCGCTGGTTGTAGGCGTCGAGCTCCTCGCGCACGATGGCGTCGGCGTTCTTGAGGATCTCGAGCTTTTCCTTGTCGACCGCGCCGATGATGCGGATGGCCAGACCCGGGCCCGGGAAAGGCTGACGGAACACGATGTGACCCGGCAGGCCAAGCGCCAGACCAAGTGCGCGGACCTCGTCCTTAAAGAAGTGGTCGAGCGGCTCGATAAGGTCGAAGTGCACGCCCTCGGGGAACGGGATCAGGTTGTGGTGGCTCTTGATGGTGGCCGTCTTGCCGCCCGTCTTGCGAGCGCCGGACTCGATGATGTCGGGGTAGATGGTACCCTGAGCCAGGTACTTGACCGGCTTGCCATCGGTCTCAAGCTGCTGCGCCACGGCGAAGAACTCTTTCCAGAACTGCGTACCGATGATGCGGCGCTTCTCCTCGGGCTCGGTCACGCCGGCCAGAAGCTCGGCATAGCGGTCCTCGGCGTGGACGTGGATAAAGTCGACATCGAACTGCTTGGTGAAGACCTCCTCCACCTGCTCGGGCTCGCCCTTGCGCAGCAGACCGTGGTTGATGAACACGCAGGTCATCTGCTTGCCCACGGCGCGAGCGCCCAGCGCAGCCACGACGGAGGAGTCGACGCCACCGGACAGGGCCAGAATCACGCGGTCGTCGCCGACCTTCTCGCGGAACTCGGCCGTCATGGTCTCGACCAGGTTGTCCATACTCCAGTTGGGCTCCAGGCCGCAGATCTCAAACAGGAAGTTGCTCAGCAGCTGCTGACCGTACTCGGAGTGCTTGACCTCGGGGTGGAACTGCGTGGTGAAAATCTTGCGCTCGACGCACTCCATGGCAGCAACCGGGCACACGTCAGTGCTGGCGGTAACGGTAAAGCCCTCGGGCACCTCGGAAACGGCGTCGCGGTGGCTCATCCACACGGTCTGCTCCATGGGCGTGGAGTTAAAGAGCTTGGCGCCGGCCGTGCGCGTGATGGTGGCGCGGCCGTACTCGCCCACCTCGGAGTGGCCGACCTTGCCGCCGAGCGTCACGGCCGTGATCTGATGGCCGTAGCAGAAGCCCAGGACGGGAAGGCCCAGGTCAAAGATGGCGGGATCGATAGACGGAGCGTCCTCGGCATACACGGAAGCCGGACCGCCGGAAAGGATGAGCGCAGAGGCGTTCATCTCGCGAATCTCGTCGGCCGAGATGTCGCAGGGGACAATCTCGGAATACACGTTGAGGTCGCGGACGCGACGGGCAATGAGCTGACCGTACTGCGCACCAAAGTCGAGTACGAGGACCTTTGCGGAAGCCTTTTGATCCATGGTTCCCCCTCTTGTTGGCGGGGAGCCGGTGCCCACCCGCGTGAATGAACGAAAATAGCCTTCATAGTGTACACGTTATATGGGGTTTCTCGCCCCTCGCAGCCATCAGCGCACGGCAAACGCACGACCTGGGCCCCTATTTGACGGCAATTGAAGTGTTACCAGACGTTACAGATGATGTAATACGTTTGAACATTGGACGCCCTGTGCCACAATACTGCCGAACGGCTCCGCCTCTGCGGCGGCAAATACGATAGGAATACCAGCATGAAGCGCATCCTTCTCATCGCCACGGGCGGCACCATCGCATCGACTGAGGACGGCAACGGCCTCTCCCCCGCCCTGACCGGTGAGGAGCTCGCCCAGAGCGTCCCCGAGATCTCGGGGCTCTGCGAGCTCGACGTCGTGCAGCCCATGAACATCGACAGCACCAACATGCGTCCCGGCGACTGGATGCGCATCCGCGACGTCATCGTCGAGGGTTATGCCGACCACGACGGCTTCGTGATTCTACACGGCACCGACACCATGAGCTACACCGCGGCGGCGCTTTCCTACCTGATTCAGGACAGCCCCAAGCCCATCGTGCTCACCGGCTCGCAAAAGCCCATGGGCAACCCTTTTACTGATGCCAAACTCAACCTGTACCAGAGCCTGCTCTATGCGCTCGACGAGCATTCGCACGATGTGTCGATTGTGTTTGGCGGCGTCGCCATTGCCGGCACGCGCGCCCGCAAGCAGCGCACCATGAGCTTTAACGCGTTCGTTAGTGTGAACTATCCGCCCATCGCCTACATCCGCAACGACCGTATTGTGCGCAACGGGCTCCACGGCACTCACCAAAATGAGAGCCCAGTTCGTTTCTACGACAGTATCGACCCGCGCGTGTTTGTCCTTAAGCTCACGCCCGGCGTAAACCCAGGTATCCTCAACGCCCTTGCCGATAGCTACGACGCCGTGATTCTGGAGACCTTTGGCATTGGCGGTATTCCCGAGTTTGGCGAGTCCGGCGAGTCATTCCAGGAGGCGATTTTTCGCTGGGTCGATTCGGGTCGCACTGTCGTTATGACCACGCAGGTCCCCGAAGAGGGCCTTGACCTGGGTGTTTATGAGGTCGGCCGTGCCTACGCCGATCATCCGGGCATTTTGCGCGGCGACGACATGACCACCGAGACGCTCGTGGCCAAAACCATGTGGGCACTCGGCCAGTCACGTGATGCGGCCGAGATTCAGCGCCTGTTCTACAGCCAAGTCAACCACGACCGCATCCCGATGGCGTAATCCCTAAGGCAGTTCCGCTTATCGCAGCCCCAAACGGCAGGTGGTCCCCCTCGGGCCGTGCAAAAATCGGAGTATTCTGCAATTTCTCCTCCGGACGCATAGAATCGGCCGATTATTAGACGAACTTTTAGGACGAAGGGTCCGTTTAGTAAATATTTATTCCTCATTTTTATTTAGCGTGTGGATTATCTACTGTCAAAAAGGCAAAGCCAGCCGTCCGAGCTACCATCTACGGCTGAACAGGTGCTGAATACTCGCGATTTTGCACATCGCAACCAGGGGGACCCGTCCAAAGAGCGTCAAATACAGCGGAGGAACGCCCTATTCAATACCCTCGAGAAGCTCTGACACCGTCATGCCGAGTGCGGGCGCGATCTTAAATAGAACCTTGAGCGTGAAATTTGCCGTCCCATCTTCGATTCGGTCGAGGTAGGGTCGGCTGATTCCTGTCGCCACACAAAAATCAACCTTGGAGATACCAAGGTCCCTGCGTGTCTCTTCGACCCGCCTGCCAAGAATCTGTTTCGCACGTTCGTCCATGCAGCCGAGTTTGAAATGGAGCCGAACATAAACGTAAACTATAGTTTACGTTTTGCCGAATACACAGGAGTTTTCTATGTCGGGTTCTTCGGTCCGCATGTACCGAGCCACGCTTCGCACAAACAGCGCACCGCCCAAGCTCGTCGTCGTTGAAGCAGAATGCCTTTCGCCCGATGAGCGCACAGCATTTGCATTGCTATCAAGTCGCGTCGCCGCTGTTCTGGTCCCTTGCCCGGCGCAAGGTGAACTTGCCATCCAATGCCAAGCGCACAGCTGCTCGCTCAATCAGGCTGCCGTAATCGTAACCAGCCAACGCGGTCTGCCCCTTCTCCTGGAAACCGGCATCGCACTCGCCCTTCGCGGTGCCGGATACGAAAACGAGACCGCCGCCGATATGGTCTTTAAACCACGATCGAGCGGCGGCCTCGCAGCAGCCATTGAATATATGTGCAGGCTCGTTGCCTAAAAGGACAAGCTAGAAACCAAGGCCAAAGCCCATACCGGTAATCGCCGAATACATAAAGTAGACGTTGATCACATTGAGGAACACACCCGTGATGCAGCCGTTGCGCAGGTAGCGCTCGCACACGATGCGCGCCATGGCGGCGGAGTCGTCATTGTTTTTAGCCTGGCGTCCTGCCGTAAAGTACGTCGCCACGCTCAGCAGCAGGTTGAGCACCGGCAGTGCCAGCAACTCGTAGCTCTTGCCCCAGCGCGTCACCTCACCGGCGGCGTTAAACTTCGTTGCCACCTCGGGGCCAATGTTGGGGATAACACACGCTGCAACCGCCAGCGGAATCACCGCAAGTACGAGCAGCGCAATACCCATGTAGCCAGCTTTTTTGCCATATTTAAACATGCGCGTCGTCCTTACACGTTGAAGCGGAAGTGCACGACGTCGCCATCGGCCATGACATAGTCCTTGCCCTCAATACGCAGCTTGCCGGCGGCCTTGGCGCCCTGCTCGCCGCCGAGCTCGATGTAGTCGTCATAGCCAATGACCTCGGCCTTAATAAAGCCGCGCTCAAAGTCGGTGTGGATGACGCCGGCGGCCTGCGGGGCGGTCGCGCCCTGACGAACCGTCCAGGCCTTGACCTCCATCTCGCCGGCCGTAAAGAACGACTGCAGGCCGAGCAGCTTGTAGGCCGCCTGAGCGAGCACGTCCAGACCGGGCTGCTCCAGGCCCAAGCTCTCCAGGTAGTCGGCCGCATCCTCGGGATCGAGCTCGGAAAGCTCGGCCTCGATCTTGGCGCAGATCGGCAGCGGCTTGACGCCATCGATGGGTGCCAGGTCGTCGTTGAGCATATCCTCGTCCACGTTGGCCACATACAGGATGGGCTTCATAGTGAGCAGGAACAGGCCCTTGGCGGCGGCACGCTCCTCGTCGGTCATCTCCATGGACGCGGCGCGCTTGCCTTCGTTGAGCCAGGCAAGCAGGCGCTTGGCGACCTCAAACTTGGGCATGAGCTCCTTGTCGCGCTTGGCCTCCTTCTCGAGCTTGGGCAGCTGCTTCTCGAGCGTGCCCATGTCGGCCAGGATGAGCTCGGTCATGATGGTGTCGGCATCGCCGGCGGGATCGACGAACTCGCCCGCACGGCCCACCTCACGCATGACGTTGGGGTCCTTAAAGTAGCGCACGACCTCGCAGATGGCGTCGGTCTCGCGGATGTTTGCCAAGAACTGGTTGCCCAGGCCCTCGCCCTCGTTGGCGCCCTTCACCAGGCCAGCGATGTCGACGAACTCGACCGTAGCCGGCACAATGCGGCCGGGGTTGACGATGTCGGCGAGCTTTTGCAGGCGGCTATCGGGCACATCGACGATACCCACATTGGGGTCGATCGTGGCAAACGGGTAGTTGGCGGCAAGGCCGGTCTTTTTGGTAAGCGCGGTGAACAGCGTCGACTTGCCCACGTTGGGCAGGCCCACGATACCGATGGAAAGGGACACGACAGCTCCTTTTGGTACAGGTACTTCAAACCGTATAAGTATAGCGCCGCCGCAGCATCCGGGCGAATCCGGACACCACGGCGGCGCAAATGAAGCAGAGATGCGTGAGGGTTCGAGACAGCAGTCCTTACTTAAGCTCAGGCCAGAAATCCTTGTTGGCCTCGATGAGCTCGTCCAGGATCTGCTTGGCAACGCTTGCCGAAGGAATGGTCTTGGAGAGCGTGAGCGCCTGCCAGAGCTTCTGATAGCTGCCCTCGACCCAAGCCTGGACAACGAGCTTCTCGACGGAAACCTGCTGCTCCATCAGGCCCTTCTGGAACTGCGGGATCGGGCCCTGGCAGATCTTCTCAAAGCCGTTGGAGCCAACGATGCAAGGCACCTCGACCATGGCCGTCGGGTCGAAGTTGGGCACAGCACCATCGTTGGGGACGATCAGCAGGAAGCGCTCGAGCGTGTTCTCGGCCAGCGCGCAGGCAAGGTCGACGATGTAGTTGGCGTGTACGTCGGGCTCAAAGCCGCCGTCCTTGGCAGTACCCTTGGCGATGATGTCGCGGCAAGCGCCAAAGACCTTCTTCTCGCGGCCGTCCATAACCTCATTGGCGCGAGTGTAGTTGGGGTCAGACGTCTCGACAACATAGTCCGGGTACAGGTAGTACTTGAGGTAGGTGTTGGGAATCGTCTCGGGATCGACAGCATAGACATCCTTGGCCTTGCCGAAGGTGTGAATCCAGCTCTCCTCGACGTGCTGCTCCTTACCGGCCTCGTGCTCAATGCCGTCCAAGTAGCCGTTCTTTGCCATGTGCTCCTTGATCTGCGGCATGAGGTCGTTGCCGTCCTTGTCGTAGATCTTGCTCCACCAACCAAAGTGGTTGAGGCCGTAGTAGCTATACTGCAGCTCGCGACGATCCTTGATGCCGCACATACGGCTCATCTTATCCATGAGGTCGATCGGCATGTCGCAGATGTTGATGATACGGCTGTTGGGGCGCAGCACGCGGCAAGCCTCTGCGACAATAGCCGCGGGGTTGGAGTAGTTGAGCATCCAGGCGTTGGGGCTGTACTTCTCCATGTAGTCGAGGATCTCGATGACACCACCGATGGAGCGCATGCCGTAGGCGATACCGCCGGCACCGCAGGTCTCTTGGCCAACGCAGCCGTACTTGAGAGGAATCTTCTCGTCGAGCTCACGCATGGCGTACAGGCCGACGCGGATGTGAGCAAGGACGAAATCGGTCCCGGTGAATGCGGTCTCGGGGTCGGTGGTGTAGCTAAACTCAACCTCGGGGGCGTTCTCGTGGAAGTAGATCTCGCAGGCCTTGGCCACGGTCTCCTGGCGCTCGGCGTTGTTATCGTAGAAGGTCACCTTGTTGACCGGAAAGCGGTCGCGCTCCTCAAGCAGCATCAGAGCGATGCCCGGGGTGAAGGTAGAGCCACCGCCGGCAATGGTCACGGCATAGTTTTTCTTGGACATGATGTCCTCCTCATTCTGGCCGCTTGCTCAATCCATCCCCGTACGCGGCCTGCACGGTTTGGAATTGTTACCTAGAAGTGGAGTTTTTTATCTCTAGAATCGGCCTTGCGGTGCATACCGGCTCTGCAAGGCCGATTGTTTCGATGGACGATGGTTTACAGAAGAGTCTCGAACTTCAGAAGACTCTCGAACTTCTCGCGAACCTGCGGGACGCTAAGGCCGACGATGACCTGGATTGACTGACCTTGGACCACCAAGCCATGCGTACCGATCGCCTTGAAGGAAGCCTCGGGTGCAACGACGCTCTTGTCCTTGACGTTAACGCGCAGACGGGTAGCGCAGTTCGTTACATCGATGATGTTATCCGTGCCACCGAGCAGATCGAGGATGTTCTCGGCAAGCACCAAGCGCTCATCATCTTTACTCTGGGCGGCCGATTTGCCAGCAGCAGCACCGCCCTGCTTTTGCTTGTAGTCGGCCTTGGACTTGAGCTCGACCTCAACATCGTCATCCTCGCGACCGGGGGTCTTAAAGTCGAACTTGACGATCAGGAAACGGAAGACCACAACCCAAAGAGCGGTAAAGCACAGACCGACAAGGATGGAGATGGCGTACTGCAGACCGTGTGCGGCCCAAAGGGGCAGCCAGTCCCACGAGAGCATCGAGATGATGCCGCCGTCGAAGATACCCACGACGCCAAGGAGGTTTTGAGCCATGCAGCCAAGCGCTCCGAGCACGCAGTGGACGACGAACAGGCCGGGCGCGATGAACAGGAAGGTGAAGTCAAGCGGCTCGGTAATACCGCAAAGCATAGCGGTAAGGGTGACGGGAATGAGCAGAGCCTTGACGCGCTGCTTGCGCTCGGGTTTGGCGGTCATATAAAACGCAATGGCAACGCCAAGCGAGCCGAAGACCTTAGTCCAACCAGGGCAGGTATAGGCAGCCCAGGGTGCGGCATCCTTAAGAGCAATGCTCGGATCGGCAGCCAGTTGGGGCAGGATGTTGGCCCAAGCAGCAAAGATGCCGCCGTTGACCGCCGCGTTGTCGTAATAGAACGGCGTATAGATAAAGTGGTGCAGGCCTGTAGGGATCAGCACGCGCTCGAAGAAAGCAAAGACGCCAACGCCGAACGTACCGGCGGAAAGGATGAATCCCTGGAAGGCGGAGATAGCAGCCTGAACATGCGGCCACACCAGGCAGGCGATAAGAGCGACCGGAACCATAACGAAGAAACCGATCATATAGATGAACACAGAGCCCGAGAACACGCCCAGCCACTCAGGAAGTTCGGTGTCGAAGAACTTGTTATGCAGCATCGTGGCGATACCAGAGATAATAAGCGCGCCCATGATGCCCATGTCAAGCGTTTTGATGCTTGCGATAGTGGCAAGACCAGTACCGCTGCCCGCCTCGACAGAATAGTCGACACCAAAGACAGGGCCCCACTGCCCCAAGATTGTGCTTACAAAGTAGTTGAAGGTAAGGTAGATGGCCAAAGCCTCCATGCAGCAGCGAGCGTTCTGCTTGTTCGCGAGCGAGATTGGCAACGCTACGCAAAACAGCAACGGCATCTGGTTAAAGAGCGTCCAACCACCCTGGAGCAGCACATTCCAGCAATCAAACCAAAGATGGCCCGCAGTGGCCATCTCGCCAAAGATCGCCTCGGTGGTAAACAACGTACCCAGGCCGACGACGATTCCGGAAAATGCGAAAAGAATTGCAGGCGTGTACATTGCACCGCCGAAACGTTGTATCTTTTGCATCATGACGGGGAATCCCCCTCTCTTCATTCGGAGCGACTGCGGTTTTGGCTTCACTCGAGACCGCAGACGCGCCGTTTGCGTGTACCTCGTGCAATAGGACGGGTGGGCCCGCTTCCCTGACTTCTTGCGCTTCTATTTTTATCATATCACTTATCTAGACAAGTTAGCATAAATACTACGGTCGGTAAACGGTTGATTATTGGCCGTAAACGGTATATGTCCAGTATTTCGCCTGTTAAATCTGACATAGCTGATGGCTGCATTATAAATTTCTTTTCTACTTG
>NZ_JBBNLT010000029.1:0-1794 GCF_040092345.1 Collinsella sp. CLA-ER-H7 | reverse complement strand
CGGGGCTAATGGCGAGAAGAACAACATCACCGTCCTGCGCATGATCCTCGAGGCGATGGGCCGCGACCCCGAGGACTTCGACTGGGTCGCCGACCGCCCCGGCCACGACCGCCGCTACGCCATCGACTCCACCAAGCTCCAGCGCGAGCTGGGCTGGAGGCCGGCGCACACCGACTTCGCCGAGGGGCTGAAGGCCACCATCGACTGGTACGTCGAGAACGAGTCCTGGTGGCGCCCGGCCAAGGAGGCCACCGAGGCCCGTTACCGCGCACAGGGCCAGTAGGCCACACCCCGGCGAAGCGCACCGCGGGGCGCCCGCGCGGGGCCGCAGGGCATGGGGATGATCCTGCGGCCCCGCGCGGGCGCCTTCGCCGTTTCAACCTCTTCGATAGGAGCTTTTCCCATATGGCAGACATCGCATTCGAGAAGGACCTCTCCGTCGCCGAGACCGGCATCGAGGGCCTCAAGGTCGTCGACCTCGCCGTCCACGGCGACTCGCGCGGCTGGTTCAAGGAGAACTGGCAGCGCGCCAAGATGACCGCCCTGGGCATCCCGGACCTCAGGGTCGTCCAGAACAACATCTCCTACAACGACAGCCGCGGCGTCACCCGCGGCATCCACGCCGAGCCCTGGGACAAGTTCATCTCCGTGGCGCGCGGCAGCGTCTTCGGCGCCTGGGTGGACCTGCGCGAGGGCAGCGAGACCTACGGGAAGGTGTTCACCTGCACGCTCGACCCGTCCAAGGCCATCTACGTCCCGCGCGGCGTGGGCAACTCCTTCCAGGCCCTGGAGGACGGCACCGCCTACACCTACCTGGTGGACGCCCACTGGTCCCTCGAGCTCAAGAAGACCTACACCTTCGTGAACCTCGCCGACCCCGAGCTCGCCATCGAGTGGCCGATCCCGCTCGATGAGGCCACCGTCTCCGAGGCCGACCTCAACCACCCGATGCTCAGGGACGTCGTCCCCATGGCGCCCAAGAGGACGCTCGTCACCGGCTGCAACGGCCAGCTGGGCCATGCTGTGCGCAGGCTGGCGGAGGAGCGCGGCGTCGCCAAGGACTTCGACTTCTGCGACATCGACACCTTCGATATGTCAGACCCGGACGCCTACACACAGTACGACTGGTCGCTCTACGGCACCGTGATCAACTGCGGCGCCTACACCGCCGTGGACAGGGCGGAGACCGCCGAGGGCCGCGCGACCGCCTGGAAGGCCAACGCGACCGGCCCCGCCCTCCTCGCCCGCACATGCTCTGATCACGGGATCACCCTCGTCCACGTGTCCAGCGACTACGTCTTCGACGGCACCGCCGAGGTGCATGACGAGGACGAGCCCCTCAGCCCGCTGTCCGTCTACGGCCAGACCAAGGCCGCCGGCGACATCGCCGTGGCCGGGTGCCCGCGCCACTACATCATGCGCTCCAGCTGGGTCATCGGCGAGGGCCGCAACTTCGTCAAGACGATGAAGGGCCTGTCCGACCGCGTCGCCGACCCCGAGGACGGGCTCGAGCAGGTCACGGTCGTCGACGACCAGCTGGGCCGCCTGACCTTCACGCGCGACATGGCCGAGGCCATCTTCCACGTGCTGGGGACGCACGCCCCCTACGGCACCTATAACTGCACCGGCTCCGGCACCGTCAAGTCCTGGGCCGACATAGCCCGCGCCGTCTTCGAGGCCGCCAACGGCAACGGGGACAGGGTCGTGCCGGTATCGACCGCCGACTACTACGCGAGCGCCGAGGGCCCCGTCGCCCCGCGCCCGGTCCACTCCGCGCTCGACCTGTCCAAGCTC
>NZ_JBBNLT010000028.1:0-1980 GCF_040092345.1 Collinsella sp. CLA-ER-H7 | reverse complement strand
ACCGCAAGCTCGACGAGCGCGTCCGCGCCTTCCTGACCCGCGGTGTGACCGGCGACACCGACATCAACATCATCGACACCGCCGAGTTCGCGATCCCCGGCCTTGACGACGAGTTCCGCGTCATCGTCTCCCCGTGGATTCTGACGGTGCTCGTGACCGACCGCCTGGCTCGCTACTACGAGACGGTCACCAAGCACAACCTCAAGTACCGTCGCTACTATCACCAGTTCGACTACTAAAGAAAACGGGTGCGGGAACGTGCCGGGCTATTGAGGGGAACACAGAATGAGACAGTACATCATCGCCAGCCATGCGCACTTCGCTACCGGCATCAAGGAGAGCGTCGAGCTGCTCTCGGGCGCTCGCGACAACGTCCACGATCTTTCGATGTTCGTCGATGGCCGCATGGACGTGGCCGAGGAGGCCCAAAAACTGCTGGCAGGCATGTCTGCTGACGATGATGTCGTTGTCTGCACCGACCTCTTTGGCGGCAGCGTCAACAACGAGTTCACCAAGATCGTCCAGACGCGTCCCCGCACGTACCTCGTTACCAACATGAACCTTCCTCTCCTCATCCAGCTGCTGTTCTCTGACGAGTCGGCGCCGGTTGAGGAGACGATTCGCGCCATCGTCGCTGCGGACGATACGCGCGTGAAGTTTGTCAACGATCTTTTGGTCGATGGCGACGAGGAAGAAGAGTTCTAATCCGCAGCACCTACTGACACGCCGTAAGACGGCACAAGACCTTTGGGGGGTCACATTATGATTCAGCTACTTCGCGTTGACCATCGCCTGCTTCATGGCCAGGTCGCAGTTTCCTGGGTTCAGGGCCTTGGCTCCAACTGCATCTTCTGCGTGGGCGATAAGGTCGCTAACGACCCGGTGTGGAAGACGACGCTCAAGATGGGCAAGCCTGCCGGCTGCAAGCTCGTCATCAAAGATATGGAGCATGCAATCGAAGCTATCAACTCGGGCGTGACCGACAAGTACAAGATGATCATCTGTGTCGCCACTATTGCTGAGGCAAAGCAGCTTGTTGAGGGCTGCCCGCAGATCAAGTCGGTCAACCTGGGCAACACCAAGCCAAAGGACGAGAAGCGTCCCGATGCTCGTCAGGTCTCTCGTCAGATCTTCCTGACCGCGGCCGAGGAAGCCGATGTGCGCGAGATGCTGGATCGTGGCGTCGAGGTCGAGATTCGACCCCTGGCCGACGACCCCAAGGTCGACTGCGCCAGCGTGCTCTAGGCGTTCAATTTCGAAGAGTCTGAGCTCTTCGTAGTGTCCTATTAGGAAAGGGGGATATATGCTTACCCAAGCAATCCTCATCGGACTTATCGCCGCATTTGGTAAGTTCGACTGCCAGCTCGGTACGCTCTATGCGTTCCGCCCCATCGTCCTGTGCCCGCTCGTGGGCCTGGTGCTGGGGGACCTGCAGTCCGGCCTCGCGATCGGTGCGAGTCTGGAGCTGCTGTTCATGGGCTCGATCTCCATCGGCGCCTACGTGCCGCCTGATGAGACGATCGGCGGCGTGCTCGCCTGCGCCTTCGCTATCCAGCTGGGCCAGAGCACTGAGGCAGCCATCGCGCTTGCCATGCCCATCGCCACGCTGTGCCTTGCCATCAAGAACATCCTTAACGCCGCCCTGCCGATTTTGGTTGACCGCGCCGATGTTTTCTCTGCCCAGGGCAACCTTAAGGGCGTCTATGCGATGCACTTCCTGATCGGTTTGACCGGTATCATCATGGCGTTCCTGCTGTGCTCGCTGTCGTTCTATCTGGGTGCTGACGCCATCCAGGGCCTGCTCGACTTCATCCCGCCCTTTGTCCTTGCTGGCTTTGGCGTTGCCGCCAACTTCCTGCCTGCCATGGGCTTCGCCATGCTCGGCCGCCTGGTGCTCACCAAGCAGCTCGTGCCCTTCTACTTCCTGGGCTTCCTGCTGTGCTCCTACGCCAACGTGCCCGTCCTGGGCGTCGCCCTGAT
>NZ_JBBNLT010000027.1:0-2254 GCF_040092345.1 Collinsella sp. CLA-ER-H7 | reverse complement strand
CATCTGGTGTGTCCATCCTCGCAGTATCCGGTTCTCAAGGTGCACGCCCCGCGGCTGATCCGGTTCGACCGGGCCGCGCGGCAAGGAGATATATTGCCAGACCGGAGGGGCGCCGTGGGCGGGAATCTGGACGTACACATTTCCTACATATCTAAGTACTCTCGGCTGGCTGGTTAAAAACAGGAGGGGACCTCGCATCCGAGATCCCCTCTTTCGCCCATCTATAGCAATAAACTCTTAAATACCTTATGCCAGCAGCTTGCGACCGGACTCCTCGATCGCGTCAAGTGCTGCATCTGCCTCGGCGGCATCCGCGCCCTTAGCGAAGATGTACAGCTTAATCTTGGGCTCGGTGCCGGAAGGACGAACAATACCCTTGTTGCCACCCTCAAGATCGAACTCAATAACATTAGCCTTCGGCAGGCCGTTCACGCAGGTGTTGTAATCAACGACGGCCTCAATCTTGGAACCGGCGAGCTCCGCGGGCGGGTTCTCGCGCAGACCGGCCATGATGCCGGCCATCTTTGCCGCACCCTCAGCACCCGGATAGCTCAGCGAAATCGTCTTGTTGTGATAGTAGCCATACTTCTCGTACAGCTCGTGCATCGCGTCGGCAAGGTTCTTTCCCTGGAGCTTGTAATACTGCGACATCTGGCAAATCAAAAGCGAAGTGCTCACGGCGTCCTTGTCGCGCACGTGGTCGCCGGCCAGATAGCCGTAGCTCTCCTCAAAACCGAAGATAAAGCGATCGACCTCGCCAGCATCGGAAAGAGAAGTAATGATGTCGCCGATGTACTTGAAGCCCGTCAGGCAGCGACGGAGCTCAAAACCGTACTCGTCGGCCAGAGCGTCAACCATGGCGGAAGAAACGATAGTAGTGACAGCAACCTTCTTAGTGAGGTCCTCACCGCGAGCAGCGCGGGTCTTGCAGATATAGTCGAGCAGCAGAACGCCCATCTCATTGCCGGTCAGCAGCAGATAGTCATCGCTATTCTTAACGGCAACGCCAACGCGATCGGCGTCAGGATCGGTTGCAAGCAGCAGATCAGGGTGTACCTGCTCGCACAGGTCAATGCCCTTCTGCATGGCCTGGCGAATCTCGGGGTTAGGATACGGGCAGGTCGGGAAATCGCCGTTAGGCTCCTTCTGCTCGGGAACAACCGTGACATCGGTGATGCCAGCGCGCTCGAGCACCGTCGTGACGGGAATGAGGCCGGTGCCGTTGAGCGGAGTGTAGACGAGCTTAAGCGGAGCGCCAGCGATCTCCTCGGCAGAAAGGTTGGTCACGCCGCGGGCGAGAACGGCGTCATAATAACGCTCGAGGCACGAGTCATCGATCCATTTGACCAGACCCTGCTCAAGAGCCTCATCGAAGTCCATGGACTTCACGCCGGTAAACGTATCGGTCTCGGCGATAGCCTTAGAAATTGCATCGGCAGCCTCGCTGGTAATCTGGCAGCCGTCGGGGCCATAGGCCTTATAGCCGTTATAAGGCGCTGGATTATGACTAGCGGTCATGCAAATGCCACCGGAGCACTTAAGGTCACGGACGGCCCAGGAAAGCGTCGGCACGGGAGAAATCTTAGGATACACGAGAGCAGTCACGCCGTTTGCGGCAAGAATGGCAGCCGTCGTCTTAACGAACAGTTCACCCTTATTGCGGCTATCGCGAGCGATGGCAACCGTCGGATGCTCGAAGGTCGCATTGAGATAGTCAGCAAAACCCTGCGTCGCGCGACCAACCGTATAGATATTCATACGGTTAGTGCCTGCACCGATAGTGCCACGTAGACCGGCGGTACCGAAGGCGAGATCTTGGAAGAAAGCGTCGGTGATGGCGTCTTCGTCACCCTGCTCCTTCATCGTGTTGAGCTCAGCGAGGAGCTCCTCGTCCTTGACATTGGCAATCCAAGTATCAAGCAGCTCATGAACATCTGCCATGTGAGTCCTTCCGTCACAATCAATAAAACAACCCGTGTAAAACAGGACAAGCGCATCAGCGCGCTAAAGCAAATATTAGTCCATTGAGAACAGAGAACCGGCCACAGAACGGTGAACGTTTATATTCACCGGTGGATGATTGGATTGATTTAATTGCTTAGTGAATGCCGCCTTTAACGCAAAAAGGGGGGAGGCCGCGAGGCCTCCCCCTTCTCAGTTCAAGCGTACGGCTCGGTGCCGTCCACCGGTCAGCGGCGCCCTGGCCTCCCACGGGCTGACCCCGCAGTACTCTCGGCGCGATGGGGCTTAGCTT
>NZ_JBBNLT010000026.1:0-2272 GCF_040092345.1 Collinsella sp. CLA-ER-H7 | reverse complement strand
TGCCAACACGCCGGCGTTAGGAGGACCATTGAGGTGAACGAGAGACACGATGACCTACAGGAGATTATAGACGCGGCGCTCCGGGAGATGGCCGCGGAGGAGGGCGACGGGTTCGACCCGCAGGCATGCAACCTCGCGGAGTTCTGCAGGAGGACGGGGCTCACCCGCTCCCGCGCGAGGACGGTCAGGGCACACGGGTTCAGGGCCCTGCCCCACGGGAACAGCGGGAGGAGGGCCGCGCCGGGCGTGCTCGCCGGCCACGCCGGCCTGGTGGACGACCTCCTGCGGAAGGGCGTCACCAACTCGCAGGTGATATTCGAGCGGCTGCTCGGCCAGGGCTACGCCGGCGGCCTCACCACGGTGAAGACCTATATCGCCGCGCACCGGGACCTCGTGCCCGCGAAGAGGCGGCAGGCGGCCCCGCAGGGCTGCCGCGGCCAGCGCTTCAGGACGGCGCCCGGAGAGGCCTACCAGATGGACTGGGGCTTCGTCGCGGTCGAGCGCCCTGGCGGGGAGCGGGCGCGGATCGCCTGCTTCGCCATGGTCTGCCACCATTGCGGGGGCGCCCACGTCGAGTTCTTCCCGAACGCGCGCCAGGAGAACCTCCTCATCGGGATGCTGCACGCGTTCTCGGCGCTGGGCGTGCCCGCGACCGTGCTCACCGACAACATGAAGAGCGTGATCGTCCGCCGCGATGCCGACGGCCGGCCCGTCTGGCAGGCCGACTACGCCGAGTTCATGGGCGTCGTCGGCTTCCGCACCAGGTTGTGCAGGCCGCGCCACCCCTATACGAAGGGCAAGGTGGAGAGGCTCGTCCGCTTCGTGAAGGGGAACTTCCTCGCGGGAAGGTCCTTTACCGACCTTGACGCCCTCAACCGGGAGGCCGCCCTCTGGTGCGCCGAGCAGGGAGGCCGCTGGCGGCGCGCGGCGGCATGCGTCCCGATGCGCGAGCACGAGGCGGCGTGCTCGGCGAACACCAGGCCGCTCGAGGTCACGGCCGAGGTCGAGCGGTACCTGTGCCCGCGCCGGAAGATCTCCTTCGACGGCTTCGTGAGCTTCGAGGGGCACCGCTACGGCGTGCCCTACTGGTACGTCCGCCGCGAGTGCAGGGTGAACCGGGAGGGGCGCGTGGTGCACATATACAGCGACGACCTCTCCCGCGAGCTCGTCGCCCACGCCGTCGGCACCGGCGCCGACAGCTGGTGCGAGGGGCAGTGGGAGACATCGCCGGCGCAGCCCGAGGAGCTGCCGACCCAGCCGGTGGGGACCGTGGTCGAGCAAATCGCCCCGCCCAGGACGAAACCCGGTTTCGAGAGGTTCGACTTCGGGAGGGCCGAATGATGGCGGGCGCGGGGGCGAGCCCCTACGAGCTCGCGAGCGACGCCGCGTCGAGGCTCGGGATCGCCGTCGGGGCGGAGGAGCTCGCGACCCTCGCCTCGGACCTCGACCTCGGCGACGGGGAGATGGCCGCCGTGGCAGCCACCTTCTTCTACCTTGCGGAGAAGAGGAGGCTCGCCTCCATCGAGACGCTGCTGAGGCTGAGCAGGCTGCCCAGGCGCGAGCCCAAGACCTTCGAGGGCTTCGACTTCTCCAGGATCCAGGGCCGGGACGCGGCCGCGCTGGGCAAGCTCCCGTCGCTGGCCGACCTCTACGCGCACCGCAACGTCGCCTTCGTCGGGCCCGGCGGCATAGGGAAGACGCACCTCGCGCAGGCCTACGGGCGCGAGTGCTGCATGCGGGGGCTCAAGACCTACTACATAAAGGCGACCGAGCTCAGGGACAGGTTCCAGAAGGCCGTCCAGCGGGGAAACACCTCGCGGGTCGTCTCCTCGCTCGTCAAGCCGTCGTGCCTCATCGTTGACGAGGTGGGGAGATGCGTCTACGACAGGCCGTGCACCGACCTGTTCTTCGATGTCGTCGACAGGCGCTACGAGAAGGAGGGGCCGAACGCGATGGTCCTCACGAGCAACATCGCCCCGAGCGGGTGGGATGAGTTCTTCACGGGCGACGACACGCTCCTCTGCGCCCTCGACAGGCTGTTCGACAAGGCGTCGGTGTTCGTGATGCGGGGCCCGAGCTACCGCGGCAGGGAGCTTGACACCTACTCGGTGGAGGCCGTCCCCCAGGCGGTGAAGGTGAGGGGGATCCAGCCCGAGGGGATGTAGGAATGCGATAGGAAAGTCATAGATGCGGGCGTGTTGGCTAAAATGGGTCGGCCGGGATTGGTCAATCTCGGCCGACTATATTTGGCTAAATTATTCCGGCGCTAACA
>NZ_JBBNLT010000025.1:0-4523 GCF_040092345.1 Collinsella sp. CLA-ER-H7 | reverse complement strand
GCATGCTCGGCATGATCGCCTTCTGGCTGTACTACTGGCTGCTGTCCAAGAAGATCAACCCCATGGTGCTGATCGTGGCCACCATGGTCGTGGGCATCATCGGCGCGTTCTTCGGCGTGCTGGCGTAGGTTCCTGCGTTCTATTCTGCCCCCAAGGGAAACGGCGACCCATTGCGGTCGCCGTTTTTTATTACCGAAAGCTAGCTGGAGGTGCTTCGTGATTCGATCTGACAATCCACCCGATAATGGCGTGAGCGGGGCGATGTATCTATTTGGCACGGCGCTCTTGTGGAGTTTTATCGGCATCCTCGTTCGCGCCAATTCGCAGTCAGCTCTTTTGATCGGTGCCGTTACGGCAATATTTATGGCGCTCTTTATCCTGCTCGTCGGCAGGCCCGTCCTCCGCGTCAGCCGTCTTATTGTCCTTGTGGCCGTCTGCAACTTCGTGACGGGCACCACGTTTAATTTTGCCAACCAGCTCACGACGGTCGGCAACGCGATCGTCCTGCAGTACACCTCGATGATCTTCGTTATCGTGTATCAATCGCTCGCAACCCGCACGTTGCCCTCGCCTGCGAAGATTGCCTCCGTGGTGGTTGCTTTTACGGGTATGGGACTGTTCTTTTTAGGCGATTTGAGTGCCGAGGGCATGCTCGGCAACCTGCTTGCCGTCATTTCGGGAGCCACCTTTGGGCTGTGTTTCCTTTTGAACTCTCGCCCCGATGCGTCGCCCATGGTGTCCTCGCTCATCTCCTGCGGTATCTCGATGCTGCCGATCGTCTATTTTGCTGGCGCCCTAGACTCCGTGAGACCATTTGAGTGGGGGCTCATGCTGGTGCATGGCCTTTTTTGCAGTGGCCTTGCGAGCGTGCTGTATGCCAAGGGGATCGCGCGGACCAACGCGTTTGCGGCCAACTTGGTTTGCATGAGCGAGGTCGTGCTCGCTCCCTGCTGGTCGGCGCTCTTCTTTGGCGAGGTCTTTCGCTGGAACGAGTTTTTGGGCGCGGCGATTATCGTTTTGGTGATTGTGGCCAACTTGGCATCCGATGCCTTTGGTGATGGCTTTCTGGTGGCGCTTGTCCGCCATCGAAACAAAGAGCGCGCCTGATGAGATACGTCTGCCGTTTACGGTAAAAAACACCCCGCTGAGCGAGTGGTATTAAATAGTAAGAACCTGCATATCTATAATTGGTATCAAATCATTTGTGCCTGGCATGGGTGGTAGCAGCACACCAGGTACGCTTCGAGCCGTGGAATCGAACTCCCGGAATTGATATCAACAACGCGCGCGACGGGAGTGACGACGGTTCGAGATTCCTTATTGGGAGGAATTATGCTTGTCCAAGCAATCCTCGTCGGCTTAGTCGGAGCGTTTGGATGCCTCGACTACCAGCTCGGCACCCTCTACGCGTTCCGTCCCATCGTCCTGTGCCCGCTCGTGGGCCTGGTGCTGGGGGACCTGCAGACCGGCCTTGCCGTTGGCGCCAGCTTGGAGCTACTGTTCATGGGCTCGATCTCCATCGGCGCTTACGTACCGCCTAACGAAACCGTCGGCGGCGTGCTCGCCTGCGCGTTTGCCATTCAGCTCGGTCAGGGTACCGAGACGGCCATTGCGCTCGCCATGCCCATCGCCGTCCTTTCGCTGACGATCGGTAACATTACGGATGCTGGATTCTCGATCATTGTTGACATTGCTGACAAGTGCGCTGCCAAGGGCAACCTCAAGGGTATCTACGCGGCACATTGGAGCATGGGCCTCTTTGGCTGTCTTGAGTACTTCCTGCTGTGCGGCGGCGCATTCTACCTGGGCTCCGACGCCATCCAGGGCCTGCTCGACTTCATCCCGACCTTTGTGATCGACGGCTTCGGCGTTGCAGCCAACATCCTGCCTGCCATGGGCTTCGCCATGCTCGGCCGCCTGGTGCTCACCAAGCAGCTCGTGCCCTTCTACTTCCTGGGCTTCCTGCTGTGCTCCTACGCCAACGTGCCCGTCCTGGGCGTCGCCCTGATCGCCATCATCATCGGCATCGACAAGTTCGACCTGCTCGGCCTGGGCGGAGCCCAGCCCCAGCTCTCCGCGGAAGGGGATGAGGACGATGACTTCTAGTCCCGAGAACAAGATCACGCGCTCCGACCTCATCAAGAGCGCCGTCAACGTCGGCGCCCTGGGCATGGAGTTCTCCTGGACCTACTACAAGCAGATGAACATCGCCTTCTGCCTGATGGTCGCCAACATGCTCAAGAAGATCTACGCCGGCCGCCCCGACGACTACGCCGCGGCCCTGCACCGCCACTGCGCGTTCTTCAACATCACCGTCCAGTTCGCCCCGTTCGTCGGCGGCATCGCGATGGCCATGGAGGAGAAGGTCGCCCGCGGCGAGATCGAGCCCGAGAGCGTCAACGACGTCAAGGCCGCCCTCATGGGCCCGCTGTCCGGCATCGGCGACTCCATCTTCCTGTCGACGCTGCGCGTGGTCGCCGCCGCGGTGGGCATCAGCCTGTGCCAGGCCGGCAACCCCTTCGGCCCCATCGCCTTCCTGCTCATCTACAACGTCCCCGGCTTCGCGCTGCGCATCTGGGGCGCCGTCAAGGGCTACGAGCTGGGCGTGGGCTTCCTGGACGAGGCCCAGAGGACCGGCCTCATGCAGAAGATCATGACCTGCGTGGGAATCGTGGGCGTCATGGTCGTGGGCGCCATGTGCAAGGACATGTTCTGGGCCAGCATCCCGGTGGCCATCGGCTCGGGCGAGGACGCCCAGACCCTCCAGGACATCCTGGACGGCATCATGCCCGGCATGCTCGGCATGATCGCCTTCTGGCTGTACTACTGGCTGCTGTCCAAGAAGATCAACCCCATGGTGCTGATCGTGGCCACCATGGTCGTGGGCATCATCGGCGCGTTCTTCGGCGTGCTGGCGTAAGGGCCCGGCTGCATAGATTTTCGTTGCAACCTGGAAAGGGGATGGAGCAGGCCTATGCCCTCCATCCCCTTTTTGTATAGAAGGAGTTCGTATGTTCGCGAAGGATCGCGAAGCAATGCGCCTGACGCCGGCAGAGGTCAGGCTGATTCTTATTGAGTCCCTGCAGTGGTGCGCCAACAACGCGGTCTACTTTTTGGGGCTTATCGGTGCGGCCACGTATGATCTGGCTGGCACGGCCTTTTTGGTTGCCGCCATTACGCTTGCGCGCAATCTTATGACGTCGGTGGGCAATATGGTGTCGGGCTCGGTCATCGACCGCTTTGGACCGCGCCGGACGTCGTTTGTGACGTGCGTGATTACGGCAGTGCTATCGCTTGGCGTGGGGTTAGCGCCGTTATCTGTCCCCGGGCTTTTGTTTGCAGCGTGCGTCTTGGGACTTGCGGGCGGCTTTATCAACACCTGCACGCATGCGTTTCCGGGATACCTGGAGTCGACCACCGAGGGCCGTACCCGCGTGAACGGCCTCATGGTGTTCTATAGCAATATCGCCTATACCGCTGGCCCGCTGCTCGGCGGTGCCATCGTGAGCTGTTTTGCCACGCAATCGGTCTATCTGCTCATGGCGGGCATGATGGGTGTGGCGGCCGTGCTCTCCTTGGGCTGTCACGAGTGTGTTGCTCCCGCAAAAGGGGAGAAGCCGAAGGGCGGTATTCTGGGCGGCATGGCCGAGGGTGCGCGACTTACGTTTCGCGACCACGACCTGCGTCTCATCTTTATCTCGGGCTTTTTGGGTTTCTTTGCGTTTGGCGCGTTCGATTCGCTGGAGTCGTTGTTCTACCGCGATGTGCTCAACGTGGATATCGTCTGGCTGGGCTGGCTGTCCTCGGTCGTGGGCCTCACTTCCTCGGTGGGCGCGTTCATCCTGACCAAGCTTTCTGCTCGCCATGTCAACCTGCGATTGTTGCTCGGCGCGCTCATGGCCGTGGGCATTGGGTCCATGGTGTACGTGGGCACCGATATGCTGGGGGTCGCGATTATCGGTCAGGCGATTAACGGTCTGGCCTGGGGATTCCTGGAACCGCTGCAGATGATCTTGATTCAGGAGCGCGCCGACATCAAATACCTGGGGCGCATTACCGGCTTTGTGCGTTTTGGCCTGATGAGCGCCGGCGTGCTGCCGCTGCTGGCGGCTCCTTTTTTGGCGGAGGCTTTGGGCGTCCAAGCGGTGCTATTTGGGGCATCGACCATTATTGCGCTGGTAGGAACGCTGTTCTTTGTCACACAAGGGAGGCGCCAGAGGTGTTAGCTATACATTCAATTCTAATTTAATACCACTCACCAGAGAATTTCGACCGTTCACCGAGGATTGGAACAGATTGATAAGTGGTATTAAAAACATCTTAGGTGTATGTCTATAATTGGTATCGAAAAGAAACGCGATGTATAGAGTCGCGTGCAGGACAGAAAGGAAAAGCCATGAAGGAAACCGAGAAGATCGAGATCATGCATTTCGACCAGGAGGGCTATCTCGAGGACGGCAAGGCGCTCTACGAGACCGGCAAGAAGATGACCGCGCTCGCCGACAAGGTCGCCGACGAGGGCT
>NZ_JBBNLT010000024.1:0-5102 GCF_040092345.1 Collinsella sp. CLA-ER-H7 | reverse complement strand
GAAGCGAGTGGCGAACGGCTGAGTAACACGTGGAGAACCTGCCCCCTCCCCCGGGATAGCCGCCCGAAAGGACGGGTAATACCGGATACCCCGGGGTGCCGCATGGCACCCCGGCTAAAGCCCCGACGGGAGGGGATGGCTCCGCGGCCCATCAGGTAGACGGCGGGGTGACGGCCCACCGTGCCGACAACGGGTAGCCGGGTTGAGAGACCGACCGGCCAGATTGGGACTGAGACACGGCCCAGACTCCTACGGGAGGCAGCAGTGGGGAATCTTGCGCAATGGGGGGAACCCTGACGCAGCGACGCCGCGTGCGGGACGGAGGCCTTCGGGTCGTAAACCGCTTTCAGCAGGGAAGAGTCAAGACTGTACCTGCAGAAGAAGCCCCGGCTAACTACGTGCCAGCAGCCGCGGTAATACGTAGGGGGCGAGCGTTATCCGGATTCATTGGGCGTAAAGCGCGCGTAGGCGGCCCGGCAGGCCGGGGGTCGAAGCGGGGGGCTCAACCCCCCGAAGCCCCCGGAACCTCCGCGGCTTGGGTCCGGTAGGGGAGGGTGGAACACCCGGTGTAGCGGTGGAATGCGCAGATATCGGGTGGAACACCGGTGGCGAAGGCGGCCCTCTGGGCCGAGACCGACGCTGAGGCGCGAAAGCTGGGGGAGCGAACAGGATTAGATACCCTGGTAGTCCCAGCCGTAAACGATGGACGCTAGGTGTGGGGGGACGATCCCCCCGTGCCGCAGCCAACGCATTAAGCGTCCCGCCTGGGGAGTACGGCCGCAAGGCTAAAACTCAAAGGAATTGACGGGGGCCCGCACAAGCAGCGGAGCATGTGGCTTAATTCGAAGCAACGCGAAGAACCTTACCAGGGCTTGACATATGGGTGAAGCGGGGGAGACCCCGTGGCCGAGAGGAGCCCATACAGGTGGTGCATGGCTGTCGTCAGCTCGTGTCGTGAGATGTTGGGTTAAGTCCCGCAACGAGCGCAACCCCCGCCGCGTGTTGCCATCGGGTGATGCCGGGAACCCACGCGGGACCGCCGCCGTCAAGGCGGAGGAGGGCGGGGACGACGTCAAGTCATCATGCCCCTTATGCCCTGGGCTGCACACGTGCTACAATGGCCGGTACAGAGGGATGCCACCCCGCGAGGGGGAGCGGATCCCGGAAAGCCGGCCCCAGTTCGGATTGGGGGCTGCAACCCGCCCCCATGAAGTCGGAGTTGCTAGTAATCGCGGATCAGCATGCCGCGGTGAATGCGTTCCCGGGCCTTGTACACACCGCCCGTCACACCACCCGAGTCGTCTGCACCCGAAGTCGCCGGCCCAACCGTCAAGGGGGGAGGCGCCGAAGGTGTGGAGGGTGAGGGGGGTGAAGTCGTAACAAGGTAGCCGTACCGGAAGGTGCGGCTGGATCACCTCCTTTCTAGGGAGATAAATCTTCTAGAGAGATCAACTTAACTCGAATAGAGGGCAGGAGCCCGTCCGGTAGATGTCGCCCGGAGTAAGTCCCCGCAGCACCCGGTCCCCGGGGTCGCACCCGCGTACCTTGAGAGCCGCATAGCGATAGGAGAGAGATGGAAGAGTATCCTCTTCCAGACTCGATTCTTTTCTGCGATTTAAAGACAGAATGATAGCAATCATTCATCCGATCCAAACAAGAAGAATTCACTTATATATGAGTGAGGAGCATCTGATCGCGAGCACAGTTCAACTACTGTGCCGCGGTATGAGATACCCGAATTGCGACATACGAGCGCTATTCATGATATCGATTAATTTTTATTAGCGACACGTGGATATCCCGCGGGCCCGAGAGCGGTCCCGCAAGATACCACGGGCGCACGGCGGATGCCTTGGCACAGGGAGCCGATGAAGGACGCGGCAAGCTGCGATAATCCCCGGCGAGGAGCACACATCCTTCGACCCGGGGGTCTCCGAATGGGCGAACCCATCCACAGAGGTGTGGATATCCCCGGCCCGAACACATAGGGCCGGGGAGGACAACCCGGGGAACTGAAACATCTAAGTACCCGGAGGAGAGGAAATCAATCTCGAGACTCCCCGAGTAGCGGCGAGCGAAAGGGGACCGATGGCCAAACCGTCGAGCGGGCATACCCGGCAGGGGTTCCGCCGGCGGGGTTGCAGGGCCGCGCATCCGGGGGCTGCCGCCCCCGGGCGCAGGTCCGGCTGGGGAGCGGAACGGCATGGGAGGGCCGGCCGCAGCGGGTGACAGCCCCGTACGCGAACCCAGACCGGACGGCGCGACGCGGTCCCTGAGTAGGGCCGGGCACGTGAAACCCGGTCCGAACCTGGGTGGACCACCATCCAAGCCTGAGTACTACCCTGTGACCGATAGCGCACCAGTACCGTGAGGGAAAGGTGAAAAGCACCCCGGGAGGGGAGTGAAACAGTACCTGAAACCGTGCGCCCACGAGCAGTCGGAGCACCTTTATGGTGTGACGGCGTGCCTTTTGTAGAATGAGCCAGCGAGTCGCTGGCGCGGGGCGAGGTTAACCGAAAGGGAGCCGGAGCGAAAGCGAGCCTTAACAGGGCGACTTGAGTCCCGCGCCGCGGACGCGAAGCCGGGTGAGCTATCCGTGGGCAGGCTGAAGCGGGGGTAAGACCCCGTGGAGGGCCGAACGCACGTCGGTTGAAAACGGCGGCGATGACCTGCGGATAGGGGTGAAAGGCCAATCAAACCCGGAGATATCTCGTTCTCCCCGAAATAGCTTTAGGGCTAGCGTCGCGCGTTCACCGCCGGAGGTAGAGCACCGGATGGACGAGGGGGCTTCGCCGCCTACCGAATCCAACCGAACTCCGAATGCCGGCGGCCCAGAGCGCGGCAGTCAGAGCATGTGGGCTAAGCTGTGTGCTCGAGAGGGAAACAGCCCGGACCGCCCGCTAAGGTCCCCAAGTTCCAGCCGAGTGGCAAAGGATGTGCGTCCGCCCAGACAACCAGGATGTTGGCTTAGAAGCAGCCATACATTCAAAGAGTGCGTAACAGCTCACTGGTCGAGTGGACATGCGCCGACAATACACGGGGCTAAGCTGGACACCGAAGCGGCGGGATTTTAATTCATTAGAATCGGTAGGGGAGCTTCCCATGGGCGGAGAAGCCGGAGGGCGACCGACGGTGGAGCGCATGGGAGTGAGAATGCTGGCATGAGTAGCGAGAGACGAGAGAGTAACTCGTCCGCCGTGAACCCGAGGTTTCCTGGGCAAGGCTAATCCTCCCAGGGTCAGTCGGGGGCTAAGGCGAGGCCGGTAGGCGTAGCCGACGCGCAGCAGGCAGACATTCCTGCACCGCGCACGCGGCGCTACGACCGACGGGGCGACGGATGGGGGTGGCTCGGCGGGGTTCTGGACGTCCCCGTGATGGAGCGCGGCCCGCGGACCAGGGAAATCCGGTCCGCATCAAGGGCGAGGCTCCGGACGAAGCGATTGAGCGAAGCGAGTGAGCCCGAGGTCCCTAGAAAAACCCCTAGGCAGGCGCGTGCGCGCCCGTACCGCAAACCGACACAGGTGGGTGGGTAGAACATACCGAGGCGATCGGGTCAACCATGGTCAAGGAACTCGGCACAATGGCCCCGTAACTTCGGGAGAAGGGGTGCCCGCGCGTACGTGAACCGGCTCGCCCGGGGAGCGGAGGCGGGCCGCAGTGGAGAGGCCCAAGCGACTGTTTACCAAAAACACAGGACTCTGCAGAAGCCGCAAGGCGACGTATAGGGTCTGACGCCTGCCCGGTGCCGGAAGGTCACGCGGAGGAGTTAGCCGTCTCGGCGAAGCCCCGAAGCCAAGCCCCGGTAAACGGCGGCCGTAACTATAACGGTCCTAAGGTAGCGAAATTCCTTGTCGGGTAAGTTCCGACCTGCACGAAAGGCGCAACGACTTGGGCGCTGTCTCGACCATGGACCCGGTGAAATTGCACTGGTCGTGAAGATGCGACTTACCCGCGGAAGGACGGAAAGACCCCGTGAACCTTCACTGCAGCTTGGCATTGGCCGCTGGTCCCGCGTGTAGAGGATAGGCAGGAGGCACAGATCCGGAGGCGCCAGCCCCCGGGGAGCCGCCCTTGGAATACTGCCCTCGCGCGACCGGCGTCCTAACCCGAGGCCGTCAACCGGCTCGGGGACCGTGCCAGGCGGGCAGTTTGACTGGGGCGGTCGCCTCCTAAAGGGTAACGGAGGCGCGCGAAGGTCCGCTCGGGACGGTCGGCAACCGTCCTTTTGAATGCAAGAGTACAAGCGGGCTTGACTGCGAGGCCCACAAGCCGAGCAGGTGCGAAAGCAGGCTCTAGTGATCCGGCGGCCCCGAGTGGGTGGGCCGTCGCTCAACGGATAAAAGGTACTCCGGGGATAACAGGCTGATCTTGCCCAAGAGTCCACATCGACGGCAAGGTTTGGCACCTCGATGTCGGCTCATCGCATCCTGGGGCTGGAGCAGGTCCCAAGGGTACGGCTGTTCGCCGTTTAAAGCGGTACGCGAGCTGGGTTCAGAACGTCGTGAGACAGTTCGGTCCCTATCCTCCGTGGGCGCAGGAGAATCGATGGAGGCTGCCCCCAGTACGAGAGGACCGGGGTGGACGCACCTCCGGTGAACCGGTTGTCGACCAACGGCACGGCCGGGTAGCCGCGTGCGGCGCGGATAACCGCTGAAGGCATCTAAGCGGGAAGCCGTTCCAGGGATTAGTTCTCCTTCCGGTAAGGGCCCAGGTAGACTACCTGGTCGATAGACGGCAGGTGCAAGGACGGCGACGTCCTCAGCCGAGCCGCACTAATCGCCCGAGCTCTTCCGGAACCGCACCTCGCGGCCCGCGGGACCCAGCGCTCAGAAGCGCGGTCCGGGCACGAGGATGCCCCCGAGTCACCTCCCCTATGCGCCATGCGGCCCCCAGGGCACGCGATATCGACCCAGGACACCGAAGATACGGTGGGCGCCGCCCACCGGTCAGCGGCCAGAGCATGGGGGGCACGCCCGGTCCCGTTCCGAACCCGGAAGCTAAGCCCCATCGCGCCGAGAGTACTGCGGGGTCAGCCCGTGGGAGGCCAGGGCGCCGCTGACCGGTGGACGGCACCGAGCCGTACGCTTGAACTGAGAAGGGGG
>NZ_JBBNLT010000023.1:0-12247 GCF_040092345.1 Collinsella sp. CLA-ER-H7 | reverse complement strand
ATTTCCCCGGACAGGACCACCTTTGCCGCCGAGACCTTGAACTGCCTGTCGTATCGCTTTCTTCTTTGGGTCATCTTGAACACCTTTCGCTCTTAAATAGGTGTCCAATTCATCATACCCACTCCACTTGGATACGCCTAGGCGCGGTCCAAGAAATCATCCGCACCCCCAACTTGATAAAAGGGGCCTTGGCATAGGTAAAAAGTGACTCGCGAAAGACAAGGCTCGCCGTAAGTTGATGTGGGAATTGATACTGAAAAATGAATACAGCATTCAGGATTTCAACGCGACAATCGAAGGCGGGTTCAGCGGCAAGCCAAAGGATGTCGTATACCTGATTGTTCTCGCCGATTGGATTAAGCGCTCTTATTGGCAGGTCAAGAACTGCCTGCGTGACGATGTCTCGAAGGGATTTGAGTTCTCAGATCCGGCAAGGCTTGAGCTTTGCCTGGACTTCCTTGAGGCTATCCGCTCTTTCGTGGTCGCGCACCCGGAAAGAACGAACAAACACCCTAAGTACGGATTCGACGGCGGACGGATTTGTGTGGATGTCCGCACCAAGTCAATCATGGATGGCTTTCCTAAGGCGAAGCTCTATCGCCTATACATAGAGGGTATCGTTTAGACCGAAAGCGTTCGGGACGGTGATGTCGTCCTGGTAACATACTCGGAAGATTCGAACGGGGACGGCGGACTCCATTTCCAAGGGTTTTGCTTTGACATTGGGGGGGTGTTCGAGATGTAGCCCAGCTCTACATTGACGCCCTTTACGAGCTCGATCGTTACGTATCGAGATTGAGGAACAAGGACTTCGAGTGAGGCGTTCGCCGTAATCTTGTGGTCGCCCTAGTCGAGGTTTATCCGGTTTTTGATTTTCGCCCGATGAATTATCTTGCCGCTATCGCGGATTTGCCGATTCGGCGATTTGCGAGGGGCTATCAAGGCGTCGCTTTGGGCATTTTTTATAGAATAAGGATGACAGCACGATTTCGAGGATGTTCGCGGGAGATACGAGGGGATCTTGTAATTCTCTTCTATAGCCTTTGTATCAGATTTAGCATCGGTTGGTTAATTCTGATTCGCGCAATCAGCGAGGTTGAATAGAGGTGTTTGTGGTTAAGAACTTCTTTGTCACTTGCGGAGTATGTGGATGCGTGCATCGTGTACGCGTTCAGGCTGGATTTGTTAATGACTATCCGGTTAGATACTTGTGTCCGCAGTGCCGGAACCGCATCGACGGAGCGGTTCACCTTGACCCGAGCTGCGCTTTGATTGATTTTAATCTCGACCCTGGCACGGTTGCCTCCATGGGTGGAAATTTAGATTGCGCCCGAGTTATGGTGGAGTTATCTGGTGAGCTTCCGTCATATAAAATATCTGTGGAACATTGTGCCTGCATGACAAGCCCCTTTATCAGAGCCTCTGGGCTGATTCCGTTTGATGAACTCAGCGAGTACGTGAGGGATATGGTTTATTGTCTTCATTATTACCGCGAAGACTGGCCTGCCCTGAGGACCGCTCTTCAACTGTATTGCGATGGGCATGACGATTATGCGGATAAGGTTCTTTCGGAATTCGAGCGCAAACTGCTCGGCGAGGACAATCGACACTATCCCTTGCTGAGCCGAATCGCGAAAATGTCTTGGCTCGGTCTTCCCATGATTGCAGGAAGTGACGCGCATGAGCGCGCTGTTGAATGTGAAAAACTCGTTTCTGGTCTAGAGGCAGGGGCGCTTTCCGGCCTAGCAGGTTACTACCTCAAAACCAATATGACTGCCAAGTCGCTGCTTGCTGAAATCAACGAAGTTCTGAATTCCGTAGCTGAATCTTATCCGGTTCTCCTCAACGGTTTTACCTTTCTTATGGCGGGAGACGCCTATGACTTGGAAAAGTACGGTACGTTCTGCTGCACTCCTAGTGATATTGAGAAGCTTTATTGTCGGGAATATGAGCTTATTGGCAGCCTGCTTGTTCTGTTTATCGGGCTCGACAACATCGAATGTAACGGGGCGTTCGATGTCATGTCCAAAGGCGTAGACCTAGGTGCAAAGTCGTTCGACAAACTTTCTAAAGCCCCTATGGCAAAGCGATTCAACGCTGTTGGTACGGGCTCATTTACTGGCCTTATCAAGCAGTGTTGGAATCCGGTTCTGCGCAATGCATTTAGTCATAATCGGACGGATTTCGACTGCACGACTCAAGTCATTCGCACTTTGCGTGAGGATGGGACCAACGATTCTCGAGGCAACACCTATTTGCTTGAAATGGTTCGCGATTGCATTTTGATGGCTCGGGAAATTATGGTAATTCGTGATGTCATATTCCATTTCATTGGAAGAGGCCTGTGGTGACGATTGGGCTTAACGCTGATGTGCATGCACGGCGTAAATCGTGGTGCACATGTGCGTCAATCATCGTGCTGGGGGCGTGAAAGCGATATGCCAGCGACGGTCATCTCTGGCCATCTCCGCGTTTGCGCTCGCAAGGCAAGGATTAAGGTGTGCCGCCTAAATGGGCATTGGCGCGTCGACGATCGCGTCTATAAATTTTGATGAACAGTGATATGGACTCATTGTTATAGCTAGGAGCCAAACATGGAAGCACCCGCCGTTCTCTATCATTATGCAAGCCTAGATACGCTGGCCTTGATTCTGCATAATCGAACTATCAGGTTCAGCCGGTTAGATAAGGTTGACGACCCACAAGAACAGCGTTCAGCAGACTCTCAAAATCTTGGAAAAATGAAGCTCGTCAGTTGTTGGACCTCTTCTGATGAGGAGAGCATCCCCATGTGGCGCGAGTATGCTGGAGCTGAATGTGGAGTAAGAATCCAAATGAAGAGTCATCTGTTTAAGCGGTACTCTGTGTCTACCGAAAGCCTAAGTAAGCTATCTAGTGACGCAGTTTTGAATACTCCTGGTGGCAAGTTTGATGGACTTCAATTGCCGCTCGAAGACTTTTGGGATAAAAAATATCATTTTAAAGAAATGGCCCGAAGCGTTGAGATGCTTCATGAAGTCCAGTATACGAACGATAAGTCGCTTCTGTTTCCAAAGTTGATCCGTAACTGCGAAAACGGCTGGATAGAAGCCGATTTAAACACACTTGGGATTCACAAAGCTACTGCCTGGTCATACCAAAACGAATGGCGATATGTTTTGACGGCAGTTCCTGTGGGCATCGCCTCTGTAATCAAGGGTGATGTTGAAGCAGTTAAGAGGGCCACTGAGGTCATACTTGATAGATGCGATCCCGAAATTCCTTCCTTTTACGATTTGATTATCTCAGACGAAGCATTTTCTTCGATGAAGATCGTCGCTTCCCCAAAGATGACGCCGGGCAACCGAATAATTCTGGATGCGTTAGTGCAGAAATACGCACCTGGCATTGATGTTGCAGAAAGCTCGATTGAGCTTTCTTAAATAGACAACAATGTGATGTCGGAGGCCCCATGGGTTGTCTCCGACATCATGGTGGGGGAGCCGATACTCTTCTAGCCTCTTTCTTCTCATGCAATGCGTAAGAAGTCAGATCGTGCCCTGAGTCGCTTCAGTAGTACTTACTGATAAGTACCTATCTGCTGTAGGGGGCTTTCAGAAAACTGAGTATTTGCTCGCTTGAGTGCTGCTGATTATCGCGAAACGGAACCGCTGATAATGCAAGTCGGCACCGGGGCCGTTTTATTGCTAGCGGTTCGCCCCGCGGCGCTGCCGCATGTTTGCCTCGCCCATGTCGACCCATACCGCTTTGTGCGCGATCCTGTCCATGGTCGCGTCCGCGTGGACCCCGCCGACGAGCCTCGGGTGCCAGTCCTTCTTCTTGAACTGGGTGCAGAGGACGGTCGATGTTGCCGTACCTCAGCTCCATCAGCATTGGCCTGAACTCAATCTGGAAGCCGAATCAGAGAATCATGAATGCGGAGCGATAATCATGGCATTGTAAATTGATTTTTAGTAGCGGAGGAGACAATGAACCTAACGAATCTACCTGAGTACATCTCAGCGATTGTGGCAATCATCGCGTTGCTCATTTCTTGTTACCAAGCTCGTCTCAGCAATAAACAGTCTCTATTCAATCGACGTTTAAATATTTGGATAACCGTCGATAAACTCATGAGCGTTTACGCAAAAAACGCGAAGAAATTGGAACATGATGACGAACCGCAAATGGCTATCGACCTGCTATTTGCTTTGCTAACTAACACCACGTACTTGCAATCAATTTCAATCTCAATAAATCATGTGTTAGATGCCGACCCTCAACTTAAATTGCATTTAAAACTTGATGAAATGAAATCGCTCGCCATGGAGGCGAATTTTTGCTTCAAAGGAAAGAGTGGAGACGCAATAGCCGAGTTCATAGAAGCTTATCAATCCCTTTTGTTTTCAATGTATCAGTATCAGATTTTATTAAATACGATGTCTCAGAGTGCAAAGGAATATCAATGGACGCTTGAACAGGCTTCTGAAAAGTTACATGAGCCCAACCAACGGAAAGATCTCTTTGAGAAAGAAGACGCTCTTGCCGCGTCATACAAGACTCTATGTCAGCAAAACAAGCGGGATGCAATTCAGCGGCAAATACAACTAGCAGGCCCTATATGGCGCTGAGTAAATTGATGGATTACGGGATGATTAGTAATGCAACGGTTCAGATAACGCGACTTACCGCACCTACCCCAAGCTGCGGTAAGTCGCGTCCGTCATCAGGATATGACGCACCACCCTTTCGGTCGGGTCCCATCTGTCCCTGGCCTGATTGACCCGGAAGAGCTAGACGTACCAGTCGAGGTAGGCCTGCAGGTTCCGCGGCGGCATTCCCGTGAAGCGCCAAAGGTAGCGCTTGAGCCAAGAGCACAGGTCGTTCGCCATCTCCATCCGCTCTAGGTAGACCGGGTCGTTCACGTCGGCCAGTATGCCTCGCTCTCGAGCCCGCCGTCCCTGACCAACGCGTTGTGCGCCTTCTTAAGGTCGTGGATGGGCAGCGACCCGGGCAACATTCTGCTGCCCATGGCCTTCCTTACGCGCGCCGAGCTGGGCTTCCCGTGGCCGAGGACGACCGCGACGGGGTTCTTATGGACATCGAAGGCGACTCAGACGCACGGCCTTTGTCGGGATAGACCACGCTTATGCACCTGTTTGTAACCCTTGGAGGGGTCTGTGTCGTTGATGTGGGTCTCGTCAATCCAGAAGGTGTCGCACAGTACAAACCGGTCCTGGTAGCCGGTTACCGTGGCGAGCGCGCGGCGGCGCCGCTCGAAGTCCGTCTTGTGGCTGACGCCGCACAGCTCGCCGCGCACTCACTGGGACGATGGGGCGCATGAGTCTAATGAAAGTGACCCAGACAGGGAGCACCTTTCGGCAGTGCTCAAGGATGGCGCTCGTGAGGGAGGTGAGCCTCCCGCCGCAGCGACGAGTCTCGTCGACGGCTTCTCAGTGCAGCAGGAACTCGTCGGCGGGGAGGCCTGCCACGAGCGCCCCGAAGGGGTTTGCCATTCCCATATGGATCTGTCCCATCCGCCTGAACGCCCGCCCGGAGGGATTGTCGCCAAACAAAGATCCGGGTTGGCACTCGGGCAAATTCACTGTTTGGCTCGGAAGGACATAGTATTCGGGGGCCTTGCGGTCCCCGACTCATCACCTGTTATCTAAACTGTTATAAAGTCAAAAATAACGAATTAATCGATCCCTGGGGACAATATTAGTTCCCTAGGGGGCGATTTCAATTATTGCGCTAATTTTCGTAGTTGAAGCATCAGTACGTTTGTAACTAGAAGCAAATATTGCTTGTAATGCACTATCTATTCCATATGTTTAGCATGACAATTGGTACAAACAAGCGAATGTGAAAGAGGACATGAAAATGGCGAAGGGGATTGGCTATTACGAGCATGATATCAAGGTTAGGTTTACCGAAGAACGGATAAACAAATCATCAAATTGGCAGTGGCTAATTGAATGCACTGAAGAACGCTTCTCTGCACCCAAAGAAATCACTTCAGTAAATGAATTTATAGGCGTATTGGCATCGCTTCATGAACCCTTTGCTTTTCTTGCTACCGTCGTCGATTTGGTTGGCGATTTCAAACCAGATATTTCATCAATGTGGTTGGTAAAGTTGTACGATTGCGTCCTCCTCAGAAGTGGAATGACCAAGCCAGAAGATTTTGATGAACATGTTGGGTTTTTCGGCATGCTTGGCGTAGCGTCCTATGCAACTTTCCTTTTCAATAAATTGACTGGCAGAAATGCCCTTATTGATACCCGTCCCATTTTTTATTCAAATCTCCACCAGCTGTATGACCTTACTGCGCTAAACGATGAATGGTCAAAACTTGAATACTTAACCGGGAGAATCAATTTATCGGGAATTGAACTAGTTGCCGAAACGCTTCGGCGCAATCTTAAGTGCGTCGATGTACCAATCAAATGCGATAGCGTTATTAAACTGATGGATGACAACTTTGATGCTGATTTCCTCAGTTTTAAAGACGTTGATCGGGAGCTATTTCAAACATGGCAGGAGGCTCTTCTTTGCGATGCTTTTAGGAGTTCTTACCAAAATGGAAAACTGACTCCATTGATTGGCCTTGGTGAAGGTGAAGAATCGTCATATAGCTCTGTATGGACAGAAGGCATGTTCCTAAAAGCAAAGGATATCTTTGAAGATGATCGTGCGATATGCTTACTTGAGTCTATAGAATTTGCGAAATGGAATAAGATTCCTTCGACCCGTAGCCAAAGCATTTTAGTCGAACTAGCCACAAACAACGCCAAGCGAATAGTAGAAAATAGCGAACCGTTGTACCGTCTTCAGTGCACAGCAATTGATCTTGTCACTCAGCTAAAGAGGGAATCGATATTTTGCAAAGAGGCTCAGACAGCTTATTTCCGAAGCATGAATGAGCTTCTAAAAGGCCGCACCGATTACAACGATCTTCGCTATATGTCGGAACATTCAATTCCGATGACAAAGGAGCAAAAACGTCTATTTAAAACGAAATGCCAAGCTTTCTTTGCCGAAAACTTAAAGAAAGTCAATACTACACACGACCTGATAGCCCTATTTGAAAACCCTCTAAGCGCTAAGTACTGCAATCAGCAGGATGCGGCGTACGCACTCGACTTATTCTATAAGCACACAGGGCATAGCGATGTTGAAACTGCTGAGCTGTTCTATTCTGCAATGATGTTTTTATTAGATGTTATGGGCAACCCTAGAGTGAATAACAATTGGGTTAAGAAAGTAATTATTGCTCTTAGACATGCTTGGCAAGATAAATACTACAGTCAAGTTGTATCAGGAATGCATTGTTTTACGCGAGAATTCTCCATTCCGAACACGAAAATCAAAATGCTAAATAAGCAGTTCCTAGAATCGCCCCACGGATTTGCACAATCTTTATTGCAGCTTTCCGATGATTCAATTTCATCCAGCTTAGAGGACATGTCTAAGAAGTTAATTGTTTACCTTTTTGGCAAGACAACAGTCAGTGAATTCTATCCCAATCACGTTCACGTAATAATAGAAGATGATGCGCGCTCGATCGATAAAATGATTGCAGATGAAGTCGAACGGGTTTACAAGGAGCGTTCTTATCGCTTCATCAATCATCTTAGTGAGCAAGTTATGCTTGACGGTTTCTTTGAAAAGCTAAACAAGAATATCCAGTTGGTTTGCAGCATGGTCGTCATAGAGCCCGTTTATGACAAGGTGGTTACACTTGCTCCAAGTCAATACGAGCTTTTGCCCAATCCTGGCAACAGGCCGACCCTCGGTCATCTTACGCAGCTATTTCCTATTCTTGAAAATACTATTAGAAACATAGGAGAGATGTTTTCCATTGTTCCCTTCCAAGCAAATAGGGATTCCTTTTACAAGCTTAGGGAAGTATCAGGCGTCTTGGCTGACCTCATTGGAAGCGTTCGTGAACTTACGGGAACTATCCAAGGATGCGGAGAGTTCCTATTTGTCTACTTAGTTATGTACTCTTCTAACGGATATAACATCAGAAACGATTGCATCCATGGTCGTCAATACCAAGGTTCCGCAGATGTCGCTTTCGCCTACAGACTTACCGTGATCTGCACCTATATGATGTTAAAAAGGCTGCAGGGGCTTGAAGCAATTGTAGAGAATGAGGTTAACAGCGAGGACCATGAGGAGATCGTATGTCACGGTCGATGATTTTTTGAATTGACAGCTTTTAATGCAATACATTCTTCTCTCAAAAAACTCAAGAACTGTCTGAGGATTCCGATTACTTTTGAACGGTAATTACCCCCCCCCCGAGAGTGAAGATTAATGCGGCCGTATGATGTTACGAGGTGGATTATGGGCCTTACTGGCAGCTGACCTATATTGAAGACCCCTCCTTTCACCGATTGGCAAAACGATTTACACCTAATTATTGGCACTTCTCTGGGGCATTTTCTTTGTTTCTGCATTGATCTCGCTAAACTAATAACTGCTGCTACCAGGGCATTTTCTGGTGCACATTCTATTGGCTCTGCGAAGATCGGAGCGGGTATGTTTGCTGCCGAGTCCTACACCAGCCGTCATTACATTGCGATTATTGCCATGGCCTGCATATGCGTTTTGCTGGGCGGGCCTTCTTATGCCGCGGGCGCGGAGAGCCTCATCATCGCGGGCGCGACGTACTACGAGCCGGGCGTGTCCGGCCCCGGCTGGGCCTGGACCGATGCCGACCACCTGGAGCTTAACGGCTTTTCTGGCGAGGCCATCGGCGCTGATGGCGACCTGGTGGTGACCCTGACCGGACAAAACTCCGTGACGGAGTCGCATGCGCCCGATGCGGACATCACGCTGTGCGGCATGGAGGTGTGGGGCAACCTGACGCTTCGCGGCACCGGGACCCTGACGGCGACGGGCTCGCAGTGCGGTATCCACGTGTCACAGGCGCTCGTGGTGGACGGCTGCACCGTCGACGCGCGGGCGGACGGGGCCGATATTTCCGACGAGGCGGTCGCGGGCGTGATCGCAGGCGACATGGCCGTGCGCGGCGGCGGACGCGTCGTTGCCTCGGGCGCCGGGTCCGGGGCGGGCGTGAGCGCTTACGGTGTGTATCTGCAGGACGCAGGTCTTGGCGAGGGTGCGGCCGGCTGCCGGCTTTCCGTCGACGCCTCGTGGCTCGATGCGACCGGCGCCGACGGCGGCGTTGCGTGCGCGGGCGGGTCGCTTGTGTCCGCGCGGTTTGTGGCGCCTGCGGGCGGGGCCTTTGGCGCCGGCGGCGTGGTGGATGCCTCCGGGGCCATGGCTCCGCATGTGGTGATTGAGCCCGAGGGCGCGACGGCGCCGGCGGGGGTGTTGATGTTCACTAAGAAGTGGTCCGAGTGATCACTGGGAAATAAGCACCGTGAGCACGAAAAATTGAGCAGTTTAAGCAAGAGGGCCGCGCCCCGGGGACCGGGGGCGCGGCCCTCGCCGTATGGTTTCCCCGGGCGGTTACTTTGGCGAGCCCGCCCGGGAAGGATGGAGGAGATGACCGTGCCCCTGGACACAGTGAATGATATACGGTCGATGGATGCCGCCGGGCGCTCGAGGTCCGAGATCGCCCGAATGCTCCACGTGAGCCGGAACACCGTGGCGAAGTACGCCGACATGGAGGACATGTCGCCCGCCGCGCCGATGCCCCGGAGGAGGGGCAGGCCCGCGCTCGAGGGCAACGAGGAATGGGTCGCGGGCGTTCTCGAGGCCGACCTCGGGGCCCCGAGGAAGCAGCGCCACACAGCCAGGCGGATCTACGACAGGCTCGTCGCCGAGCGCGGCTACGGCGGCTCTTACTCCACCGTGCAGAGGTTCGTCCGCGAACTCAGGCTCGCCCGGGCGGCGGCGGGCGGAGAGGGGTACCTCGAGCTCGAGTGGGCGCCCGGCACCTGCCAGGTCGATTTCGGGAACTTCCGCGCCGCGGTCGGCGGGAGGACCCTCGACCTCAAGCTGCTGGTCGCGACGCTTCCGCACTCGAACGACCGGCAGTGCGTCGCCCTCATGTCGCAGAGGTCGGAGTGCCTGTGCGCCGGGCTGCTCGAGATCTTCCGCCGCTGGGGCCGCGCCCCGGCGGCGATGGTGCTCGACAACGCCACCGAGGCGGGCAGGATGGTACGCGGCGAGGTCACGGAATCGAGGCTGTTCTCGCAGTTCAGAGCCCACTACCGCTTCGAGAGCCGGTACTGCAACCCCTATTCGGGAAACGAGAAGGGCTCCGTCGAGAACGCCGTGGGGTTCCTCCGGCGCAACCTCCTCGTCCCCGTGCCTGCGTTCGGCGCGCTCCCCGAGCTCAACGCGTTCCTCGCCGAGGGGTGCGCGAGGGTCAACGCGGCGGCGCGCTGCCGCGACGGCAGGCCGCACGGGGAGGCCTACCGGGAGGACCTCGCCGCCATGCGCGCCCTTCCCGGCGTGGAGTCCGACGCGGTGAGGTGGGTCACCGCCCGCGCCGACAAGCGCGGCTACGTCGAGGCCGACGGGCGCGAGTACGTCGCCGGGCCCGCCTGGCACGGGCGGAGCCTGCTCGTCGGCATGCGCGCGTCGACGGTGGAGATCCTCGCCGACCGCGGCCGCCGGGTCGCCGTCCTCCCCAGGGCCTTCGGGGAGGGCCCCGCGGTCCGGAACCCCCTCTCGCTCGTGCCCGCCATCATCGCCAGGCCGAGGGCCTTCGGGGAGTCGACGATCAGGCGCGACATGCCGCCGGGGCTCGTCGAGGGGATCGACCGGATGGACTCCGCCGGCAGGAGGCGCACGCTCAGGTCGATCGGCCGGGCGAGCGAGTCCTCGGGTTTCGAGGCGGCATGCGAGGCGGCGCTCAGGGTCGTCGAGGGCGGCCGCGTCCCCGACGACGCCACGGTCGACGTGCTGGCGAGACGCATCGCGGGAGGCGGCGGCGGGGCCGGCGGGGCCGACCTGTCGGTCTACGACGGGTTCCTGAAGGGGGCGGTCGCCGATGGCAGCTAGCGAGGAGCTGGCCCGCAGGGTCGTGGAGGCCGGGCGGTCGTGCTCGCTCACCACCGCCGTCCTGGAGGAGTGGTCGAGGCTCGGCACCCCGAAACAGGTGGAGTACCTGGCGGGCTACCTCGAGGCGGAGAGGTCCAGCCGCGAGGCCTCGAAGCGCGCGACGCTGCTCAGGCGCTGCGCGCTGCCGGCGCCCAAGACCTTCGACGGCTACGACTGGTCGGCCGTGTCGTGGCCGGAGGGCATGGGGCGCGAGTCGCTGCTCGCGCTCGACTTCGTCGGGCGCAGGGAGGACCTCGTGCTCATGGGCGACGTCGGCACCGGCAAGACGCACATGGCGTCGGCCCTCTGCGCGCTGGCGTGCGAGAGGAGGCTCGAGGCGCGCTTCTTCACGGCGTCCTCGCTCGTGATGCGCCTGAGGCGCGCCCGCGACGACGGGAGGCTCGACCGGGAGGCCGCGCTTATCGGCAAGGCCCGCCTGCTCGTCATCGACGAGCTCGGGTTCCTCCCGCTCGACGCGGACGGGGCGAGGCTGCTCTTCCAGGTCTTCGCCGACGCATACGAGAGACAGTCGGTGGTGATCACCACGAATCTGGAGTTCAGCAGGTGGGGGTCGGTGTTCGGGGACGACCAGATGGCCGCCGCCGTGATCGACCGCATCGTCCACCACGGGAGGCTCGTCCAGTTCCGCGGCGAGTCCTACCGCGTCCGCCATGCCCTCATGCAGGAGGGCTAGCCGCTCAAAAAGCGTGCGCGCTTCCGATGCTCAGGCTGCTCAATTTCCGATGCTCTTTTTGCTCAAATCCTCTTGACGAAACACAGGGGGAGACCGACGGGCGCGAGGTGCCCGGTGGCGCGGGCGAGCCGGCTGGTGGCGCCGGTCCTGCCGGTGGGCAGCCCGGTGCCGGGTCCGCGACGGATCCCGCCCTGAAGCCCGCGACTGCGACGCCCAAGACGATCACGACAACCAAAACGACAGTAAACAGGACCACGGTGTCCACGCCATCCAAGGCCAAGGCTGCCGGCGCCGCCACCGCCACGCTCCCCAAGACCGCCGACAGCAACTGGATCGCCGCCTCATTAGCGCTATTCCTGCTAGGAGCAGCGCTTATAGCTGCCGCGCACCGCTGCTCGGTATCGCATGCATCGTCATAGTGTTAGCGCCGGAATAATTTAGCCAAATATAGTCGGCCGAGATTGACCAATCCCGGCCGACCCATTTTAGCCAACACGCCCGCATCTATGACTTTCCTATCGCATTCCTACATCCCCTCGGGCTGGA
>NZ_JBBNLT010000022.1:0-12874 GCF_040092345.1 Collinsella sp. CLA-ER-H7 | reverse complement strand
CGTCTTCGAGGCCGCCAACGGCAACGGGGACAGGGTCGTGCCGGTATCGACCGCCGACTACTACGCGAGCGCCGAGGGCCCCGTCGCCCCGCGCCCGGTCCACTCCGCGCTCGACCTGTCCAAGCTCCAGTCGGTCGGCTTCCACATGCCCGACTGGGAGGATGAGCTCGAAGAATACCTGTTTGGCTCTTCTGAAAAAGCAAATATGGAGCAGCTGTGAAAGTACTGATGCAGACCCGCCAAAACGTTTTTGATCTAGCGGGCGGTGACACGACACAACTTGTAAAGACGAAGGAGGCCCTTGAATCAAAGGGTATTGATGTCGACCTGTCCTTGGACTTGCGACCCGATGTTTCTGGATACGATGTGGTCCACTTGTTCAACCTCACGCGGGTCCAGGAAACTTTCATCCAGTCGAAAAACGCCAAGGAGGCCGGAAAGCCTGTCGTGCTCTCCACGATTTACTGGCCGACTGACAGCTTCGAAAAAAGCGCAGCAAACGGCCTGAGAGGTTTTTTGGGAAAACATCTTAGCGTCGATGGAATGGAGCGCCTCAAGGCCTTCGGAAAGTACGTCTTGCGCGGGGAGCGCAGCGAGGGTGCACGCTACCTTATGACACATAGCTTCCAAAAGATGCAGCTCGAGATATTGGACAACTGCGATGTGTTCCTGCCGAATGCAAAGACCGAGATGGACCAGATAGCGGCTCATCTCGGTTTTCGCACCGACAACTATGTGGTCGTCCCCAACGCCGTCGACGTCGCGAGCATTAAGGCCGCAAAAGAGGTTGAATCAACAGGATACGAGCGATTCAGTGGATGGATTGTTTGCATCGGCCGCATCGACATTCGCAAGAACCAGCTCAACCTAATCAAGGCGGTGGAGGGGTCGGATTACAAGGTCGTCTTTGTGGGAAAGAAGTCTCCCGGGCATATCGAGTATGCGAACAAGGTTGTGTCGGAGATAGAAGCCAATCCGAACATGGAATGGATCGAGCAAATTCCCAACGAAGACATCTACAAGCTGTGCCGCGAGTGCCGTGTGAGCGTGTTGCCTAGTTGGTTCGAGACGCCGGGCCTCGTGAGTCTGGAGGCAGCCGCTATGGGGTGCAATATCGTGGTATCTCCCAAAGGAACGACGCGGGATTATTTCGGTGACAGCGCGTTTTATTGCGATGTCAGCAGCCCTTCCTCCATCAGGGCTGCGCTGGATGAGGCTTACGCCGTCAATTACGACGAGGATTTCGGCCGAAAGGTAATTACGGAATACACGTGGGAGAAGGCTGCTGAGAAAACTCTCGACGGCTATCAACTTGCTTTGAAAGGCTGATATGAAAAAAGTTATGCTCGTCTTCGGCACTCGCCCGGAGGCCATTAAGATGTGCCCGCTCGTGAACGAGCTGAGGGCGCGCCCCGACGAGTTCGACACGGTTGTGACGGTCACCGGTCAGCACCGTGAGATGCTGGACCAGGTGCTTCGCGTGTTCGACGTCAAACCCGCCTACGACCTGGCCGTCATGAAGCCGGGACAGACTCTGTTCGACGTTACGTGCGACGTACTGCTCAAGCTCAAGGCGGTCCTCGAGGACGAGAAGCCCGATGTCGTGCTCGTACACGGCGATACCACGACCAGCTTCGCCGCTACGCTCGCGTGCTTCTACCTGCAGATCCCTGTGGGCCACGTTGAGGCGGGCCTGCGCACGCACGACATCTTCAGCCCCTGGCCGGAGGAGTTCAACCGTCAGGCGGTCGACATCGTGAGCGAGTACTATTTCGCCCCCACTGAGGCCAGCAAGAAGAACCTTCTGGACGAGGGCAAGCCGGAGTCGAAGATCTGGGTCACCGGCAACACGGAAATCGACGCCCTTCGCACCACCGTTCGCGATGGCTATACCCACCCCGAGCTCGAGTGGGCGGAGGGCTCTCGCCTCATCCTCATCACGGCGCACCGTCGCGAGAACCTGGGCGAGCCCATGCACCGCATGTTTCGCGCCATCCGCCGCGTGATGGAGGAGCACCCCGACACCAAGGCGATCTACCCCATCCACATGAACCCGCTCGTCCGCAAGGCGGCGCACGAGGAGCTTGACGGCTTCGAACGGCTGCATATCATCGACCCGCTCGAGGTTCTCGACTTCCACAACTTCATGGCCGTCAGCCACATCATCCTCACCGACTCGGGCGGCATCCAGGAGGAGGCCCCGAGCCTGGGCAAGCCCGTGCTCGTCATGCGCGACACCACCGAGCGTCCCGAGGGCGTGGCAGCAGGCACGCTGAAGCTCGTCGGCACCGAGGAGGAGGCCATCTACCGCGAGTTCAGTAGGCTTCTTTGCGACGACGAAGAGTACGTCGCCATGTCCCGCGCCTCCAATCCCTACGGCGACGGACATGCGAGCGAGCGGATCGCGGAAGCTTTGGGTCGTTCTTCTCTCGAGGCTGGAATACGTGATGGTGAATGTCGATGAATCTTTTTAATTGCGGACAAATCAACGAGAAGCTTAAAGGTTTGTTTTGGAAACTCCCGTTGAGCGCTGAATTTAAAGAAAACCTCAGAGTCAGGCGTTATGAGCGTATTCTCGAACGCGAAGCGGCAGCCGATGCGGGCTCCTTGCGTATTGTGGCTGATAATGACCTTTTGAGCTCTTACGCCGAGCATGTCCTAGAAAGTTATGATGCGCGTGCCGAGGGCTACGTCGGCTATCGAAGGCATGATGAGGCTAAGTCGGACGTGCTGTTGGTGGCATATTATTTGACGCAATTCCACCCCAATGCTCAAAATGACTCCTGGTGGGGACGAGGAACCACTGAGTGGAACAATGTTTGCAAGGCCGTCCCTCAGTTCACGGGGCATTATCAGCCAAGGAAGCCCGGCGAGCTCGGCTATTACGATTTGCGCTTGAAATGCAATATGCAAAGGCAGATTGAGCTTGCGAAGAATTATGGCGTAGGAGCTTTCTGTTTTTACTACTACTGGTTCGATGGTGGTCAGAGACTTCTCGAAGGACCTTTAGATATGTTTCTGGATGACTCAAACCTTGACATGCCTTTCTTTTATTGCTGGGCGAATGAAAACTGGACAAAGCGATTCAGCGGTACGAGCAACGATGTCTTGATGGAGATCACCCAGAGTTCCGAGAACTACACCGCCTTCATGAGGGATGTTGTCCATGATTTCAGCGATGAGCGATATCTCCGAATAGACGGCAAGCCCGTCCTATCCGTGTATCGCCCATCGCTTATTCGAGATCCGGAGCATGTGATTTCTGAGTGGCGCCGCATTTGTAAGGACGAATGCGGCTCAGAACCCTATCTTATTGCCGTGCAAGAGCGTGATACCAACATTGATTGGTCGGCAGTTGGCTTTGATGCCGAGAGCGAGTTCCAACCCAAGCAGGTGCAGCACAACTGTCGCAACATAACCAAACAGGTGCGTCCGTTGCGCGAAGATTTCGGCGGCACCGTCTACGACTATGCGGATTTGGTCGAGAATAAGCGATATGCGACTTGGAGCCGCGATAAGAAGGTCTATCCCGCCGTTATGCCCATGTGGGACAACACGGCCCGAAGGAATCACAGAGGAACGATTTTTCACGGGAGCACGCCTGAGCTATATGGACGATGGCTTGCGGACACGATTGACGAGGTGCGCCGTAGGCGCGACTTAGACAAGAAGATGGTCTTTCTAAACGCTTGGAACGAGTGGGGAGAAGGTGCCTACCTGGAACCTGATTCACTGTGGGGGTATGCATATCTTGATGCGACATTGCGGGCCATCATGCAGGATGGGCCGAACGAATGAAAAAGAAGAAACTGTTCATTGCCATAACGCTTTCGAACTATCTTATTGACCGTACGGGTACGCCGAAGGTCGTTATGAGTCATCAGGTTGCTGCCAATGACGCTGGCATCAAGTATGTTGCCTTATTTCCCATTGGCGGTTCTTCTAAATTTGCAAAGAGGCTTTTCAGCAACTCATTCGGTGTGATATGCGATGGTAAGTTCGCAGGAGTTTTCAGCCTTGAAGCTTTCTTGGCTAGGGTAGGACGTTTGCTCGATGGCGAGTATGAACTGGGATGCATTTACATCCATCACTTCATGGGATGGAACCTTGAATCGATTGCTGGCATAGTATCTTCGTATCCTAAGGTCCAGCTGGTCGTATATGCGCATGACTACTACCTGTGCTGCACAAACTATAATTTGATACAGGATGGTACTCAATTATGCGGATCTGCTAGATTGGGCGACGCACAATGCGCGGGATGTGCCTATTACGCTGACAGCAGTATTCGTGAAGATTGCATCTGGAGGCTTCTGCACAACGAGCTTCATCGCATAGTATTTGCTTGCCCTTCAAGCGTTGTCGAAAGAATGGTGCAATCTTTCCATCCGGAAGCAAAGGGGCATTGCACGGTAATTCCACATCAAAGATACGTCGGGATTTATCTTGACAACAAGGAGATGCTTCCTCCCAATCATGCGATCAAAGTTGCATATCTTGGGAAACAACAGTCTATAAAAGGCTGGGACTGTTGGTGTCGCCTTGTTGACGCGTTTCGTGGCCAGGGAAAATATGAATTCGTTGTGTTCAACAACGAGACGAAGCCTTTACCTAGCGGAATGAGACGGGTCTTCGTCGAATTTTCACCAGGAAAACCCAATGCTATGATTGACGAGCTGCGACGCGAGAATGTGGATGCTGCTTTACTTTGGTCTCAATGCCTAGAGACGTATTCGTACACCTGCATGGAGGCATATGCCTCAAATGCTTTTATCATCACTTGTCCATCAAGCGGTAACATAGCTGAGTTTGTGAGTATGACGCATTGCGGCCAGGTTCTTTCTTCGGAGCAGGAGCTGTGTCAGCTGCTCGACGAGCCTGATAAGTTGCTGGAGTTGTTGAACGGGTTCCGCGCTAATCACGATGGGGGTGCGATGGCCCTCGCGACCAATGACGCATTCATTGCTTTGGCGAAACCGAGCAGGCCGACTGCGCAAAATGCCGTCGAAAATGAGAGGCAATGCCGAACCAACAGATTCCGGCTAGACAATTGCTTCTCTTTGCCGCTGCGTATTTTCTATTCATGTCGGGAGCGAAAAAAAATCGAGGCTGCAAATTCACGGAAACGAAAACAAGAGTTCGCCATATGAGTATTCTTGAGAAAAAAACAGGGTCGGGGATAGATGCACTGATAATCAGTCTGATTATGGCTAAGGTTTTTCTGCTTGAATACCTTGGTATGGCCGGAATCGTAAATAACGTTATCTTTCTTCTCATTGGAGTTCGCCTTATCTTCAGTGGCTGGAAGATTCCGAAGAAGCTGCTTTTCCTCGTCTGCCTAATTACGATGCTCCTTGTTTTGAGTTACTCTGCTGGGAGCATAGTTCCCGGTAAGACCTCATACAACCTTAAAGCCATACAGACCTTCTTTTTCTATGCGCTCTTCATCGTGATGCTGAAGACCAACGGGTCAGATTTGCTGGATTTCGGCAAGCAGCGATGGATTGTTTTCTTTAACGTTGTCTATGCCGTCAACTGTATAGTTATCCTAATTCAGGTCTATTACCCATATTCTCTTATGGCGGCCGCCCCCATGACGGGCCAAATTCCCTTCTATGAAGACCTGATTTCAGGTCTTTTCATGTATGCTTCGACCCATGCCGTTGCGTTGTTCTCGTGCTTCGTTTTGCTCATTGATTTGAACAGCATACGGGATGGAAGCGGGGAGTTGCGAATCCCCGTCGTTTGTTGCGCGGCGGCGGTTCTTGCTAGCTCACTTGGTATTGCCGCCTTGAACGACAACAAGGCTTTGTTCGCCTTGATGCCCATCGTTCTTCTACTTTTCTATGCCGAAGGTTTGTCATCGATCAATTTCATGAGAATCGCCAAGGGCCTGATGTTTCTTGCTGTCCTGCTGGGAATTGTCTTCTTGCTGTACATATGCAATTCATCGTTCGCAAACTTTTTTGATGACAATGTCCTGTCGTTATTTGACCTTGTGGAAAGCTCTAGTTCGATAGGAACCGATGCGGTGGGCAGTGGAGAAAGAATTGCAATAATCGGTTATGCCTTAAATTTGGCGTCAAGCTGGCTTTTTGGTATCGGTTTGGGCGCAGCAACATTCCACGAGGGCGCCTTCTGCGGGTTTACTCATTTCGGCCAAGCTGATTTTGGATCGCTGGTCATCCTTCTGGGCGTTTGGTTCCTTATTGCCCTGTTTGCTTTCTATGTCTTCTGCGTGTCTTGCGGGTGTCGGGGGCGCAGACCATACGTTCTTTATCTTTCCCTTGTTGCGCTTGCGACAACTGCGACAATCTACACTCAGTGTTTTACGAGGGCAAATAATGCCTTGCTGTTCTTGCTTATAGGGCTTGCGCTCGTCGAAAGGTGGAAGTCCATTGCTCAGAGTACGTCGGCCCTTTCTAAGGAGTGACTGGTAATATGAAGGTCGGAATTGTTACTTTTACCTTTGGGGACAATTATGGTCAGCGTCTGCAGAATTATGCTGTTCAGGAGCTGCTTCAAAGAAGGGGAGCGGATGCGAGCACGATTCGCCAAAGCGAGCCACGTTGCAGCTTAAAGCACCAGGTTAAAGTTTTTCTTGTCGATAGCTTCGCTGGTAAGAGGGGGGCCAAACGAGCGAGGCATTCAGCGTTTCTTCGATTCGATGAGGAACATATTAAATATGAGCCGAATTATTCTTTGCCGGATTTCCCGCCGAGAAAATCCGATGGTTTCGACGCTTTTGTAGCGGGAAGCGATCAGATTTGGTCCCCTTACATTCCTGATAGCAATGGTGCTATGTTTCTATGCTTTGCCGAAAGTGTCAAGAAAGTGTCTCTCTCGGCTAGCATTTCTGCACCTGAGCTGCCCATGGAGAAAAAAACGCATACAGGGAAAGACTCGCTGCGTTTGATTTCATATCGGTTAGGGAGAAGAACGCCGCAAGATTGATTAAGGAATGCGCTGGGTTGGACGCGGAGGTTTTGATCGATCCAACCCTTATGCTTGACGCTGCAGATTGGGATAAACTCGCCGAAGCGCCTGCGGTTTTACTTCCTAGGCGCTATGCCCTGAAGTACTTTCTCGGTAGTGATTCTCCCAAGGTTGCGATGTTCGACGAATATTGCAAACGAGCGGGATTGGAGGTCGTAGATCTTCTGGGGGATCCTCGGTTCTTTGCCTGTGGACCTTCTGAGTTCATCTACCTCATAAGGAACTCCTCGCTTGTTGCTACTGATTCTTACCACGGAAGCATCTTTACGCTCCTATATCGTAAGCCGCTTCTGATGTTCGAACGCGCAGGTTCGCAATTCGACATGAGCGATCGGTTCGATACCTTGGCTGAGAAGCTTGGCCTAGGCAATTGGCGTGAAGCAAATTGGAATTACCTCGAAAGCGGGGAGCCAAAATCCTTTGATGTTGAGGATAAGCTTCGAATTGAACGCGCAAAATTCGATTCTTTCCTTAATCGATCCCTGTTCAGCAAATCGAGAAAAGAAATTGTCTATCATGGTTAGCCAACGTAAGACCGGTGCGATACTCGGCTATGCAAACATCATAGTCAAGAACCTGGTCAACCTCGTCTATACGCCCATGCTGCTGGCATTCGTGGGCCAGGCTGACTACGGCGTATACCAGACGTCCAACTCGTTCGTATTCTCGCTTACACTTCTAACCTTCGGCTTTTCCGAGGCCTACATCCGCTTCTATACGCAGGAACGAGCGAAGGGTAGCGAGGGCGACATTCGCAGGCTCAACGGCATGTATCTCATGCTTTACATTGCGGTCTGTGTTGTGGCCCTTTCGCTGGGCCTACTCTTTTCTGCTAATGTTGGGACATTTTTCTCAGATAGTTTCACAGACAACCAGGTGGGACTCGCGGGTAAACTCATGGTGATAATGTCGTTCAACGTCGCCGTGACGCTTTTTTCAACCGTTTTCGATGCGTACATTCTTGCCCATGAACAGTTCAAGTTTCAACAGTCGAGGCAGATGTTCACATCTTTGGCGACTCCTGGCGTGGCTTTCGTGCTGCTCAATCTTGGGATGGGGGCGGCGGGCGTTGCGACGGCGCAGCTTGCAGTTTCATTGACACTGTTGGTTCTGAACGCCAGGTTCGCAGTCTTAAAGCTTGGCATGAGATTTGATGTTTTCCACTTTGACGGGTCTCTCTTCCTCTCGATTGCCGCGTTCAGCGCGTGGATATTTGGTAATCAGATTTGTGAACTGGTTAACCAGAGTGTTCCAAATATGTTACTTGGCGCTCTTACGAGTGCCGTCACCGTATCAGTGTTTGCAATTTCAATTCAAGTTCGTAGCGTCTTCGTTTCCCTTTCAACGGTGATGTCGAATGTCTTTGTTCCAATGATCAATCGTATCGTAGCCACAAGCGATGACAACACTAAACTCACCCGACTCATGACGCGCGTGGGTCGCTACCAGATGTTCCTATTCTGCTGGGTGTACTGTGGATTCGTCCTTCTCGGGCGCTTCTTCATTGCCAAGTGGGCGGGCGAGGGCTTCATGGACGCCTACTGGCTTATCTGCGCCATGGCGCTGCCACTGGGAATTCCCCTGTGTCAGAACACAGGAATCGAGATTCAGCGCGCCAAGAACAAGCACAAGGCTCGCTCCGTCGTTTATCTCTGCATGGCGGGCATCAACGTTGTGTTCACTTGGGCTATGTCACCTGTTCTGGGTTATTGGGCTCCGGCCATCGCCTACATTCTGAGCATTTCGTTGGGCAACGGCCTCTTTATGAACTGGTATTACCAGAAGAGGATTGGGCTCGATATGGTTTTCTACTGGCGCCGCAACCTTCCCGTGCTGTTGGTCTCCGCTTGCGTCCTCGCAGCATGCCTGCTGGGATCAGCCTTCGTGCCCGTCACTGGATGGGCGTTGTTCCTCTGCTGGGGTGCTGTCTACACCGTCCTGTTCATGGCCGCTATGTGGGCGTTCGTACTCGATGCCGACGAGAAGAACATGCTCGCTGCTCGCCTGCCGTTCCTTCGTTAGGAGTTCGCTGTGTCTTATGACGAGATGAAGATATCCAAGCTCGGCGAAGCCTGTTGTGGCTGTGGTGCATGTGCCGCGAAGTGCCCCAAGTCGTGCATCTCCATGCAGGAGGATAAGTTTGGCTTCCTACATCCCGTTATCGATGCAGGCGCCTGTCTGGGGTGCCATGCGTGCGATTCGGTATGTCCCGCGCTTGGCGGGGGCAAGTGCGACGAAGCTCTCGGGATCCGCTGGGCCAAGGGCAAGTCCAGTGAGCTGTTGGAGGCTTCCTCCAGTGGCGGCATCTTTGGCCTCCTAGCAGAAAGTGTGATCGCGGGCGGCGGTGTTGTCTGCGGAGCCGCCTGGGCCGACGGTTGCCGCCACGTCGAGCATGTGCTGGTCGAGGATGCTGCCTCTCTCGATTGCGTCATGCGATCCAAGTACGTCCAGAGCCGCATCGGCAGGGGGGTCTACGTTGGGATTCGCGATGCAATCCGCTCGGGTCGCCGTGTCCTCTTCGCCGGCACGGCATGTCAGATCGCGGGCCTCAAGCGCTATCTGGGAAAGATGGGGGAGAGCAGCCTGCTCCTGACCGTCGACGTCATCTGCCACGGTGTCCCGGCGCCGCGCCTCTGGTCGGAGTGGATTGACTACAAGAATTCGCTCCGCGGATCGAACGTGTGTGACGTTAATATGCGGAGAAAGACAACCGGATGGTTGTCTTTCTCCGCTATGTACGAGTACATAGCGGAGAAAGACCCATCTCCTAATTGTGAATCCACCATTTTCAATCAGGACTGGTACATGAAAGCGTTTCTGGCCAATGCGTCGCTGAGGCCCTCTTGTTTCATGTGCCCTGCCAAGAGAAGTTGCGGCTCCGATATTACCCTCGGCGACTTCTGGGGTTTCCAGGGTATCCATCCTGAGGTCGACTACTCTAAGGGTGTCTCTGCGGTTATCTGTAATACCGATAAGGGTATCGCAGCTTTTCAAGGAATTGCGAACTCCATTGACTGTGGCGATGCGACCATCGAGCAGGTTCTTGCTGGCAATCCTAGCCTGGTCAAATCGGTTGCCCCGTATGCGAAGTGCGATGAGTTTATGGCAGATCTTGCTTCAAGGATGGGTATCGAGGGACTGATGGCTAAGTACGACTTCAAGTCGTCTCTTAAGCAGCGCGTCCGCGGCAAACTGGGAGCGATCAAACGCAAGGTGCTCAAGGTTGCTCGCGAGGGCATTCGCTAGCGGCATGCGACGGGCAGCTGCAAGCGGTGCGAGAGCCCGCCGTTGCGTGCGAGGTTTGTATATGTCGTTCCACGTGGATCTACTCAGCAGCCGGCGCGTGGTTCGTGACGCTAGTCGCAATTTTTTTGAACTGACAGGGTGGCGTTGTGGCTATAAGAAAGGTAAATGATGAATCGACGCTCGTCCGGAGATCGCTCTATAGATTATTTAAATTCGGTAAGTTTTACCTTATTTGGAATAAATCTGCCTAGATGAATAACTGAATTCTGGTAACAATTCTGATTGAACAAGTTGATTAGCAGTATTATTAATAAAGTGAACGGCTTTCGGCAAAGCCATCAGTTTATTTTTGAATTTAGCATTGCCTTCATCTGGAATCTTGTCGGAATTCTACTTCCCACTATTGCCTGCGGTATATTACTTGCAATTTCCGGATTACAGTCTTTCTACGAGTATTTTATGAGCGATCTGAGTAAAGCGGCCTTTAGTTTTTCTTCTGCGTCACTTCTCTGTGTTGAGTTGATTCATGGCAATTGTTCAAAAATTCATTCAGGTATTAAATGGGGCGTTGGAATTATCCTCCTCATGCTTTCGCTTTTGTTGTCTTGTGGTCTGGCGGTCAATCAGATGCTGTTTGAGTCGCACTTCTTTGATGTACAGACAAGCTTGTCTCCTTATATTAATTCATCGGTTGCATTAGCCGTTTCAGCTTATTTAGCAGCCATGTCTTTCACTAGCAGTAACGCGGGCTCTGGGCCTGATGAATATAGGGAAAATGAAACAAGCAATGATGGGTACATAATTACTGCTGATGATTTGGAAATGATAATACGAGATGCATTGAGTCTCGGCCGTAGCGAGAATGGCGATGAAGAGTGAGCGCCCTAGAGTTCTTAATTTCATTACTGTCGAGCCTGTGTGCGCTGTTGTCAGTGTTTGCGGCCTATAAGGTTATGCATCCGGCGCCTAAACTCTGGTCAAATGGAAAGGCTCTTCCACATTCAAAAGACTGCTATCTTTCCAGCGAGGATCGTGATATCTCTTCCGATTCAGATGTCGTTAAAACGGTTGGTATTATCCGTGATTCTGTTTCGTTGCTGAACAAGGGTCTTACCAACTCTAGTGAATCCGTCAAGTGGTATTTGCCATTATTAGACAACGAGTTCAAAACCGCTCTAATCAGTACGCTTTCCAAGTGCTTAAACATGCCTGGAAACGAACTATCGAAGCGGATTATCGAAACACTTTATGCAAGCACCTCTGTTTTTTTACGCGCAGCAAAACAGCTCGATCTAACAAATGACGTACAGATCACCATCGCTGAATACGCCAAAATCTGCTCCATTGCTAAATGCAGAATCGAACTTTGCGAGGCATGCGAAAAATCCGGTACTACAGTAAGCAATGTAAACACATATAAAGACGATAGCGATTTAGCTAATAAGCAAATCAGCAACAAGAGTATTTTAGTGGGGTAAATATGAATGAAAATGCGATTCAGGACACAGCATTAAGGAACCTGCTGACACATAATTTGGAATCTGACGATATGAAGAAGTTTATCGACTCTTTGAATGTGTCCAAAGACGATGACTCCGCTATACAAGAGCTAAAAAAATCCTATGAGGCGTATATTTCTAACGAATCGCTATCGGCAGGGGATGTTGTTTCTTGGAAGGCTGGTATGCGAAATCGTACGCTGCCAAACTACAGACAGCCTGCCATTGTGATTGAAAAGTTGCAGTACCCGATTTTTGATGAATCGCAAAACGCTGGAAGCCAGTACTTCCATGAGCCCCTTGATTTAAGAGTGGGCTTTTTAGATGACAATAATCAGTTCGTTATCTATTTTTATGATTCTCGTCGATTTGAAAAATACCGCGGCTCTCTTTCTGAACTCGAGCGTTATCTAGCATTGCTGAAAAACAAGGAAACGCATGAGGAACAGAAGAAGACTGACGACTAAGCAGCGTATAAACTTCTATGAATTATTATTTTGCGGCTGATTGAGGCGTTGCTATCACCAAAGAGGGGATTTCGACTATTCCAAACAAACTAAGACACTAGAATATAGATGAAGCGTCCGCAAAGCCGCGCGGGCGATATGTCGGCTGCTTAATCTAAGCTAGGTCGAATTAGCTCTGCAAGAATGATTAAGCCAAGCGCCTTTCCCGAAGTAGAACGGCAAGTTTTGCTTAGATTGGAAGACTAAGCACTGGGCCTAAAGCCGGACGTCAGAGATACCACCTCCAGCAAACAAATCGCAGAGCAAGGGCTGCGGATAGTGAGGGAGCTGGGAATAGAGATCCCAGCTCCCTCACGTTCTAGCCCAAGTTTCAAATCAAAGAACCATGACTGCTAAAGATGGACAGCAGCGCTAATTGCAGCAATAAAAACAGGGGCGGACATTCGGGTAGATGTCTTTTGCCGAACGAAGCGCTGTTAGCGCCGGGCGATTTTAGCCGTAATTGGTCAAATAATTTTGACCAATTACGATCGCCGAATATGGCCACCGTGCCTCCCCGCCGCCACTACGCTGGTGGTGCCAACACGCCGGCGTTAGGAGGACCATTGAGGTGAACGAGAGACACGATGACCTACAGGAGATTATAGACGCGGCGCTCCGGGAGAT
>NZ_JBBNLT010000021.1:0-14171 GCF_040092345.1 Collinsella sp. CLA-ER-H7 | reverse complement strand
CTCCCAACCTCGTTGCGGCGCGGCTGCGCCTATGGCACTTCAACATCATTGTCGCAGCCCCGACCCGCGGTCACGAGCGGGGGCTCCTATCTTTTTAGTGCCCTCGGATTGGGTCATAGTGTCTGTCGGTACCAAAACATCGGCGTTACCTTTGTTGTTGGTAATGACTTAGTCGTTGGGGACGTTCTTAAACGACTATGACCCCTTTGCATCAGTTTCTGTCGAGTCGGTGCTTCTTGCGGGTTGCCCGTATAATGGTTTGCGTATGAACCGCAACCAAGGAGTTCCAGTTTATGGACCAGAGCCTTTTTAAATTCGACCTGATCGCCGAGGACCCGACGACGCATGCGCGTGCCGGCGTGCTGCACACCCCGCACGGCGACATCGAGACACCGATCTTCATGCCCGTGGGCACCAAGGCAAACGTCAAGGGCATTCCTACCGAGACCGTCAAACAGCTCGGCGCCCAGATCGTGCTTGCCAATACCTATCACCTGTCCATGCGCCCCGGCGAGGATACCATCGCCGAGCTGGGCGGACTGCATAAGTTCATGAACTGGCACGGCCCCATCCTCACCGACTCGGGCGGATTCCAGGTCTTTAGCCATAACGACGCCGTCAAGCTCACCGACGAGGGCGTGCGCTTTATCGTCAATGACTACGACGGCCGCCACGTGTTCTGGACGCCCGAGGACAACATGGAAATCGCCATGAAGCTCGGCTCCGACATCTGCATGCAGCTCGACCAGTGCCCCGGCTATCCTGCCACGCGCGCCTACGTTGAGCGCGCGGTTGAGCTGTCGAGCATGTGGGCCGAGCGCTGCTATAAAGCTCACACCCGCGATGACCAGGCACTCTTTGGCATTGTTCAGGGCGGCATGCATCTGGACCTGCGCCTGCGCTCGCTGCGCCATCTGGAGGAGTGCGGCGACTTCCCGGGCTACGGCATTGGCGGCTACTCGGTGGGCGAGGACCACGAGACCATGTTCGAGACCCTGGCACCGCTCGTAAGCGAGTACATGCCCAAGCACAAGCCGCGCTACCTGATGGGCGTCGGCAACCCCACCACCCTCGTGCGCGGTGTGGGCGTGGGTATCGACATGTTCGACTGCGTGCTGCCGACGCGCACGGGCCGCATGGGTACGGCGTTCTCCAGCGAGGGTCGCCTCAACTTCCGCAACGCTCGCTTTGCGCACGACGATGGTCCCATCGATCCCACCTGCACCTGCCCGGTGTGCACGGGCGGCTACAGCCGCGCGCTCATTCGCCACATGGTCACGCAGAAGGAGATGCTCGGCGGCATTCTGCTGTCGATGCACAACATCTACTACTTGCTCAACCTTATGCAGCGTGCTCGCCAGGCCATTATCGAGGGTCGTTACGGCGCGTTCGTGAGTGACTGGATGAACAGCCCTGCGGCGGTGGATTACTAAGGGCGGCGCGGGCGCTTGCAGGGCGCGGGCAACGGCAAGGGGCGAGCGCCGGCCGGTCGTCGCGTTCGCTAACACTGTCTGCGCGACCGCTGACCGATGCCTTGCAAGCGCATGATGCATCGTGGGTACCATACCGAATAGTTGATGTTCGGGCGGGTGTTTGACGCATGGCGTCGACCCCGCCCGTTTTCTTTTTCTCGATAGGAGTACCCATGATTAAGAACGAGAATGTCGAGGGCGAGCCTGCCTACGACGAGACGTACCGCCGCGGCCCCGTGGTCATGCGCGGCCCGATGATTCCTAAGGACAATACGTACGCTAACCTGCTGGCGCCCGAGGAGTCGACCGACTGGTTGCATGCCGATCCGTGGCGCGTACTGCGCATCCAGGCCGAGTTTGTCGACGGTTTTGGCGCGCTTGCCGAGCTCGGACCTGCGGTGACCATCTTCGGTAGCGCCCGCACGCCCAAGACCGATACGCTCTACAAGGCGGCGCGCACCGTCGGGCGTAAGATTGCCCAGCGCGGCGTGGCGGTTATCACCGGTGGCGGCCCCGGCATCATGGAAGCGGCCAACAAGGGAGCGGCGAGCGTCAATGGTAAGTCAGTTGGCCTGGGCATTGAATTGCCGCACGAGCAGGGGCTCAACAAATACGTGAACCTCGGCATGGACTTCCGTTACTTCTTTGTGCGCAAGACCATGTTCGTCAAATACAGCTCGGGCGCTATTGTGTTTCCCGGCGGGTTTGGCACGCTCGACGAGATGTTCGAGGTGCTCACGCTGGTGCAAACGCACAAGGTCAAGCGTATGCCGCTCGTTTTGGTGGGCACCGAGTACTGGCAGGGCCTGTTCGACTGGCTCAACGGCCCGGTGATGGACGCCGGCATGATCAGCCCGCTCGATCCCGAGCTCGTGCACATCACCGACGACCTCAACGAAGCCGTCGACATCGCCCTGAGCGGGCTGATGTAGATCAATCGTGCCCACGCGACATGAATACGCATGGCAATCTGATGTTATCTAACATCAGATTGCCATTTATATTGGGTATACTGATGCAAAAGACGAGGCGAGGAGGTCGCATATGTCTACTGCAACGGTTAAGCCTGCGACGGTTCGCATCGAAGAGGGGCTCAAGGAACAGGCGACTGAGTTCTTGGATTCGGTCGGCCTCAGCCTCAATTCCTATCTCAATCTTGCCGTTCGGCAGCTTGTAAATCAGCGAAAGATTCCTTTTGAGATTGTAGGAAGGGCGGAGGTGCCCAACGAGGCGACGAGGCGCGCCATGGTGATTGCCGAGGCTCATGAGTTGGGGATTTTGCCGGACGATAGCCTGTCATTCAATAACGCTGATGAGCTTATGTCATTCCTCGATGAGGAATAGCGATGTTCGAGATTAAAGTCGAGGCTCAATTTAAGGTGGACTACAAACGAACGATGCGCATGCATCCGCAGCTAAAAAGTGAGTTTAAAGCGGCGGTTGCAGAGCTTGTGGCTCATGGGTCACTTCCGGCGGAGTATGGCGCCCACGAGCTCTCAAACCCGGGCGGAAACTACAACGGCCACATCGATTTCCACCTATCCGATGGCTTGGTCGATGTGGTCGTTCTTTATCTTCCCCATAAGACTAACCCAGTGATTAGGCTGGTGAGAATGGGCACTCATCAGGAGCTGTTTCAGGGTCCGCTGGGCTGATCGCCGATTTCCAAGTTGCGGTGGAATAGGGATTGATTGACAGCTAATAAGCCAAAAACGGTCCCTATTTCACCGCAACTGATGTGGGCGTCCCTAGTGGATGGGCTGGTAGCGGGGGCAGTAGCTGATGGCTATGGCATCGACGCCTACATGGGTGGCGATGGTGCAGCCGATGGGGCCGGTGCCGGCGTCTACATAGTCTTGGCCTGCGAGCGCTTGGCTGACGAGCTCCTGCTCCTCGGCGGCGCCGGTCGTGAGCACGCGCACGCTGGAGCCCGGATGCTCGGCCAAAAATGCGAGGCAATCGGCCATGGTGTTGGTAACGATGCGTTTGGCACCGCGGCCCTTTTTTATGGCCTTGATCTCGCCCGATTTCCACTCCGGCGAAACGGCCAGGCGAATGTTGAGCATTTGCGTGAGCTGGCCGGCGAGCTTGGGCGCGCGGCCGTTCTTAACGAGATTCTCGAGCGTGCGGGGAATCAGCAGCAGGTGGGCGTCGGGCAGCGTCGCGCGGATCTGCGCCTCGGTCTCGTCCAGGCTGCGGCCGTCCTCGCGCATGGCCAGCGCGTACTCCACCAGCAGGCCCTCGGCGCCCGAGCCGGTGCGCGAGTCGATGCAGCGCACGTCGAGCTCGTGCGTTTCGGCCGTCAGGCTGGCGTTGGCATAGCAGGCGGACCACTCGCTGCACAGCGAGATAAAGATGGCGCTATCGTGACCGTCGGCGCGCACGCGGTCAAAGAGTTCCTTGAACTCGCCGGCACTCGGCTGCGAGGTGTGCGGCAGCTGCTCGGAGCCGGCCATGCGCGCGACGTACTCCTGGGCGGTAATCTGCACCTGGTCGAGCAGGTCCTCGCCCTCGATAATCACATGCAGCGGAATCACGTAAATGCCGAGCTCTTGGGCGCGGGCGGGGGAGATGTCCGACGTGGAGTCGGTTATGATGGCAAAAGACATAATTGCACCTTTCGTTGGGGCGCGACGGCGCCGCCTTCTGAGAGCAAAGTGCGACAAGTATAGTGGAGTTGCTCTACATTGCTAGGTTAAATTGTTGAATAGTCAACAGTTTGAAGTGTCGGTGTGGAAATCGTCAACTGGGGAAGAGGGATGCCGATGGAGGCGCTGGAGATATGCAAGCGGCCGGTCGTGCTGTTTGATTTTGATGGCACGGTGGCCGATACGGGTCGGGCGGTGATGACCTCGACGCGCAAGACGCTGGCTGCACGCGGGTTTTCGGAGGCGCAGATGGGTGACCTGCGTCGCATGATCGGGCCGCCCCTGTGGAAGAGTTTTCACGACTTTTATGGCTTCTCCCGCGAGGAGTCGCTTGTGGTGGCCGACGAGTACCGCGCCTTTTTTGACGAGCTGGGACCGGAGGAGTATCCCGTGTTCGACGGGATCCCCGAGCTGCTGGATGGGTTGGTCGCCCAGGGCAAGCGCTTGGCCGTGGCGACGTCGCGCATGGAGGCAAAGTGCGTTGACATGGTGGGTGAACTGGGGCTTTCTCAGTTTGAGGCCGTGGTTGGCATGAATCCGCCGCAGGGCCGCGAGACCAAGGCGGATTCGGTCCGCGATGCGCTGGCGGCCCTGGGCGCGACCGCGGACGAGGCCGTGATGATTGGCGACCGCTTTAACGACGTCGAGGGCGCGCACGCGATGGGCGTGCCGTGCATTGGCATCTATTCGGGTGCGGCGGCGCCGGGGGAGCACGAGGCTGCGGGCGCCGATGCGGTGGTGCACTCGGTGGCCGAGCTTGCTAAACTTTTCGCTATATAAGTATTTGATGTGAGGGGCGGGCGTACCCGTCGCTCATTGGTAAGGAGGTCGTCCATGAATCAGGTGGAGCAGAGCGTTACCGAGTATGTCGACGAGGTCTGGGAGGACGTCGTCGCCGATATCGAGCAGCTGGTGAGTTATCCGTCCGTAGCCGTTGCTGCCGATGCGGAGCCTAGCGCGCCGTTTGGCCGCCCGGTTCGTGATGCGCTCGATTGCGCGCTCGGCATTGCGCAAAAGCTCGGCTACCAGACGAGCGACGACGAGGGCTATGTGGGCATTGCCGATATCCCGGGTCGCGGCGACAAGCAGCTCGCGACCATCTGCCACGTGGACGTGGTGCCCGCCGGCCCCGGCTGGAACACCGACCCGTTTGCGATGGAGCGTCGCGAGGGCTGGCTGCTCGGCCGTGGCGTGATTGATGACAAGGGTCCGGCGGTGTTGTCGCTCTACGCCGGTGCCTACCTGCTCAAGCACGGCATTGTGCCGCGCTATACCTTCCGCGCGCTGCTGGGCTGCGATGAGGAAGTGGGCATGTCCGACGTTCACCATTATCTGGAGAATCACGCAGACCCCGACTTTTTGTTTACGCCCGATGCCGAGTTCCCGGTCTGCAATGCCGAGAAGGGCCAGTTTGGGGCGACGTTCGTTAGCCCCAAGATCGACGGCGGGCGCATCGTGTCGTGGAGCGGCTCCGAGGCGAGCAATGCCATTCCGTCGCAGTCCATCTGCGAGCTTTCGATTGCCGCCGATGAGCTGCCGGCGCCCGTTGAGAACGCCGACCGCCTGGAGATCACGGCGCTCGACAATGGCCATGCGCAGATTTTCGCCCACGGTATTGGCGGCCACGCTTCGATGCCTGAGGGCACCATCAACGCCGTCGGCCTGATTGTGTCGTATCTGCGCGAGGCCGAGGACGCGTTTGGTGCACGCGACGAGCGCCTGCTGACGCCTGCCGAGCACGAATTCGTCAAGTTCCTGGCCTTTGTGCATGCGGATGCCTATGGCCGCGGCCTAGGTATCGATGCGACGAGTCCGGCGTTTGGCCCGCTTACCTGCAACGCTGGAGTCATCCGCGTGGCGGATGGCCATATTGAGCAGGTCATCGACGTGCGCTTCCCCGACAGTACGAGTGCCGATACCATCCGCGAGCAGCTCGACCCGCTCGTGGGCCGTTTTGGCGTGACGTGCCAGCTGGGTCGCGCTAAGGTGCCGTTCTCAGTCTCTGCCGATGATCCGGCCGTGAAGGCGCTTATCGATACCTATAACGAGTTCACCGGCAAGCATGCTGGGCCCTTTGCCATGGGCGGCGGCACGTACGCGCGCAACTTTGCCCGCGCCGTCTCGTTTGGCCCCGAAGAGACCGGCCTGGAGCTGCCCGCGTGGGGCGGCCAGATGCACGGCCCCAACGAGTGTGCCAGCGAAGAACAGCTTAAACAGGCGCTCAAGATTTACATCGTGGCGATCCTTCGTCTCAACGAACTGGAACTGTAGGGCTTCCCCAGGCACCCGACCTTGCCCCTCAAACCGTCGCTTGCGTACCAAAGTACGCGGCGCTCCTCTTTCGGGGCAATCTCGGGCACCTGGGAAACCCCTATATCCTGCTTGGATACAAACTTGCATTACGAGCCCGGTGCTTCGGCCCGGGCTTTTTCTGTTGCGGTGGGGTAGTCATTGGGGACGTTCCTTTGGTGTAAAAGGTGCGCCATGTTCGGCGCTGGATTGTTATCCGTTTGTAAAGGCTGGACAGAGCTTGCGGTAAGGGTCTATCAGATGCCCGTAAAAAACCGCAGTTGGCGCGGGCGCTGCCCGGTCGGGGTCGTATCTTTCCAAACAGCAAAGCGGGCAGGGTGCCCGCGAGTCGCATGTACGAAAGGAAGATCATGCTCGATCAGGCTTATTCTCGTCGTCAGTTCCTCGGCCTCGCTGGTGGTTTTGCCAGCATCGTCGGTCTCGGTCTCGTTGGTTGCGGCGGCTCCGGCGCATCCGACGCCGCCGACAAGGGTAGCGCCGCTGCTACTGCCGAGTCCGTCTCCGGCGAGGTGACCTACGACGGTGCCTCCTCGTTCCAGGCTCTCGTCGAGGCTGCTGCCGAGAAGTTCATGGATGCCAACCCGGACGTCTCCGTTTCCGGCTCGGGCAACGGTTCGGGCAAGGGTCTGACCGCTGTCGCCGCAGGCACCGTCACCATCGGTAACTCCGACGTCTTCGCCGAGACCAAGCTCGAGGCCGACCAGGTCAAGAACCTCGTCGACCACGAGGTTGCCGTCGTGGGCATGGGTCCCGTCGTCTCCAAGAACGTGACGGTCGACGACCTGTCCCTCGAGCAGCTCAAGGGCATCTTCTCTGGCCAGATCACCAACTGGAAGGAGGTCGGCGGCGACGACGCCACCATCGTCGTCCTCAACCGCAAGGCCGGCTCCGGCACCCGCGCCACCTTCGAGGCCGCCGTCTTTGGCGACGAGGCCGTCGACTTTAAGGGCGACGCCGAGCTCGACAAGTCCGGCGACGTCCAGACTCAGATGGGCAGCACCGATAACGCCATCTCCTACCTCGACTTCTCGCACTTCGATGACTCCAAGTTCAACGCCATCAAGGTCGAGGGCGTCGAGCCCAAGAGCAAGAATGTCACTGATGACTCCTTCAAGATCTGGGCTACCGAGCACATGTACTGCTCCAAGGACGCCGACGAGGCCACCAAGGCCTTCCTGGAGTTCATGCTTTCCGACGACGTCCAGGGCAAGCTCGTCGAGGAGCAGGGCTTCATCCCCGTCTCTGCCATGAAGGTCGTCAAGGACGCCAGCGGCAAGGTCTCTGCTAAATAAGTAATCGCCCCGGAAAGGTTTGCAATGGCAAAACAGCTGCCAAAGCGCGACCTTGAGAACGTGGGCCTGGGCGTCACGGGCGCGTGCGTAGCGCTCGTGACGCTTGTCGTTGCCGCGCTCATCTTTATGGTCGCCCAAAAGGGCCTCTCGGCTTTTGTCAAGGACGGCGTCTCGGTCGTCGAGTTTTTCACCGGCACCAAGTGGGACCTGGCCAACACAGCCGAAAACGGCCTGCCCTATACCGGCGCCCTGCCCCTGATCGTCACCTCGTTTGCGGTCATGGTGCTCTCCACGCTCATCGCGCTGCCCATCGCCATCGGCTCTGCCATCTTTGCGGTCGAGATCCAGCCTAAGTTTGGTTCCAAGGTTTTTCAGCCGCTTATTGAGCTTTTGACCGGTATTCCCTCGGTCGTCTTTGGCTTGATCGGCTTTCACGTTGTCGTCGGTCTTATGAAGAGCGTTTTCCACGTGAGCACGGGCCTGGGCATCTTGCCCGGCGCCATCGTGCTGGCGGTCATGATTCTGCCGACGATGACCACGCTTTCGGTCGATGGCCTGCGCGCCGTGCCCGACGGCTACCGCCAGGGCTCGCTCGCGCTGGGCTACACCCGCTGGCAGACCATCTGGCACGTGGTGCTCAAGTCCGCCATGCCGTCGCTCATGACCGCGGTTATCTTGGGCATGACCCGCGCCTTTGGCGAGACGCTCGCCGTGCGCATGGTCATCGGCGGCATCGAGGCCATGCCGACGTCGCTGCTGTCGCCGGCTTCGACCATCACCACCACGCTCACCACGTCCATGGCAGTCTATGCCGAGGGCTCGGCCCAAGACGATGTTCTGTGGGCGCTCGGCCTGCTGCTGATGGGCATGAGTCTCATCTTCATCCTGATCATCCACCTTATCGGCCGCAAGGGGGCGAAGGCTCGTGGCTAGCACGCGTATCCACATCGACGAGGCGAGGCTCGGGCGTGTCCAAAAGCAGGACCGCTTCGCCACGGGCGTGTTGACGGCGATCGTCGCCATCGTCATGCTCATCGTCGTCTCCATGGTGGCCTATATCCTGTTCGAGGGCATCTCGACGCTGTTCCAGCCGGGCTTTCTCACGGAGCCGTCGCGCGCCAACGGAACGCAGGGCGGCGTGCTCTACCAGCTGTTCGACTCGTTCTACCTGCTGCTGATCACCCTGATCATCTCGGTGCCCATCAGCCTGGGCGGAGCGGTCTTTTTGGTTGAGTACGCGCCGGACGGACCCATCCGCGACATCGCCTCCACCGCCATCGAGATGTTGTCCTCGCTGCCTTCCATCGTCGTCGGCATGTTCGGTTTTCTGGTGTTCTCGGTGCAGCTGGGCTGGAAGTACTCCATCATCTCCGGCGCCGTCGCGCTCACCATGTTCAACATCCCCATCCTGGTGCGCGTGATCCAGCAGGCGCTCGAGGACGTGCCGCAGGCCCAGCGCGATGCGTGCCTGGCCATGGGCCTCACTCGCTGGGAGGCCACGCTGCACATCCTGATCCCCGAGGCCATGCCTGCCATCGTGACGGGCATCGTGCTTTCGGCCGGTCGCGTGTTTGGCGAGGCCGCAGCGCTGCTTTTTACCTCGGGTATGAGCTCGCCGGTTCGCCTGAACTTCTTGAGCTTTAACCTGTCGAGCCCCACCTGCGCTTGGAACGTGTTCCGTCCCGGCGAGTCGCTCGCCGTGCACATCTACAAGATCTATGGCGAGGGCAGCCCCGAGGCCCAGCAGATTGTTTGGGGCACCGCGGCGCTGCTGATGATTTGCGTGCTGCTGTTTAACGTAGTCGCCCGTATCGTGGGCAAGCAACTGGCAAGAAGGATGACGGCCGAATGAGCGAGATGAATGCAACGCCCGCAACCGAAGCGGCATCGTCCGAGACCCAGGACTTCCTGTCGAGCGTGGGGGAGAGCGAGAAGCGCGTGCGCGTGAGCGGCAAGGCCGTGAGCGACGAGGTCGTGCTCTCCACCAAGGACGTCAACGTGTACTATGGCGACCACCATGCACTGCACAATACGTCGCTCGACTTCCACAAGGGCGAGATCACGGCGCTCATTGGGCCTTCGGGCTGCGGTAAGTCGACCTTCTTGCGTAGCCTCAACCTCATGAATCGCGAGATTCGCGGCTGCCGCGTGGAGGGCGAGATCAACTATCGCGGGCGCAACGTGAACACCAAGACCGAAAACACCTACGAGCTGCGCCGTTCCATTGGCATGGTGTTCCAGCAGCCCAACCCGTTCCGCAAGTCCATTCGCGACAACATCACGTTTGCGCCTAAGCGCCACGGCATCACCGACCGCGACGAGCTCGACCGCATGGTCGAGGAGAGCCTGCGCGGCGCGGCGCTGTGGGACGAGGTCAAGGACAAGCTCGACAAGAGCGCCCATGCGCTTTCGGGCGGTCAGCAGCAGCGCCTGTGCATCGCGCGCACGCTGGCGCTCAACCCCGACGTGATCTTGTTCGACGAGCCCTGCTCGGCGCTCGACCCCATCTCGACGCTGGCGATCGAGGACCTCATGTCGTCGATTGTTGCCGACCGCGCCATCGTCATCGTGACGCACAACATGGAGCAGGCGTCGCGTGTGTCCAACCGCACGGCGTTCTTCTACATGGGCGATATGGTCGAGTACGACGAGACTGACGAGATTTTCCAACGGCCCAAGGACAAGCGGCTGAATGATTACCTCACCGGCATGTTCTCCTAGTCCGGGACATGCTTGAGGCCCGCGGTGGCCACGGTTGCCGCGGGACTGATTGGAGAGGCGGGTCATCTCTTTTGGGAGATGGCCCGCCTTTTTGCTCTGCGACCGAAACGACCGCCACAAAGGGGACAGGCGCCTTCGTGGTGGTTTGGGGTGGGGCTCGCTGCTATCATGGACAACGTTGAATTTCTACGAAGGAGCAGGGCATATGGCGATTCTTTTGGGATGCGATTCCGTCAGCCTAGAGTTTCCCACCAAGCATATTTTCGATAGCGTGACGCTCGGCGTGGGCGAGGGCGACCGCATTGGTATTGTCGGCAAAAACGGCGACGGCAAGTCGACGCTGCTGAGCGTGCTCGCCGGCACGCTGGAGCCCGATGACGGGCGCGTGACGCACCGTCGCGGCACCACGATCGGTCTGCTCGGCCAAAAGGACAACCTGGTCGATACCGACACCGTGCATCATGCCGTCGTGGGCGACACGCCCGAGTATGAGTGGGCGTCGAGTCCGCGTACGCGCCAGATTCTGGCTGGCCTTATTAGCGATGTGCCCTGGGAGGGCACGGTGGGCGAGCTTTCGGGCGGCCAGCGCCGTCGCGTGGACCTCGCGCGCCTGCTGATCGGCGACTACGACGTGCTCATGCTCGACGAGCCCACCAATCACCTGGACATGCGCACCATCAACTGGCTCGCGCGCCACTTAAAGGCTCGCTGGCAGCGCGGTCAGGGCGCCATGCTCGTGGTCACGCACGATCGCTGGTTCTTGGACGAGGTCTGCACCAGCATGTGGGAGGTCCATGACGGCCAGGTCGATCCCTTCGAGGGCGGCTATTCGGCATACATCCTGCAGCGCGTAGAGCGCGACCGCATGGCCGCGGTTACCGAGGAACGCCGTCGCAACATGGCACGCAAGGAGCTTGCGTGGCTGAGCCGCGGTGCCCAGGCGCGTTCCACCAAGCCCAAGTTTCGCGTGGATGCCGCTCGTGAGCTGATCGCCGACGTGCCGCCCGTGCGCGACGAGCTGGAGCTCAAGCGCCTGGCGGTGAGCCGCCTGGGCAAGCAGGTTATCGACGTGGTCGACGTGGACGCCGGCTATACGGATACCGATGGCGCGCCCAAGCAGGTGCTCTCCGACGTGACCTGGCTCATCGGCGCGGGCGACCGCTATGGTCTTTTGGGCGAGAATGGCGCTGGCAAGTCGACGCTGCTCGACGTGATCCAGGGCAAAATTGCGCCCACGCGCGGCCGCGTGAAGATTGGCCAGACAGTGCGCTTTGGCGTGCTGTCGCAGCAGCTCGAGGAGCTCGAGCCCTTCATGGGCGACACGATTCGCGAGGTGCTCAGCAACTATAAGAAGTACTACGTCATCGACGGCAAGGAGACTTCGCCCGAGAAGCTCTGCGAGCGTCTGGGCTTTACGACGCAGCAGCTCTGGAGCCGCATCGGCGATCTTTCGGGCGGCCAGCGCCGTCGCCTGTCGCTGCTACTGACAATCCTGGACGAGCCCAACGTGCTCATCCTGGACGAGCCCGGCAACGACCTGGATACCGACATGCTGGCGATTGTCGAGGATCTGCTCGACGGTTGGCCCGGCACGCTGATCCTGGTGACGCACGACCGCTTCTTGATGGAGCGCGTGACCGACCAGCAGTGGGCGCTGCTCGACGGCCACCTGACGCATATGCCCGGTGGCGTGGACCAGTACCTTCGCCTGTGCAACGCTACCGCCGAGGGCGAGCCCGTGGGCGCGCCGAGCGCCAAGACCGGCACGTTTGACACCGGTGCCGCGGCTGCTGCGGCCGAAAAGCCCAAGTCGAGCGGTCAGCCCAACGGCCTGTCCAACGCCGAGCGTCAGAAGCTCCGCCGCGAGGTGAGCTCGCTCGAGCGCAAGATGGAGACGCAGCGCGCCCGCGTTGAGGAGGCCGAGGCCGCGATGGCCCAGGTCGACCCCACCAACTACACGGCGCTGGGCGAGCAGCAGGCAAAGATCGACGAGGCTCACGCCGCCATGGACGAGTTGGAGATGGCGTGGCTCGAGGCGAGCGAAAAGCTCGAGGGCGAGGAGTAGACGAGGATGATCAAAGCCGCGTTTTTCGATATCGACGGCACGCTACTGAGCTTTAAGACCCACCGGATTCCGGCGTCGGCGCAGCAGGTGCTCGACAGCTTTCACGAGCAGGGGATCGCGTGCGTGATCGCCACGGGCCGTCCGACCTACCAGATGCCCGATTGGCTGTTCGACCTGGGCTGGGATGCGTACATTACGCTCTCGGGCCAGCACTGCTTTGATGCCGAGGGAGCTTACCGCAGCTGTCCGATTGATCCGGACGACGTTGCGGTGATCGTGGACCAGGTGGCGCAGGGGTGCTATGACTCGCTGTGCATGCAGAGCGAGAACTCGTTTGTGAACCGCCTGTCCGAGCGCGTGGTGACGGCTGGCAGCAACGCGGGAATCGTCTACCACGAGGAGCCGTTTGAGCACGCCTTTGACGCGCCGGTCTACCAGTTCTGCGCCTTTGTGGACCCGGCCGACGAACATATCGTGACTGACGCCGTGTCGCATTCGCTCACCACGCGCTGGTGTGACCTGTTCTGCGACATTATTCCCGCTAACGGCGGCAAGGACCTGGGCGTGGCGGCGACGCTGGAGCGCCTGGGCATCGACGCGAGCGAGGCGATTGCCTTTGGCGACGGCGAGAACGACCTGTCGATGTTCTCGGCCGTGGGCACAAGTGTGGCCATGGGCAACGCGCAGGATACCGTGAAGGCCGCGGCGACCTATGTGACGACCGCCGTGGACGACGACGGAATCTACAACGCCGCGAAGCACTTTGGCCTGTTATAGCTGCGGCTCGGCACTTGGGGACGTTCCTTTTCTGCCGGCACCTGGGGACACTCCTTGCGGGGCGTCCCCATTTTGTTTTCATCCCGCACGTTTTGTGAAACACGACTAACTTTTAGGCAAAGTAGTAAGACATGGGCAACTTCTGCGGTAAAGTTAGTCGTGGAAAGTATCCAAAGGCTAACTAGCAATCATCGCGAAAGGCGGCCCATGGCCCTACGTGAATCCGGAGAAGACTATCTCGAATCGATCTACGTTCTGTCGGAACGTCAGGGCATCGTGCGCTCGATCGACGTTGCGGAGCACCTCGGCGTAACCAAGGCGAGCGTTTCCAAGGCCATGGCGACGCTGGAGAACAGCGGCTATGTCGAAATGGGCAAGCGCGACGTTCATCTGACGGAGCGTGGTCTGGAGGTCGCTCGCCAAATGTGGGAGCGTCATTGCTTTTTCGTGGGGCTGCTAGAGGATGCGGGTGTTTCGGCTGAGGTCGCGTCGCAAGAGGGCTGCCACATGGAGCATTGCCTGAGCGAGGAGAGCTTTGAGAAGCTACGGGCGATGTTGGGCCGGGAAGATGTAGCGGGTCCAACAACAGAAGCCTAACTGACTTACAGTGGCGCGGAGTTCGCGCAAAGCGCGAACCAGCGACCGGGACCAGTAGCCCCGCCAACCAAGTCCAACTCAGACAAGGAACCCCGCCAGCAAGCGATGCCCAAGAACCTTCAGCTGTGTCAATGCAGGCCGGGACCGGGCTTGGTTTTGAAAACATTCCGCACTGATATCTTCTGTATTGAAGACGTCGATGATGCACCCGTATACCATTGACGTCGACACCATCAGATGCGGACCGCGCGGTGACCCCACATTCCGCTGGCGCCCACAGGGCTGCCCT
>NZ_JBBNLT010000020.1:0-14431 GCF_040092345.1 Collinsella sp. CLA-ER-H7 | reverse complement strand
GCCCGCGTTTACGCGCGAGAGCGCGCGCCTCCATGCCTCGGTCCCCTCATCGTAGCGTATCCCATCGGCGAACACGTCGACGGTGACCACCACCGTATACGCAGCGGCCTGAGCGAGCCGTTCGATATCTACGAGCACCTCGCGCGCCGCAGCGTCAGGGTCACGTGGGGACAAGCCGCCTTCCGCGAAAAGCTCGTTTGCAACCAGGTTGCCCACGTCCTCCAAAAGAAGCGTGCAGCCGCGCGGAAGCCCGGACACTGCGGCGCCCACGTCACGCGTGCGCTCGAGGGTGGAAAACCCCTTGCCCTCGCGCAGCGCCCGATGGCGCGCGATGCGGCGGGCGCCCTCTTCCCCGAAGGGCTCCATCGTTGCCAGGTACACGCGAGGGCCGTCGTGCCCGAGGCACAGGGACTCGGCGTAGGCGCTCTTGCCGCTCGCGGCGGCGCCGATAACGAGCGTCACCGTCATTTCCCGGCCTCGAAATGCTCGTAAGCAGCCATGCCAGTCGCCGTGAACGTCTTCCCATCCCGGTACACGCGCAACGCCGAATCCAGAAGGGGCAGATACGCCATGGCGCCCGCGCCCTCGCCCAAGTGCATGCCTGCGTCGAGGGGTGCCTTTATGCCGAGCTCGCGAAGGAGCTCCTGGCTTGCAGGTTCGCTTGATGCGTGGGTGCCCACGAGGTAGCCCAAGGCGTTGGGGCACAGGCGCGCCGCGCACAGGGCCGCCGTGCAGGATATGACCCCGTCAAGGAGCGCCGGCGCCTTCGAGGCCGCGGCCCCCAGGTAGAAGCCGCACATCGCCGCGATGTCAAAGCCGCCCACCTTCGAGAGCACGTCGATCGGGTCGGCGGAATCGGGCGAGTTCACGTCGATAGCGCGCTCGACCACGTCGCGCTTGCGCGCGAGCGAGGCGTCCGAGAGCCCCGCGCCGCGCCCGACGAGGCTCCGCGCGTCCGCCCGGATGAGCACTGCGGCCACCGCCGCCGAGGTGGTCGAGTTGCCGATGCCCATCTCGCCCGCGGCGAGAAGGCGCACGCCGGCGCGGACAAGCCCGCACGCTACGGCGATTCCGACCTCGATCGCGCGCACGGCCCCATCGCGAGACATAGCGGAGCCGTGCGCGATGTTGCCGCTCCCCCGCCGCACGTTCGCGCGCACCATGCGCGCGTCTTCTATGCCCCGGGCCATACCCACGTCGACGGGCACGACCTCGGCACCCGCGAACGCCGCCATGCGGCAGGCGCTCGTGGCCCCCTCGCACATGTTGCGCGCGACGGCTCGCGTCACTTCTTGCCCGCTTTGCGACACGCCTTCGGCAACGACCCCGTTGTCGGAGAAGAATACCGCGAGCGCACGGGGAAACTCGGCCACCTCGTCGCTCCCCTGAGCTGCGGCGATACACGCGACGGCGTCTTCAAAGTCGCCCAATCCCCCCAAGGGGTGCGCGATGGAGTCCCACGCGGCGTACGCGGCGGCGCGGGCGCACTCGTCTGCGGGCGCGATCCGGGAGAGCGCGGCCTCGAGCACGGCGCCCGGCGCCGACGAGAACGCGCGCTCGACTTCCTCGTGGATGCAGGCAAGCGCGGTTTCGGTTGCTTCAGCCATGCCGTCTCCTCTCTGCGAACGACGCTGCGGCAGACGCGAACGCGCGCGCAACGTCGGGGTTCGCAGGATAGTACACATGCGGGAAGCCCGCAACCAGGGACGGGGTGGTCGTCATGCACGGCCAGCCCTTGTCGCGCCGGGGCTTTTGCGCCCAGAAGTCGCCGCCCGGGCAGGAGGACTGCCAGTAGTGGAACTCGTGCGCGCGGATGCGTGTGCCGCGCGGCCCGTAGAGCCCGTCGCGTTGGGAAGTGAGCTCCACGTACCCGAAATGGGACAGCCTTCCCCCGTTCTCGCTTGCGCCCTCAAGGGCGCCCGCAACAGGCCAGCGCCGCCCCTCGCTATCGGCGATTTCGCGCTGCAGGTACAGAAACCCACCGCATTCGGCGACCGTCGGCATGCCGGATTCCACCGCGCACCGCACCGCCTCGCGCATCGGCGCGTTCTCGGTGAGCTGCCGCGCATGGAGCTCCGGGTAGCCGCCTCCCAGATAGAGGGCGCTTGTCCCCCGGGGCAACTCGCTATCACATAGGGGGCTGAAAAAGGCCAGCTCGCAACCCAGGTCCTCGAGCGCGCGCAGGTTCTCCTCGTAGTAGAACGAGAACGCCTCGTCACGCGCGACGGCGACGATGGGCCGCGCTCCCGCGATCGGCTCCAACCGGTAAGGTTCCTCGCGGATATCTGGTGCTGTCGCCGCTATTTCGAGCAAGCGGTCGACGTCGACGCTCTTTTCCACCAGCTCGGCCATCTTGTCGATGCGCGCGGAGAGCTGCTCGACCTCGTCGGCGGTCACAAGCCCCAGATGCCGGCTTTCGAGCGAGAACGCCTCGTCGGCGGGGATATTCCCCAAAACCACGACGCCCGTGTGCTTCTCGATCGCAGGCGCCGCGTAGGCGCAGGCAGCGGCGCTCGTCTTGTTCAGCACGACGCCGCGCACGTTCGCACAAGGCAGGAACTCGGCGATGCCGCGGATTACGGCGGCGAGCGATAAAGACGCCCCGCGCCCGTTCACCACTAAAACGACTGGCGTTTCCGTGTCGCGCGCAACCTGGTAGCTGCTCGCGTCGGCCACGCCGGGCGCCATGCCGTCGTAGAAGCCCATGACCCCCTCGAGCACCGCGACATCCGCGCCCGCAGCGCCGCGTGCGAGCAGGGCGCGCAGCGTCGGGGCGTCGGTGAAGAAGCCGTCTAAGTTGCCCGAGCGCGCACCCACGACGCGGCGATGAAAGAGCGGGTCAATGTAGTCGGGGCCGCATTTGAAGGCCGCGCATGCGAGGCCGCGGCGCGCGAGCGTGCGCAGAAGCGCGCACGTTACGACCGTCTTGCCGCTCCCGCTCGAGGGCGCAGCGACCATGAAGCGCGGAATGGTCGTGCTCACCGGGCGCCGCCTTCCCCACCTGCACCACGCGCGCTGACGAGGAACACGGGGTTTTGCGCCTTCATAAGATGGTGCGAGCCTACAGCCTCGGCGCGGGCGGCCGACACCTGGCACGCCTCGAACCCCTTAAAGCGCGAACCCGAGAGGAGCGCGCACGCCTCGGTGAGCGTCTCAACGGTGACGCATGGTACGCACAGGCGAACCTGCGAGTTCTTCTCGAGCGCCGCCTCCACGATAGAGGGAAGCTCGCCCGCGCTCCCGCCGACGAACACGGCGTCGGGGACGGGCAGTTTCGCGAGCGCTTCGGGGGCGACACCGGGGACCGCATGCACGTTGCCGCACCCGAATGCATCCGCGTTCTCTCGGATGAGCCGCACACCGGCCGCGTTGCGCTCGACCGCCCATACCGACCCCGCTCGCGCGACGAGCGCCGCCTCAATCGACACGCTCCCCGTGCCGGCTCCGACGTCCCACACGGTGTCGGTAGCGGTAAGGCGCAGCTTCGCGAGCGCGACGGCGCGCACCTCCTGCTTGGTCATGGGAACGTCGCCGCGGATGAAGAGCTCGTCGGGAATGCCCGAGGAAGCGTACGGCCAGCGGGAGCTCGCGGCGCGGGATGCGCCCGCAGGCGACCCGACGCAGCCTGCGAACTCGATAAGCATCACGTTCAAGTCGTCAAACGTCTGACCTGCGATTTCACTTGCGGTCGCGCAGGTGATGCGCTCGTCGGGGTACGACAGGCGCTCGGCCACCGTCACGCGCGCGTCCCCGAAGCCCGCCTGCACAAGCTCGCCCGAAAGCCGCGAGGGGTCTTCCCCGCCCGACGTGGCGAGGAAGAGCTCACCTGCGCGCTCGGCCTCGGCCACGATGTCGCACGCCACGCCGTGAGCGCTCGCGAAGCGCCAATCCTGCCATGGACGCGCGAGACGCGCGGCGAGATACGACGCTGAGCTTATGCCAGGAACGACGCGCACGTCCACCTGCGCATCGCCGGAGAGCGCCTCCACCAGGCGGCGCGCGCCGCTGAACAGCCCCACATCGCCCGTCATCACGACCACGGCGCGCCGCCACGACGCCGAATCGGTGAGCGCGGCGACGATGTCCGCCGTTTTCACGAGCTCGCATCTCGCCACGTCGGGCGGCACGTCGATGCCGGCAAGCGCGCGATGAGCGCCGATGACCACGTCGGCGAAGTCGATAGCGTCGAGCGCCGCGCGCGAGAGCAAGTCGGGGTTTCCGGGCCCCGCCCCGATGATCGTTACCTTTCGCATGGAATCTCCCGATACCCGCGCGGCGTGACCATACGGCCGCCTACGAGCTTCGTGTCCGCGTTGCCGACGAACACGGTGGTGAACATGTCGGCGTCGATCTCCCCCAGCTCAGAGAGCCTGCACATGCCCGACTGCTGCCCCTCGCGCCCGATGTTGCGTACCCAGCCGCAGAGCGTGTCGGGGGCCTTCCATTCGAGCATAATCTTCGCCGCGCGTGAGAGCCTGTCGGCGCGCTTTCTGCTGCGCGGGTTGTACAAACAGATGCAGAAGTCGGCGCTCGCCACGGCGGCGAGCCTGCGCTCGATGACCTCCCATGGCGTGAGCAGGTCGGAGAGCGACACGACCGCGAAGTCGTGGGCAAGCGGGGCGCCGAGCACCGCCGACCCGCTCTGAGCCGCGGTGGCCCCGGCGATAACTTCCACGTCTACATCGGGGTAGTCCTCCGCAAGATCCAGCACGGGGCTCGCCATGCCGTACACGCCCGCGTCACCGCTGCACACGAGTGCCACGGCTTCTCCGCTCTGCGCGCGCGAAAGCGCCAGGCGGCACCGTTCGACCTCGTGCATCATCGGCGTCGCGAGATGCGCCGCGTCGGGCACGGCGGCGAGCGCGAGCTCCACGTATTTCGTGTACCCCACAACGATGTCGGCCGCCTCGAGCGCACGCCGGGCCGCAATCGTCATGCCGTCGGGGCCGCCCGGGCCGATCCCCACCACGAAGAGCTTTCCCATCACCGCTCCTTAAACGAAAGTTCGATAGTTACCTTGGAAAACGCGACGGTCACGCCGCCGTGAGCGAGCTTCGGGAAGATAAGTTTGCCCCCGTCCGCGAGCGCCGCGCGCTCGCACACGTTGTCGACCCCCACCGTCGCGCGCACGAAATCAGATGGCGAAACGCTGCCTTCGACCTGCGACAACTCCTCTGCGGGATACGTCGCAAGCGGGATATTGCGCGCGCGGCAGAAGGCGAGCAGACCCTCCTCGTGCGCCTTCACGTCTATCGTCGCCGCCTCGCGCACGGCCGAAGGCGAGATACCCGCCTGCCCGCACGCGAGAAGAAACGCCTCCTCGATCGCTTCGGCGCACGCACCGCGACGGCACCCTATGCCCGCAACGATGCAGGGCACGACAAGGCGAAGCGGCTCGGGCGCAGGCGCCTGCGCCCGCACGCCCGCCGGCTTCCACGTCTCACCGGCGGGCACGACCTCGTCCGTTGTCTCCGACGCGCGAACGGACGCACCTGCATTCGCGCCAGCGAACGGCGACACGACGATATCGGCCCGAGCGCGGTCGGACGCAATGTCAACCCCCTCAGGTGGCTGTCCCGAAATCGGCATGTCGGAATAGAGCGCCACGCGCCCGCCCGAAAGCAGCCGCGCCGACACTCGCTTGATGGCCTCGGGATTCGAAACGGCGAGCCCCGCACAGCGCGCCCACGTATCCACCGCCCACACGCCGCGGACGTCGGTCGCCGTGGTGATGACGGGGATGGCCCCTGCCGCGCGTGCCACAGTTTGCGCAAGCTCGTTCGCACCGCCCAAATGCCCCGACAAAAGCGGGACGGCAAAGCGCCCCGCCTCGTCAATCACCACAACCGCGGAATCGGTTGCCTTCGAGGCGACATGCGGCGCGATCGCCCGCACGGCGATGCCCGCCGCGCCCACGAACAGAAGCGCGTCCGACGCTTCCCACGCGAGCGCCGTCCATGTGCGCAGGTCGGCCTTCCCCTCGCCGAACCCGCGCGAAACGGAAACGTCCCAGCCAGGGTCATCTTCACCTGTCTGCGCGCAATCGGAAAGCGCGCGTGCGGTGCGCTCCGCCAACGCATACCCCCTCTCAGTGAACGCTATGCAGGAAACCCTCATCTAGCGCACCACCATCGTCGAGAAGTAGCTGCCCCGATCGGGCACATCGTCGAGCGAGCGGTACACGCGCTCGCCCGGAAGCCCACAGTCCTCTACGAGCTCGGCACCGTCGAAGGCGTCCTCCTCGCGAAGGATGCGCTTCGTGTCCTCAAGCGAGCGGCGCGCCTTCATGACCACCTTCGTCCCCGGCCAGCCGATTGCGCGGCGCACCCCGCACAGCACGCCTTTACTCATACGTCGCCCCCAATTCCCCGATTACTGCATCGGCGCCCGACGTGCGGAAAAGCTCGCGGCGCTGGGCGTCGAACACGACCGCGGCGATGTCGCATGCGCCCGCCGCGCGGCGGCGCAACCTGTCCTCGATTGCCGCAGCGAGCGAGGCGCGCACAGCGTACCCCACGCCGGCGGCCTCGATTGCCTCGAGCGCCGCCGTGGTCGTGACCGACGACATGATCTCGCGCACGGTCTTCGCGCCCGCGCCGGCCAAGGCCGCGTGGGCGGCCAGAATCTCCGCGCGGCAGTCGGCGGTACGCGAATGGGTGTCCATGATGCCGCCAGCGACCTTAACCAGCTTGCCGATGTGTCCCACAAGAAGGACATTGGTGAATCCCTCGCGAACGCAGCAATCAATCGCATCGCCCACAAAGTTGGAGATGAAGACCACCGGCGCACCGTTTAGGTGGAAATGCCCCGAGATGAACTGCCCGCCGTAGTTGCCGGGCGTGAGCACGACTCCGCGCCGCCCCATAGCCGCATGCTGCCGGATCTCGAGCACGATGCTGTCGCGCAAGGCAGCAAGGCTGCGCGGCTCGACGATGCCCGTCGTGCCCAGGATGGAGATGCCGCCCTCTATCCCCAGGTGCGGGTTGAAGGTCTTTTTGGCAAGGGCAACGCCCTCGGGTACCGAAATCGTCACAGCAATATTTCCAGAAAAGCCGTGCGCGGCGCACACCTCGCGCGCCGCCGAAGTGATCATCGCGCGCGGCGTCGCGTTGATGGCGGCCGCCCCAACCGGCTGCTCGAGCCCGGGCAACGTCACGCGCCCCACGCCCACGCCGCCATCGACGGAAACTTCCGATTCGCGCGTGGGCACGCCCTTGCTGCCCGCAGCGCCCGTGCCCGACCCCGCATGTTCCACGCGCGCGTACACGAGCACGCCGTCGGTCACATCGGCATCGTCGCCTGCGTCCTTTCGCACGGCGCACTGGGCACACCCCTCGCCGATGCATGCGTCGACCACGTTCGCCTCGACGGGCAGCCCGCCGGGGGTGACGATCGACACGAGGCCGACGAGCTTTCGTGACAAGAGCATCTCGCAGGCCGCCTTCGCCGCGAGCGCGGCGCAGCTCCCCGTGGTGTAGCCGCAGCGCAGGCGGGTCGTCCCGGTATATATGTAGTGCTCGAAGGCCACGCTAGCTGCTCGCCTTCCGATACCCCGTGGCAAACGAAGGGTCGTAAAGCTTGCTGCGCTCGTACGACTCCGCTTGCGCGCCGTCGTGCGCAAGCCCGCCGCGAGCTCCGAGCACGCGGCCCACCACCACGAGCGCCGTGCGGTCGATGCCCTCTCGCGCGCCCGCATCGGCGAGCGTGCCCACTGTGCAGCGCACCACGCGCTCCTCAGGCCAGGTCGCCTTGTACACGAGCGCCGCCGGCTCGTCGGAGCTGCGGCCCGCGGCCAAAAGCTCGGCGGAAAGCTCGGCGAGCATACCCGAGCTCAGGAAGATGACCATAGTCGAGCCGCTTTCCGCCATGGTGCGCATGCCCTCGCCCGCGGGCATGGGGGTGCGCCCGGAAAGCCGCGTGATCACGACCGACTGGCTGATTCCCGGCAGCGTGTATTCCTGGCGAAGCGCCGCCGCGGCACCGCAAAAGCTCGACACGCCGGGCACCACCTCGTAGTCCACGCCGCGCGCGTCGAGTGCGTCCATCTGCTCCTGGATGGCGCCGTACAGGGACGGGTCGCCTGTGTGCAGGCGCACCACTTCCTCGCCCCGCGCATCCGCCGCGCACATCACGTCGAGCACTTCCTCCAAGGTCATGTGCGCGCTGTCGTAGACGACGCAGGATTCCTTGCACTCAGCGAGCAGCTCGGGGTTCACAAGGCTTCCCGCCCAAACGACCACGTCGGCCGCACGCAGAAGGCGCGCCCCGCGCAGCGTGATAAGGTCGGCGGCGCCCGAGCCTGCGCCAACGATATGAATCATCCGAGCCTTCCCTTCCCGTTTCTCATCGCAACCGTTTACGCCGCCATTCGCGCAGCGGGCAAAACACGGCGCCTGCGGCGGCAATCGGCGCAAATACGCAGGCAGGAGGCACAATGCCGCCCGCCCTGGCTTTGACACGTTCACAAGTGCCCACTATCATAGTAAAAGATTCGGCAACGAGCATATGACAATCGGATAAAAGGAAATGACCGGCGCGGCGCCCGCACAGCCCGCGCTGGCTTGCGGAGGGAACCAGGTGGGAATCCTGGGCAAGGGACATTACTGTATAGGACGCGCGGGCGAACCGCCTCGCGCCCCAAGCCAGACTGCTTCGCCTTTTCCTCACGGCATCGCCGTGGCGTTAGCTCCTTGTGAACCCCGAGGGGTGCGCTTTTCTTTCGCTTGTGCCGACAAGCAACTGTCGCCGGGGGACCGGCAAACCGAGGAAAGGAAAAACCATGTCCGACCAGATGTCACGCCGCGACTTCATGGGCGCCGCAGCAACCGGAGCCGTCGCGCTCGCCGGAGTCGCGCTCGCGGGCTGCTCCAACACCTCCGCGAGTTCCGAGAAATCGAGTGAAAAGGAGAAGGCCGTGAAGCCGGTCATCCTCGTCACGAGCTTCGGCACGAGCTACAACGACTCGCGCCACATCACCATCGGCGCCATCGAAGACGCTATCCGCGAGAAGTACTGGCAGGACTACGACATCCGCCGCGCCTTCACCGCGCAGATCATCATCGACAAGCTGAAGAAGCGCGACGGCATCACGATCGACAACATGACCGAGGCGCTCGACCGATGCGTGGAAGACGGCGTGAAGGAAATCGTCGTGCAGCCGACGCATCTCATGGGTGGCCTGGAATACACCGACGTGAAAGACGAGCTCGACAAGTACGCCGACAAGTTCGACAAAATCTCGCTCGGCGACCCGCTGCTCACCTCCGACGACGACTACAAGAAGGTGGCCGCAGCCATTAAGGAGAACATGGCGTCCTTCGACGACGGCAAGACGGCGCTGTGCCTCATGGGCCACGGCACCGAAGCCGATTCCAACGCCGACTATGCCAAGATGCAGGAAGTGTTTAAGAACGAGGGCTTGACGCAGTTCTTCGTCGGCACCGTCGAGGCTGAACCGACCTGCGAGGATGTTATCGCCGCCGCGAGCGCCGCAGGCTACAAGAAGGCCGTGCTCGCGCCGTTCATGGTGGTCGCGGGCGACCACGCGAACAACGACATGGCAGACGAGACCGACCCCGACAGCTGGGCTGCAAAGTTCGTGGCCGCTGGCTTCGAAGTGACGTGCCTGCTCCAGGGTCTGGGACAGAACGTCGAGGTCGACGACATCTACGTCTCGCACGTGGACGACGCCATCGCCAAGCTGTAAACTCGCCGCGCACGGGGGCGCCGGTCGCGTCCCCGTGCAACGGGCATGCGCCTTCCCCGACTGACGGCGCATGCCCGTTGCATTCGCATCCCGCGCGCCCACCGCACGGCGCGGGCGGTCGAAGCGATTGAAAGGAACCCCTCCATGTTGAAGAAAACCCTCGCCTTCGCCCTGTCGGCGGCGCTTTTCGCGTTCTCGCTCGCCGGCTGCGGCGGAAATTCAATCGACAGCGCAAAGGCAAGCGATGCCGATTCCCAGGAAAAAACTGAACAGGCGGCCGATGCGCCCGAGGGCGCAAGCGCTGCCCCCATCACCGCCGACAAGGTGGCCGACGGCACCTATCCGATTACCGTAGATTCCAGCTCGAACATGTTCAGGATTGTGAACGCCCAGCTCATCGTGGAAAACGGCTCCATGCACTGCGTGATGACACTTTCCGGCACGGGCTACGGCAAGCTCTTCATGGGCACGGGCGACGAGGCTGCCGCCGCAAGCGAGGCCGACTTCATCCCCTATGTGGAAAACGCGGAAGGCAAGTACACCTACGACGTGCCCGTTGATGCGCTCGACGAGGACACCGCCTGCGCCGCGTGGAGCATTAAAAGGGAGCGGTGGTACGACCGCACGCTCGTATTCGAATCCGCCGGCGTCGATCTGCGCGCCGACGCGCTGAAGTAACGCCATGCGGTCGATTCTTCCCAAGGGGGAAAGCAGAAAGCGCCGCACCATCGCGGCGCGCGCGATCGCCTGCGTTCTCGTCGCCCTGCTCGCGCTTCCCTTCGCGGGGTGCAGTGCGAGCCCGAACGCGACCGGTGGCACGGCAGGCTCTCAGGAATACACTGTGAGCGTCTCGCTCTCCGGCGGGTCAGGGCGCGCAAGCATCGCCTCACCCACCACAATTGTGAAGGATGGCGACGCCTACACCGCGACCATCACCTGGTCGAGTTCGAACTACGACAAAATGACCGTCAACGGCGTGGACTACGCGCCCGTAAACGACGGCGGCAACTCCACGTTCGAGATACCCGTCACACTCGACGAGGACATCGCCGTGTCGGCCGAGACCGTCGCCATGTCGACGCCGCACACCATCGACTACACGCTCCACTTCGATTCATCCACCATGAAGGAGAAATCGGGCGACGAAGCAAGCGGCGGTTCCCCTGCGAGAACGGCTTCAAACGCCGCGGCCGACTTCCACAACGCCGATTTGGGCTGCGGCTGGAAGCCGACGGGGACGCTTCAGCTTGAATACGCCGAGCACTTCACTGTCGACGAGTACGAAGGCGGCCTGCGGCTTATCTGCATTTCGAACGGGGAGCGCTTCCTCGTGGTGCCGCAAAATGCAAAGGTACCTGATGGGTTGAGCTCCGACATCGCGGTCATAAGGCGCCCCGCCGACAAGGTGTACCTCGTGTCGTCGGCGACGATGTGCCTGGTCGACGCGCTCGATGCGAACGACAATATCCTCATGTCGGGCACGAAGGCCGACGATTGCTCGGTCGGGGGCTTCAAAAGCGCGCTCGAAAGTGGGGCGATCGCCTACGGCGGCAAGTACAGCGCGCCCGACTACGAGCGAATATCGGCCTCGGGCTGCACCCTCGCCATCGAGAACACCATGATCAACCACACGCCCGATGTGAAGGAAAAGCTGCAGAAGCTCGGGCTCGTCGTGCTCACCGAACAGTCGTCGAGCGAGCCCGAAGCACTCGGGCGCGTCGAGTGGATTAAGCTTTTCGGCGTCCTGTTCGACAAGGAAGACGAGGCCGCGCACCTGTTCAACGAGCAGAAGGCTCGCGTCGAGCAAACGTCGGGGCTCGCGTCGTCAGGTAAAACCGTGGCGTATTTCTACATTAACTCGAACGGGGCCGCCGTCACGCGGCGGGCGGGCGACTACGTGGCGCAGATGATCGAGCTTGCAGGCGGCAGCTACGCGCTCGATGACGCGCAGACGGCGTCGACGTCAGGTTCGTCAGTAACGCTCGAAATGGAGCGCTTCTACGCGACGGCGAAGGATGCCGACATCATCGTCTACAACGGCACCATCGACGAATCGGTTGCCACCTTGAACGACTTAGTAAGCAAAAACGCGCTATTGTCGCAGTTCAAAGCCGTGAAGAACGGCAACGTCTGGGTCACATGCGCCGACATGTATCAGCAGATGACTTCTACCGCCGACATTATCGACGAGCTGCACGGGGCGTTCACCGGCGATGACGCGAGCGACTTCCATTATCTGAGGAAGCTTGGCTAGCGTCATGAGAAGCCGGCTTTCCATGACATACGACGAATCGGGGCGCGCCGCGCGGTGTCGCGTCGTGACGGCGCTGCTCGCTGTTGTCCTCATCGTGCTCGTCGGGGCCAACCTGTGCATCGGGAGCGTGCTCGTGCCCGCAGACCACATCCCCGGCATCCTTTCGGGCGGCGCGGCCAATTCCATGGAAAGCCAAGTCATCTGGGAGATTCGCCTGCCGCGTGTGCTTTCAGCCGTACTTCTCGGCGGGGCACTTTCGCTCTCCGGATTCCTGCTGCAGACGTTTTTCAACAACCCCATCGCCGACCCGTTCATCTTGGGCGTCTCCTCGGGCGCAAAGTTCGTCGTCGCGCTTACGATGATCGTACTTCTGGGCGCGAACCAGGCCATGTCCTCGCCGGCCATGGTGGCCGCAGCGTTTCTGGGCTCGCTCATCACCATCGGCTTCGTGCTCCTCATCGCACGGCGCATAAGTTCCATGGCCATGCTCATCGTGGCGGGCGTCATGGTGGGATACATCTGCTCGGCGGCGACGAACTTCCTCATCGCCTTCGCCGACGACCAGTCCATCGTGAACCTGCACAACTGGTCTTTGGGTAGTTTCTCGGGTTCGAGTTGGGACGACGTCGTGGTCATCGCGGTCGTGGTGATCACCGTGAGCGCATGCGTATTCGCGATATCGAAGCCCCTTTCCGCCTTCCAGCTGGGAGAAGCCTACGCAAAAAGCGTCGGCGTGAACGTCGCACGCTTCCGCGTGGTGCTCGTCCTTCTAGCGAGCATGCTCTCCGCCTGCGTGACCGCGTTCGCTGGTCCGGTGTCGTTCGTAGGCATCGCGGTTCCGCATCTCGTCAAGTCGGCGCTGAAGTCGTCGAAGCCCATCCGCGTGATTCCTGCGTGCTTCTTGGGAGGCGCCATCTTCTGCGCGGGCTGCGATTTGATCGCGCGCACGCTGTTCTCCCCCGTCGAGCTTTCCATCAGCGCCGTCACCGCCATCTTCGGCGCGCCGGTGGTTATCGCGCTCATGTTGAAGAAGCGGGTGAGGTAGATGGGGAAATTCGTGCCGCAGCCCAAAACGCTCGGAGGGGACATTCCATGCTTAGGCAGTCCTAAGCTCGCACGAAAGCGCCAGAAGGCACTTTCGACTCGCGCGGAACTGCGCGCGGAACGCCTCCTTCGAGCGGAGTCGAACCTCGAAACCCCGGTCGAAACGCAGGCTGACGGAGCGCCGCTTTTCCGCATAAGCGACCTGTCGGCGGGCTACGACAAGAAGGTCGTAGTCGAAGGCGTCGATCTGGAGGTTCGCGCGGGCGACGTCGTGGCGCTCATCGGGCCGAACGGCTCGGGCAAGTCGACCATCTTGAAAACCATCACGCGCCATCTGGCACCGCTTGCCGGCGCGGTCGAGCTCGACGGGCGAGAGATTTCCCGATGGAAGACGGCGGAGTTCGCAAGGAACCTTGCCGTTATGCTGACAGATCGCCCACGGACCGAGCTCCTCACCTGCCGCGATATCGTGGAGGCGGGAAGGCATCCCTACACCGGGCGAATGGGCACACTCTCGCCCGACGACCATAGTCGGGTCGATGAGGCCATGAAAACCGCACATGTGGAAGAGCTCGCCGAGCGCGACTTCATGCAGATAAGCGACGGGCAACGCCAGCGCGTCATGCTCGCACGCGCCATCGCGCAGGATCCGAGTGTGCTCGTGCTCGACGAGCCCACGTCGTATCTCGATATCCGCTACCAGATCGACCTGCTGCGAATACTTCGCCACCTTGCGAAATCGCGGAATGTGGCTGTCATCATGTCCATCCACGAACTCGAGCTCGCGCAGAAAAGCGCCGACAAGGTGATTTGCGTGAAGGACGGCCGGGTCTTCCGCGCCGGCGCACCCGAGGACATATTCACGCGCGAGACGATTGGCGAGCTCTACGGCCTTCAACATGGCACCTTCAACGAGCGCTTCGGCAGCGTGGAAATTGGGCGCCCACACGGCGATGCACACACGTTCGTCATCGCCGGCGCAGGTACGGGGTCGGCTGTGTTTCGCCAGCTCATCCGGCAGGGCAAGGCGTTCTACGCGGGCGTTCTGCACGAAGGGGACATCGACTGCGAGCTCGCGCGCGACCTGGCGACGGAATGCGTGGCCGAGCGCGCCTTCGAGCCGATCGGGGATAAAACCATAGCCCGCGCCAAAGAGCTCCTCGTCCACTGCGCGCGCCTTATCGTGTGCCCCGCCGCCTTCGGCACCATAAACGCCCGCAACGCAGAGCTCGTCGAGTTCGCACGCTCGCATGGTATCGAGGTCATGCGAGCGTGCGAAGACGCATCGGAGGATTCCAATGTGGAGTGGGTATGATGAATTGGACACCTATTTAAGAGCGAAAGGTGTTCAAGATGACCCAAAGAAGAAAGCGATACGACAGGCAGTTCAAGGTCTCGGCGGCAAAGGTGGTCCTGTCCGGGGAAAT